>JABUUT010000037.1:35874-37762 GCA_021443045.1 Fibrobacteraceae bacterium
GTCCTTCACGAAAAAGGCGATAGAGTCTCGTGCCGCGTTAAAATAGAACCAGTCGTGATTTCTGTATTCTACAAAGAATGTGGAATCCGTGGAATAAACGCGCCGCTCATACTTTGGGACATAATCGTCCTGGGTGTAGGTTTTAAATTTTGCAATAATCCTTTTTTTATTTGTGGTTGCCGTATAAAACATCCCGTTGGAAGATTGAATAAAGAATGATTGATTGTCCCTTTTTCGAATCCAACCATCTAGTCGGCTGAACAATTTTTGAGAGGCCATACAACTATACAGCTGAAGCAGGGAATCACTCGCTTCAAATTGTTTTTCAAAATCGTTTTCATCCATTTCATCTACAGTCATAATGAAATGTTTGAATTCCGAGAACAACCTTGCTTCGTATTTTGAGGAGTCACTTTTCAATCGCTCTTTGCTGAATGATGCCCCAATATGTGCAGAGGGATTCTTTTGTAGGCACTCGTTTTTCCAAGCTTTGTATTCCATTACTTTGTTAAACATTTCGTTGTCATAGCCCCATAGGGAATCCACCCTCAATGAATTTCCTTGGACTGTTGCAAAGTATACAGACCCTTTATTGGATAGCAGTTCGAAATAGAAATTATTTCCTTCAAGACATTCTACATGATGAACGTTTTCTACAAATTCTTTATGAGAAGCAAGAAACTGTTCGCAAGCAGACATTTCATGAACTCGTTCGCCAGTTTCCCTTGAACAGCTAATCACGCAAAATAAAATGTACAATGGCAAGAAAAATCTCACTTCAAGAACTCCTTGATGTTTCCAAGATAAACTTGACCGTCGTCAGGATGGCAACCTTCGAGATTATAGAGGCAGATTCGTGCAAGCTTAGGATTTGAGTAAAAGATGTCTCCATTTTTGTTTATGGCGAAAGCATTCTTGTTCATTGAGATTACGTGTCCAAGATCTCCACCCAAAATTGTATTCTTCGGATTGTAAAAATCTTGAATTTCGTTCATAGATAAGGGGGATAAACTTGGATGAGAATGAAAAATCGTATTTTCATTCTCTGCATAAACTGGCCTCGTTGATTTAAGTCCACCCGGTTTAGTAAATCCTCTCTGCATAGCGCTATTTCGATGAATGTTGCCTTTGTGCTCGCCGGTAATAAAAAATTCATCGTGTTTATCGTCATCCTTCGTTGCTGTCATCAATGTGTTTAATGCAGAAATATTTCCTGAATAACCTAAAGTTTCCATACCTTCTTTGTATGCTTCGCACAAGGCATCGAACCATTCACCGCGAGTTTCATCTTGAGAAGACAAAACGAGTTTTTTTCGAATATCTGCAGAGCATTTTCTTGCCAAATCCTGAATGCCTCTAAAATGAAGCATTCTGTCATTAAAACCAAATTGCTTAAAGTCCTCATCATCATCTACGGTTGGATTCAGAACATTTTGCAATGCGAATTTTTTGCACTGTATCCCCATATTTCGGATGGATTTTTTCTCTTTTTCTGTAAATGCGGGTGAAAACGCAAAAAGAGAAATCCAGAACGCCAGTTGCTGAACAATATGCGATTTTGGGGTATATTCTAGATTCTTGAATATTGTTACATATTCCGAAATTACAAAAGGAATGTCTAGTCCGTGTCCGGATTTGCTATTTAGATAGTGTAAAAGAGCTTTATCGCTAAGATGCTTAAGATACGACAATTCATCTACATCTAAAAAAGGTACAGGATTTTCATTCAGTTTATCCTCGATGTGACTTGCGTAAAGTTTTTCATTAAAAGTATTCATACTAAAAGTTCCCTTTTTCTTTAATATATATTTTTTGTCTTTACTACAGTCAAAAAATCCCCGGGACGTTTAAATCCCGAGGATCGTTACAAAGGAGACTCTTGAAAATT
>JABUUT010000038.1:0-11991 GCA_021443045.1 Fibrobacteraceae bacterium
AGCAAGTATCATTATGCAGAAAAATATTCTTTTCATTAATCAACCCAGATAAGTTATTACATCTAAATTAATGATACCTAATATATATATATATATATGCAAATTGTCAATTTTATTACAACATAAATAATGTAAATTTAATTTTACATTATTTAATCCGAATTCACTTGGTATTCGCCAGCGTCATAAACAGGCTTTTCTCCATTAAAACCCTTCGGTCTTTTAATATTATCGTCATAGAGGGTCTTGTTAAATATTCTAAAATCGCCCCGTTCGTAATCTTGAAAAGATATATGGCAGAATATAGGTCCTTGGGGCATGTACTCGCTAAAAGACATGGACCGATTTCCTGACGTATAAAGGTAGTTAAAATACTTGCCCTCGTATACAATATGAAGTGCAATGTTTCCTACGGTGAACCAACGACCACGAGCTAAAACATTTTCCTTGTGGCTATCGTCGTAATCCATCACCACAAATTCTGCGTCACCGTTTTTATCCAAATGAAAACGATACTTGTGGTTGCCTCCGCAACAACGTCCATCAAAAAACCAAGTGTAACCGTCGGGTGACATAATACGAGCGTCTCTCTTGGATGTATCCGGATTCATCAATTCCTCATCGCTTACCATACGTTCTGGTTCCACCTTTGAAATTAGCGTAGCAAGCGGTGTTGCACTTGTCTGTAAAGGCAAACTGGGAATATCTACGGTTGCCTCGGCAATAGGTTTACGGTACATACGGTAAGGCATTCCATCTTCACTAATCATGGTCATTTCATCTTCACTAAACACATAGTAGGCGTAAGTCTTTGTCCCTGTTTTGGAAACCACATTAAAGGAGCGGTTATTCAAAGTGTACCATTCCCCCTGCACCGTAGGGTATCCCGATACAGCACTAAAACCAGATTCACTTACACGAAGGGCAGCACTTTCTCCTATCCAGGCTTCGTCTTCACCAGTAATCAGGCGACAGTCCCGATACTTGTCTCCGGTACAAGACAAAGCCTGGGGATTTGCCGCCCGGCATGGGTCATCCATCCCACCGGGCATTTCCTTGGAAAGTCCAATTCTAAAGCCCATGCCGGCGGCGCCGTCGCGGCTACGAATGGCTCGCCTAGTCACTCGTGCAAAATCTGCAGGCTCGTCGTAACTTCCGCCGCGACGGGTCTTGTTCCCAGAACCTGTTAATTGCACTGGATTAATTTTATCTCCATCAGAGTATGACACAAGCCAGTCATATACCCATTCCCAAGCATTTCCACTCATGTCGTATAAGCCTAAATCGTTGGGAGCCTTTGTACCCACCTCATGGCTTGTACCCCCGCTATTTTCAGAGTACCAAGCCACATCATCAATACTGTTGCTACCCGAATACTTGTAATTTTGTAAAACGCCGTCAGAACCTCCCTTTGCAGCAAACTCCCATTCCCCATCTGTCAACAAACGGTAAGTTTTTCCTGTAAGAGAATTTAATTTACACATAAATGCATTAGCATCAAACCAACTTACACCAATTTTGGGAGCCTTTTCTTTTTCCCAAAAGTTTGTAGAACCTCCCATCACCGCATTCCACAATTGGTTCGTCACCTCATATTTTGCAATAAAGTAATTATCCACCGTTACCAAATGTTCAGGACTTTCATATTGTTTGTCCTGAGAGGCACAATTGTTGCAACCCCGAGTGTAACTTCCGCCTTTTACAAAAACCATATCAAAAGAAATTCCGTTTACCGTTTCTGTAAAGCTTTTTTCATCTATATTCAAAACTGGAGCCACGTCGTTTCCACTAGATGCATCAACCGCGTTTTCAATGTAACTACTGCTAGAAAACAGGTTTTCACCCCAAAGAGATAATCCTGCAGAAACGCCTTCGGAACTAGAAACTACCCCAAAAGAATTTCCGGAGCTGGCCCCTACTTCCGTGCCAACAGAAACACCAGCATCAGAACCAACAGAAGTTTCTGGATAAACGCTACTTTTATCGGAATCTCCACATCCCGACAGAAAAAACAATCCAACCCATACACTCTTCCAAAAGAAATTTTTATTCATCCAATCATCCCCTTGCAAAGAATGTTGCAAACAAAATACACCCCTAACCTTTTTCGCGCCAGCTTTTTGCATCACATATCCCTAAAAAGTGTGTAAAAAGCGTTTTGTGCAAAGATTTTTACAGTATCCCCAACTATTCCATCCCCAATCTTTGTACCTTTGAACCATGAACGGGATCTACATCGAAATTACCGATTCCTGCAACTTGCAGTGTTCCTTTTGCCCATCCTCCAGTTTAGGTGAACATCGTCATTTTATGGAGCCAGCGCTTTTTAAAACAGCCCTTTCACAATCTTCAAAATTAGCGGATAGCGTTTACTTTCATGTTCTTGGGGAGCCCACCCTTCACCCTAATTTTTTAGACTACCTAAACCTTTTAGAAATAGCTGGAACCAAATTAAACCTAACCACAAACGGCACCACTATCCATCATTTTGAAAAACATATTTTAAACAACCCTTACATAAGACAAATTAATTTTTCTACCCACGCCTACGCCGAATTTCCTAATCAAAGTCTAGCCCAAAATAAGCTCCATCAAGTTCTAGACTTTGTTCAAACAGCCTTGAACAACCGACCCGACTTGTACATTAACCTTCGCCTTTGGAACATGGGTGATGAAAAATCAAAACAGTGGAATCAATTTGTTCTAAGTCAAATTCAAAATCATTTCAACACACAAATTAACCTAGACCATTTTTGCAGCCGTCATAAAAGTTTTTTAATCAAGGGTCGTGCCTATATGCATTTTGACAGTCGCTTTAAGTGGCCTCAAGAATCGGCAATACCATTGAACAAAAAAGAAACCGCACCAAATAATGTAGGAACCTGCCGGGCCTTAGACACCCATGTGGCCATTCTTCACGATGGTCGGGTTGTAGCTTGCTGCCTAGATTACAGCGGTCAAATTGAACTAGGAAACATTGCAACCACACCTCTTTCAAAAATTTTAGAAAGCCCCAGTGCCCAAGAGATAAAGGATGGTTTTAAAAGCAACAAACTGATCCACCCCTTTTGCCAAACCTGCCAGTTTTGCACCAGATTTTCAAAGACTCGTTAAAGGACTCGCCATGAAAAAATCCCTTCACATTCTAGACTTTAGCGGTGTTTACCAAGAGCAAACTTTTCTAAAAAACATGGCCCAGCAAGCACCAAACACTTGGCTAGACTGTACTGATATTCAAGGTACCGACTGTTACTGCGATAGCGAAGCCCAAGAAGAAATTAGCCAACGACTTAATTTTATTCCCATAGATTCTATCCACTTTATAGATTCCGGCAATTACCACTACCTTAGCAAATTTTTTTGTGATAAAATTCACCAGCCCTTTATTTTAGTGGTATTTGACAATCATCCCGACACACAGTCGCCCCAATTTGATGGAATTCTTTCTTGTGGTGGATGGGTAAAAGAGGTTATGGAAAAAAATCCTTTAATGAGTCAGGCGCTCCTCATCGGCATTTCTGATAAACTAACAAACCAAGTTCCAGATGAAATTTTAGAAAAGGTTCTAATAATCCCCCAATCCAAAAACGAAGAACCCATCCCATGGGAAAAAATGAAAGAAAACCTCCCCGTCTACATATCCATAGACAAAGATGTTCTCTCCTCCGAAGAAGCCGTTACCAACTGGGACCAAGGCACCCTCTCTTTAAAACATTTAAAACAACATATTCAAAAACTTTTAACCACAAGAACCATTCTAGGAATAGACATTTGTGGCGAACGAGCCAAAGACACTCATTTTACCCAAGCAGAAAAAGCCGACCTCATCAACAACCAGCTAAACAAAAACCTAGTAGAATTCATATTTTCCTTAACACCCAAAGTATAATCATGTACCCAAAGCCACAAAAAAAATCTACTTCAGATTCCGGAGCGCACGGCGTTGCCAGGGTTATTTCCAAACGAGGGTTCTGCTCCCGCTCCAACGCCGAAAAACTGGTACAATCAGGGGCCGTTACCCTTCGAGGCAAAGTGGTGTTAAACCCGGATACACCAGCCTACCCCAACGATATTATTCTGGTTAATGGCAAATCCATTGATGAAACTTCCAAGATTTTTTTTGCCATGAATAAACCTAGGGGCTTTGTTACCACGGCCCATGACGAAAAAGGCCGCAAAACCGTAATGGACCTGTTTCGGGAGCAATATGCAAAAAATCACTCTGGAGCAAGGCTTCCTCATATTTCCCCAGTAGGCCGCCTCGATGCCGCCAGCGAAGGGCTTCTCTTCTTTACCAACGACACCGATTTTGCCAACCAAATTTTAGACCCCAAAACCCATCTGGATAAAATATATCGCGTGCAGGTAAAACCTAAAGATTCTAACATTTCACCTAAAAAACTGGTGCAAAAAATGAAGGAAGGCCTTACCGTTCCTCCCCGAATTTATGGAGAACCTCCAGAATTGATGCAGGCCAAAGAAGCCCTAATATTCAAAGAATCCGAAAAAACACTGTGGCTAGAAATTACTTTATCCGAAGGAAAAAACCGAGAAATTAGGCGAATGTGCGAAGCCTGTGGCTACCAGGTACTACGTTTAGTTCGAGTTCAAATAGGAACATACAAATTAGGGAACCTGGCTACAGGAGCCATTAAGGAAATCAAAGATTACAAAATATCCCTATTCATCAGTTCGCCGTGATCCAGGGTGAGCCTACGGAATGGGCTGTTCAAGTAAAAATCTGGATTATGGGTCGCCATCACCACAGTGGTGCCGCGAGCATTTATTTCCTTAAAAATTTTAAATACTTCATCGGCATTTTTAGGGTCCAAATTACCAGTTGGTTCGTCAGCCAAAAGCAGATAGGGATTGTGAACCATGGCTCTTGCAATGGCCACCCGCTGTTGTTCACCACCAGACAATGTGTAGGGCATGGCAAAACGTTTTTGACTTATACCCACCAAAGCCAAAGCCTCAAATACAGCGGCATTTATCTTATTCGAAGGAGTGCCCACAATTCTTAAAGCCAGGGCCACATTTTCAAACACATTGCGGTCTGGCAAAAGCTTAAAGTCCTGAAAGATTATTCCCATTTTGCGGCGAAGTGCCTGAATATTTTTTTCGGGAGTATTCTTGCTGTCGTACAGGGAATCGGCGGTAAATTTTACCATTACCTGGCCGCCTCGCTCATCATCGGGCCTTTCATCCATATAAATTAATTTTAGAACCGTAGACTTACCAGCGCCAGAGTGGCCCGTTAAAAAAACAAATTCACCTTTGTTAATACGGAACGTCACATTGGAAAGAGCCTTCCAATTATCTTCGTAAGTTTTTGTGACGTGGGTAAAATGTATCACAGCCGGCTCTCTTCTGCATCAGTCCTTCATGCGAATGTCAACATGAACTTCCTTGCGCCACTTTTTAACAAGCACTTCCAGGCGGTCATTTTCAATATGCGTCGCCGTCATCTGCTGAATTTTTGCAAAGTCTTCTTCCATATTCAATTCCCGAATCTGCTGGGAATCGTCCAAACGGAATAAATGATACGCACCATCTATAACCACAGGCTCCGAAACTTCACCCACACTAAGACCCGCCACAGGCTCCACATATTCAGGATTCATTTCACCTTTAGAAAACCAGCCTAGGCGACCACCAGCATAGTTGGAGGACTTGTCTTCACTATACTTTTTGGCAGCCTCCGCAAATTGTTCCGATGTTTTTAAAACGCTACGCAAAGAATCGGCCAAACGAATAACGGCAGCAGAATCCTTGGCTGTAGGAATGGTACGGAGTAAAATGTGAGCGGAGCGAACCCCATCTTCCTTACGGCCCAGAACTCGGGCAATGTGCCAGCCTTCCTTGGTTTTAACAGGGGTGGAAGAGTATTGACCATTTTTTAGCCGGTCCAAAGTGCGTTCAAAATCAGGGTCCAGCAGCCCCTTCTTAAAATATCCCAAATCGCCACCCTTTACAGCAGAAGAGTCTTGAGAGTGGTTTTTGGCCAACAGTTCAAACTTAATACCCAAATTCAAGCTATCAATTAAGGATTCCGCTTCTTTCTTTACCGAATCCACCAGGGCAGAATCTGGGCTAATGGGAATCTGAATGTGGCTCAACAGCACGCAATTGTACTGGCGAGGAATGGAATCTTTGTATTCCTTAAAAAAGGCTTCCACTTCTTTTTTAGTAGGGTTTACCATACCCACATGGCGCTGGCGCACACGCATCATTTCAATGTGGCTACGAATTTGCTTAGAAAGCTGATCCCTATACTGAGCCATGCTTATTCCCAATTGGGCACGAATGGCTTTTTCCAAGGTAGCCATGTCAATTTTCTGGCTGGCAGCCAACTGGCCTAAGTGAGCGGACACACGCTGTTCCACTTCGGCATCACTAACCACAATAGAATCTCTATCAATGCGGCTCAACAGCACCTTTTCGTCAATCATCTGATCTAGCACATATTCTTTTTGCTGTTCTTCGCTCATGGCCTGGCCTTCAGGAGTTTCCTGAAACCGGTACAAGTTGTTCAGGTAGTCCGAGCGCATAATGGGCTTGCCATCTACCAAGGCAGCAATGCCATCCATCAATACGGGAGCGCCAAAAGCGGCACTGCCGCACAAGGCACAAAAAGCAAATATCAAACCCTTTCTAAAAAAGCTCATAATCATTCCTTTTCCTTAAACACGCCAGTCTTATAAAAAATGGGCCGTTCCGTTTTCCACTGTTTCATAAGCCGTTCCATTACCACATTCTTGTGTTCCAGCCAAGTTTCCATGCGAACATCTTCGGCCACCTCCTCATAGGGGCGTGTATCCGCAGAATCAAGCCTCTGGGTAATCACATACATCCGTATCGCCCCCTTGCACAACTTCATGGGCTGAAGCTTTCCCACCTTTGCTGCTTCAAAATCGGGAGCCAAGCAACTGTCGGGTTTACCCTCCACATCGTCCATAACTTCCACTTTTTTTAAACCTGCCACAGAAGCCATTTGAGCCGAATCAGGAACAACCGTAAAAACAGAATCCTTCACACGCTTATAAAAAGCTAAAGCATTTTTCCAGTCAGAAAAGGCGAGAACCGCACCGGAGTATGTGGTTTTACCGCGAAGGTACATATCCTTATGCTTGTTGTAGTAGTCAATTTTTTCACCATCACCCACCATAATGGTGTCGGCGAAAGTATGTAAAAAATGATCCACAATCAGTTTTCGAGTCATGGCCTCCAACTGAACATTCAACGAAGAATCTTCCATCACCCCCGATTCCAGGGCTTCTTGGTAAATGGTTTCTTCGTCTATCCAATGCTGCAAAAAACCCAGTTTAGAGCGGTCGTTCCAAGAATCCCATTCAGGAATCCGAGACTTTATTTGAGAAAGAGTCAATCGAGAATCGCCCACCGACACCACAACAGGGTCTTCATCGCCAAAAGGAGCATTGCAAGAAACAAGCAAGGCTGCAAAAAGAGTAAAAAACAGTACACGCAGTAAATTCATTGGGCACAATTTAGAAAAATATTGGGCCAGAAACCAATTAAAGCCGACCAAAACGTCCTTTTAGCTTTAGAAGCGCCCCTTCTTCCACTTCCTCTTCCTCATTGTCACCATTTCTTTTATACCGATGAATATCAAAAGTTTCCAACATGGCCATGGCCTCTAGATACAGATCCCCAAATTCAGGTGTATCTTCTTCGGCACGATCCACTTGCGAAAGAATGTCCCGGGCAGCCTTCAGTTCATGGTCCTTGAGGTAGCGGGATTTAAGGTAGGGCCGAAAACGTTCCCGTAAAGTCTTTGCAGAAAATTCCGGCAACAAACTGGTGGCTGCCAAAGAATTTTTTTCAGCACATGGTTCCGCTTTTTCCAAAGAGTCTTCACCTACCTTTTTGATCCAAGCCCCATTAACCACAGCATCAACGGCACAAAGCCTTTCGTATAAATTAAAAACACCACAGGAATCAGGGTTCTTGTACAGGGCAAAGAGCCGGTATAAAGGCGTATTCTTATTTAAAACACCAGAAGATAAATCCAAGAAGGTGCTTTTTTCGCGGCGCATATCTAAGGAAAACTCCCGCAGCACATTCCAGCACTTTATAAACGCCTCAGCACCTAAAAGCCCCGACTCGAAAGCGGCACGCACCAAGGCAAGGCGCACCGTTTCATCTTCGCTGCGGGTGTTTGACGCCAAATTCCTAAAATCCTTAATTTTTCGACCCCTAGAAAATTCTAGGCCCGTAAATCGAGGAACATTCTCTTTTACATCCAAACCATCGGCCAAAAGAGACTTGGCCACCCAAATTTTAAGAGGAGCCAGAAAACCATCTGCATGCACCCCACCCGTTTCCAGCATAGAGAGCCTGTCTGCGATTCCCTCTGCAATACCAGGCCGAGTGCCCCCACCATCATAGCCTTTTTCCACACGCTTTCTAAATTGTTGCCAAAATCCACTTTCCTCAGGGCTCATCAGGGCCGATTCCCCCATGCGCCAACCAAAATAGCGATTTTCCAAGGCAAAGTCTATACCAAAGCTCACCACCACAGGCCGCACAGCCTTAAACAGGCCGTAGCTTCCCCACTCCGGGGATAGTTCCAAAGGAAACTTTTCTTCAAATCCCGGTTTGAACAAAGTTAAATGGAGCCTCAGGTGGTTTTCTTTTTCTGAGATTACCGTCGGAATATTCCCTTCCCAACTTTTCCCCATCTTCTCCTTCATTTCAGAGAACACCTCGTAAAGTAAAAGCATGGGAGCCTTATGGGGGTACAAATCCATTTTTTCGCAAAACCGATCATCGATTTCAACACGGTGGTGTACCAGCTCCTTTTTTACAGACTTAGGCAATTCCCGCATTACCGATTCCAACATCCACTGCCGCCACTGCCCAATAGAAAGAGCCATTTTGGAAGGGCTTAGCAAAGGCAGCATGTCGTAAGGAATTTTCAGAGATATTCCGTCATTTTTATTGGAGGCATCAAAAACCATTTCACCCACAAGCACCCGGCCAAGCACCCTAAATTGCTCTACAGCCCCACCATGTTCCGGAGCCATATTTTTATTTAAAGAAGCCTTATTTTTTGAAAGGATCCCTACAGAAATTTTATCACCCTTAAAGTCACTTTGATAGCTTAAGCCGGTGCTATTCCGTTTTAGCCAATAATCCTCGTCAAATTTTAACAGTTTATCTGTATTTTTTAAGATAAATTCTTTTAAGGATTTAATAGAGAATACATCTGGAGCCACCTGCACATAGTAATCCACCAAAGCATCTTCCGAAGGGGCCAAACCAAACTGACGCTTGCGGGCTTCCAACCCATGAAGGTTTTCAACCACCTTATAATTATGCTCCATAAAAGCAAAGGGGCGGGCCATATCCATGTTTACCACAGCCTCCCTAAAGAAAATTTCTCCACATTCCCTAGGGTTTATTCGGGCGTAATCCACCCGGCGGCCTCGGCAAATCACCATGCCCCTAAAACAAACCTCTTCCAGGGCTTCTACAAAACCTCTTTCCTTGTTCCAGGTCGGTTCAAAAAAGCGTTTGGTGCAAAAAGGTTCTGCCACCTGCAAAATCCATTCGGGCTTAATTTCGGCACCCTTGGTCAAAAAAATTCGACTGGTTTCACGAACCTCCGCGCTAAAAAGCCACTCCACACTTTTTCCATACAAATCGCTGCCAGGAAAAACATGGGTTTCGCGACCACTCACCAAACGGTAGCAACCATTTTCCAAATCCCGACGAGCCACCCCGCCCAAAAATCCCGACAGCAGGGCGATGTGCAAATTATCTCCATGGAAATTTTCTATGGGGCAAATTTTTTCTGGAAACGTTACATCTAAAATTCGGGAAAACTGTTCATACAAATCCACCCACTCCCGAAGTCGTAAAAAATGAAAAGAATTCTTGTCACAGAATTTGCGCAACTTGTTCCAAGTTTTTCCGTCCCACTCTTTGCAAAACTCGTTCCATATTTTTAGGTAGGTAATAAAATCGCTCTTGTTGCCACCAAACTTGCGATGGAGCCCACGAACGCGGCCACGCTCCGGTTCTTCGCTTGGAACCACCCGAGGGTCTTGAATGGAAAGAGCGGAGCATACAATAATGGCTGGTTGTAAAACTCCAGAATCCCTGGCACGCAAAAGAACCGCCGACAAGCTTACATCTATAGGAAGCCGACACATTTCACGCCCCAGTTTAGTTATATCTCCAGAAGCGTCCCCTGCCGTAATGGCACCCAATTCGAACAAAGTTTTGTAGGCCCCCCTAAACGCCGAATGGGAGGGCGGTTGTAAAAAAGGAAAATTCTCCATAGACAAGCCAAGGCTTCTAAGCAAAAGCACCACGTTGGCCAAGTTGGAACGACGAATTTCTGGTTCTGTATATTCCTCCCGCTTTTCAAAATTCTCAGGAGAATAAAGACGGATACACACGCCCGGCTTAACGCGGCCTGCACGGCCTGTGCGCTGCCGGGCGCTGGCCTTTGAAATTTCTTCCACCGGAAGCCCCTGAATTCTGGCCTGGGCATTGTACCTTGAAATTCGGGCATAGCCTGTATCTACCACATAGGCAATTCCCGGAATAGTCAAAGAAGTTTCCGCAATGTTAGTCGCTAGCACCACCCGGGTGCGAGAACTACCTCGAAACACCCGCCGCTGCTCTTCAGGGCTCATGCGGCCAAACAGAGGAAGTACATCGTATGTCTTATCGTCCAGTTCCTTCCGCAGTTCCCCAGCCAAATCCTGAATATCCCGCTCCGTAGGCAAAAAACAGAGAAGGTGGTCCCTGTGGCACTTCATCAAGTCTAAAACAGCATCCCTAGCTTCTTCTATAAGGCCCGAATCACCCCTAGCTTTGGAACCACCTACCACAAATCCCTGATTTTCGTAGGGGTCACGATACTCCACTTCCACAGGAAAAGTGCGGCCTTCAGCCTCCAATACGCAGGAGTTGTCGTAAAATTTCTCAAAAAGGGCCGCATCTAAAGTAGCCGAGGCAACAATCAACTTAAATTCCGAACGAGCCGTCAAAACCGTCTTAAAAATACCCAGCAGAATATCAATGTTCAAAGAACGCTCGTGGGCCTCATCTATCATCACCGCAGAATAATTCTTAAACAAACGGTCCCTGCGAAATTCCTGAAGAAGAATACCATCGGTCATCACCTTCAAGGGAGCGTCACTGGGGCCTTCTTCCCAAAAACGAATTTTGGAGCTTACCAAAGTTTCATCTTTTAGTTCTTCCCTGAGACGGTCCGCAATGGAAAGAGCCGCTAGGCGTCGAGGTTCCGTTACCCCTATTTTAAATCCAGTAGCCCCCTCTTCTGCCAAAGAAGTTTTCTTCGCCAATTTATCCCTAAAGTATTCCAACAAAAATTTTGGCAACTGGGTCGACTTTCCAGACCCAGTATCCGCCTTGACAACCACCACCTGGTGACTATCTAAAAGACGAATAAACTCCTCCCGTTTTTCAACAACAGGAAGTTCCGGATACTCTATTTTTAAGTTTGCCAAAGCCATACAGCGCCAAAAATAGTATATTACCACCATGAACGAATTTGAAAGCGACCCCATTCTGAACGGCAGTTCCATTAACAGCGAAGACTACTGGTTTTTAAAATTAAGCAATGTGGACCAACCAGAAAGCCAGAAACATCAAGAGGAATCCGCCGAAAAAGAAGATTCCACAAATAAATAGTCCTTTCCCATAAAGTCTATTTCGTCTCAAGTAAATGTTTCATTTTGAAACATTTCAACTATTTTTGTTTCATAAAAATACGCAGTTTCCAAACAGGACCTACTTTTACAAACATTCAAAACCATTGCTTCCCATAAATTTGATATTTTTGTGAAAAATCGTTTTTGGCATGATTCTTGCTTTGAAAACGGCGAAAATAAAACTTGGGCCACCCCAAAGAAGGCCCGCAACAAAAGGAAATAAAATGATCAAGCCTTTAGCAGATCGAATCGTTGTAAAGCCGGCCGAAGCCGAACAGAA
>JABUUT010000038.1:14997-25959 GCA_021443045.1 Fibrobacteraceae bacterium
CGAACCTGGAGCCTTTTGGTTCGTAGCCAAACGCTCTATCCAGTTGGGCTACATCCGCTTAAGTGACCCCAAATATAGCATTTAAGGCGCTATTGTCAAGGTGTTTTTTACAAAAAATAAAATAATAATCTAAATTTACTCCCAAAAGTAATTCTACCCCCCTATTATAATGAATAAAATCAAGTCTTTTTTAGATAAAATTAAGCCAGCCCTAGAAAAAGCATTGCCTTGGGTTAAAACGCTTTTCAGCGACAAAAAAGTAATCAAATGGCTCATTATCTTAGCCGTTCCTGTTCTTCTGTCATTTATTGCCGTAGTGGTTACCTATGTGCATTTTTCTCCAGAACTCCCCTCCTTATCCCAGCTGGAGCAGATAAACCCAAAGCTGGTGACCAACATCTTCGATAAGGATGGCAAAATTGCCCACGAATATTTTGTGGAACGCCGTGAATGGACATCCTTTGACTCCATTCCCGAAAACGCCATTCATGCTGTAATGGCCACCGAAGACCGGGAGTTTTACAACCACTGGGGCATGAACGTATGGGCTATTCCCAGTGCCATTATAGAAAGCGCCCTCTCCGGCAAAAAGCTCCGTGGAGCCTCCACCCTTACCCAACAGCTCACCAAACTGCTATTCCTCACTCCAGAACGCTCCATTTCCCGCAAAATAAAGGAAGCCATGACGGCTATCCGCATTGAACAGACCTACACCAAAGAAGAAATTCTGGAATTCTACATGAACGAGGTGTACCTCTCTGGCGGAAACTACGGTTTTCAGGCTGCCGGTAAATTTTACTTTGGACGCCCTTTGGATAGTTTGACCATTCCAGAACTGGCTGTGCTGGCCGGCATGCTCCAACGCCCCGAGGCCTACCGCCCCGACAGACACCCCAAGGCATCCCTGGAACGGCGCAATACAGTACTCTATGCCATGTACGACGCTGGCTACATTACCAAGGAACAGTACCACGAATACATAGACACCCCCATCACTTTGGCCGAAAAGGAAGTGAGCAACGAAACAGGCTTGTATTTTTACGAAGAAATTCGCAAGTACATGGAAAAGAAGTATGGTGAAAACTCCCTCTATGCCGATGGCGTTTCTATCTACAGTACCATCGACCCCGATATCCAGGCCTTTGCCGACAGTGTTTCTAGAGTTCAGGTAGAAAAAGTCCGCACCCGCATTAAGCGCCGTGCCGTAAGGCGCTTGTTCCTACACAAAAAATACGACATGCCCGAAGACAGCGTTATTGCCCACTTCGACAGCGTCTACACATTATTCAAAAAGGAATATTTGGCAGCCGATACCGTTGCCGACCTTACCAAGCGCCGTTTTCCCGACAGCATCCAGTACCACCATGCCGAAGTGGCCGCCATCCTTATTGAAAACGAGACCGGGGCCATTCGAGCCATGGTTGGCGGAAGCGACTACAACAAGTCCAAGTGGAACAGGGCCGTACAGTCTCTGCGCCAACCCGGTTCTTCCTTTAAGCCTTTCGTTTACTCCACCGCCATGGACAACGGTGCCAGTCCCTGCGACTCCGTAAACGATTCCCCCGTTACCATTCCCGACCCAGACGACAAGAACCCCAACAAGGTATGGCGCCCAGCCAACTTTGACCACGACTTTGAAGGCATGATGACCTTGAGACGGGGCTTGTACCTTTCCAAGAACCTGCCCGCCATTCTCACCGGCATGAAATACGGCCTTAACAACGTGGTGAACTACGCCCGCAAGTTCGGCATCAAGAAAGCCCCACTTACCGCGGTTCCCAGCCTTGCCCTAGGTTCCGTTGGAGCAACCCTAATGGAAATGACCTCGGCCTACACCGTGTTCCCCAACGGAGGAAACCGCATTGAGCCATACATGATTGAATCCATTGTGGATAGAAACGGTGAAGTGATTGAGAAAAATTCCAAGGTGGAGCACGAAGTGTTGCGCCCAGCCAGCGCCTACCTTATGGTCGATATGCTAAAAGACGTGAACGTTCGCGGTACTGCAGCCCGTGTCTGGGCAAATGGCTTTACCCACCCTAGCGGTGGAAAAACCGGCACCACCAACGACTATACCGATGCCTGGTACATTGGCTTTACAAAGCAGTACACCATGGGCGTGTGGATTGGTTCTGATTCTCCAGGCACCATGGGTGCAGGCCATACCGGCACAGAAGATGCCTTGCCTATTTGGCTAGCCACCATGAAGCAACTGCACAAAGATCTGCCTCGCAAGCCCTTCCCAGTGCCTGCTGGCGTAGTGAGCCGAGGAGTCTGCAACGCCACGGGAAAAATTTCCGGAGAATTCTGCAATGCCAAAACCTACTGCTTGTACACTGCAGGTTACGCCCCAGAAGAAACCTGCGATGGCAACCACTTTGAAGTAAAGACAAAATCTGCGGATGACGCCACTTTGTTCAGCAACAAAAACGCCACAGAAACTAAGAAAGACGGGGCAAAGAAAGCAAGAAAAATGTTCTAGGGCAATGTTTTAAAGCCCTACACAAACTGCTTACTTTTTTCTATCTTTGTGCCACTTATGCAGTGGAATAGAAACATTCGTACCCTCAACAACGACGAGCTAAAAGCTTGGTTAAGGGAGGTGGATGAAAAACCTTTCCGGGCAGACCAAATTCAAAATTGGCTGTTCTGCAGGCAGGTAAAGTCTTTTGACGAAATGCTCAATATTCCCCCAGCCCTTCGCCAAAAAATGGCTAATCAGTTTGCCATTCGTGGACTTACAGAAGATAAGCACATGGTTTCCGTAGACGGTACCGTCAAGTGGCTTTTTAAAACCGAAGACGACCACCACATCGAAACGGTGATGATTCCCGCCAACGGAAGGTACTCCGTGTGTGTATCCACCCAGGTGGGCTGCGCCATGAACTGTGCTTTTTGCCGCACTGCCAAGATGGGTTTTACCCGCAATTTGGAAGCGGGCGAAATTTTAGAAGAAATCATCAACGTAAACTGGTACCTTCAAGAATCGGGACTGCTAGACGAAGAAGGCAAAACCGCCCAGGTAACCAACATTATCTTTATGGGTATGGGCGAACCTCTGAACAACCTGGAAAATGTGCATCGGGTATGTTGCACACTGCACAACCAGAAACTGTTCAATATGGGCCGCAAGCGCATGACCGTTAGCACTTCTGGCATTGTTCCCAAAATCAAGGAACTGGTAGACCGGAACACTCCTTGCTGCCTAGCCATTAGCTTAAACAGCACCAACAACGAGTACCGCTCCTCCGTAATGCCGGTAAACAAAACCTGGCCCATCGAAAAGCTTTTAGAAGCGGTAGATGAATACATCCGCCGCACCGACAACTATGTTACATTCGAATTCGTCCTTATACAGAACATTACATGCACACCTCGGGCCGCCAAGGAACTTATCCGCATTTGCGCCCCACGCCGCGTTAAGGTAAACGCCATTGTTCTGAATGACGGCGACGATCCAACACTCCATGCCCCTACTGCAGAGGAAGTGGAAGACTTTCTTGCCGCAGTAAGAGCCGCAGAAATTCAAATAACCATCCGTAACGCCCGTGGCCGCGACATCCTCGCCGCCTGTGGGCAGTTGGCGTACAAAAAGGAAGGTCAAAAATGCTGACACAAAACCTCCCGGAATTTTGGGATAACCTCTACGTTGAAGGCAAGGATTACTGGAACTTCAAGAAGGCTGCTCCAGCCCTCCTGGATTTCTTTAAAAATCCAGCGTGTCCAGCCACAGGTAGCGTTCTTATCCCAGGCGCTGGTTTTGGTTACGATGCCGAAGCATGGGCCGAAAAGGGCCACGAAGTTCTGGCAGTGGATTACGCACCAACAGCGGTGGATGAACTAGACCACCTAAGCCGAAAAATCAAAAATTTGCGCTCCCTAGACCTGGATTTGTTCAATCTGTCTCCCAAAGATGCTAAAAGAGGTGGGCAACAGTTTGATATCATCTACGAATACGGCACTTTTTCTGCAATTCATCCGGGCCGCCGTGACGAATTCTTTGAAGTTTGCTATAAAATGCTAAAGGATGATGGTCTATTCATTTCTCTCATGTATCCATTGGAATCCGGAAAAACCCTTCAGGGTCCTCCCCACTGCACCAGCGAAGGGGAACTGATGGCCAGACTCGATGGTGTGTTTGACATTGTAGACCGCATTCCTGCAACAAACAGCCTTCCCGGAAGAGAAGGCAAGGAAGAATTCTGGCTTTTAAAAAAGAGCCTGTAACAAGTTTTAAAGAAAGGATTACTTATGGCTAAAGATTTATGTCCCTGTGGTTCCGGTAAGGAATACTGCGATTGCTGCGAACCCATCATTAAGCAAACTGCCCTGGCCCCTTCTCCAGAAGCATTGATGCGTTCCCGCTACACTGCCTACGCCAAGCACGAAATCAAGTGGCTTAAGGAATCTCTAGAAGCCACCCAACGCACCGACTTTGACGAACCCAGCGTAGATGCATGGAGCCGTGAATCCGAATGGCTGGGCATTGAAATTATCCAGACCAAGACCGAAGAAGAAAAGAACATTGGCTGGGTGGAATTTAACGCACGCTTTAAGCAGGGCAACGTTACCCGCAACCACCACGAACTGGGAGAATTCCATAAGGTGGGCGGAGCCTGGTATTTTTACGACGGTCGGGCCGTAAAGCAGGAAACCATTCGCAAGACCACTCCAGATGTGGGCCGCAATGATCCATGCCCATGTGGTTCAGGTAAAAAATACAAGAAGTGCTGCGGTGCAGGAAAGTAGAAAAGTAGGCACGGCTTCGCTGCTTTAAGCAGTTCATGCCTTACAAACCCCATACCTTACACAAGGATTAGCAATGTTCAAGATTTTCGTAGATGGCGAAGCCGGCACCACAGGTCTTCAGATTCGTGAACGCCTCAGCAAGCGTTCCGATTTGGAAATTCTGTCCATCAATCCAGACCTCCGCAAAGATGTAAACGAACGCCAGAGGCTAATCAACGCTTCCGATGTGACTTTTCTTTGCCTGCCCGATGCCGCCGCCGTGGAAAGTGCCGCTTTGTGCACAAACCCGGGCACACGGATTATCGATGCTTCCACCGCCCACCGAGTAAACCCGGACTGGACTTACGGCATTCCTGAACTTTCACCCAAGCACCGAGAGGCCATTACCAAGGCAAAGCGCATTGCAAACCCTGGCTGCCACGCCTCCGGGTTTATCTTGGGCGTGTATCCCCTTGTTTCCAGCGGCATCTTGCCACGAACCGCAAACCTTGCGGCCTATAGCATTACAGGCTATAGCGGCGGCGGAAAAAAACTCATTGCCGAATACGAAGAAGAAAACGCCATGACCCACAAAGCCGGAGAGTCCGCTTCCATCATGGCTCCCGCTCCCTACGCCTTGGCCCTGGCTCACAAGCATCTTCCCGAAATGAAGAAGTACTGCCAGTTGGAGTATACCCCATTCTTTAACCCTGTGCTGGGCCCCTTCTACAAAGGCATGGCCGTTACGGTGGCTATTTTTGAGAACCAGCTTACCCGCAAGGTTACGCCTCAAGACCTTACCGAAATTTTATTCCAACACTACCAGGGTTCCAAGTTCATCAAGGTAATGCCTTACGAACAAACTCCTGTGCTTTTTAACGGTCGCCTAGACCCCACCGTAGAAAACGACACCAACAACGCCCGCATTCAAGTTTTTGGCAACGAAAACGTGATGCAGGTAACCACCATTATCGACAACCTCGGTAAGGGTGCCAGCGGTGCCGCCATCCAGAACATGAATATTGCACTTGGCCTAGACGAAACCCTGGGTCTGTAAAGCAAATCCGGAGAGCACCCTATGTTTTTAGACGAAAAATCCATTGAAGTACGCTCCGGCAAAGGTGGAGACGGCATATGCAGTTTCCACCGCGAAAAGTTTGTTCCTCTGGGAGGCCCCGATGGAGGTGACGGAGGCCGTGGCGGACACGTCATTCTTCAGGTTAATGAACAGTATTCCACTCTGCTCGACATGGGAAACGCCCGCCTGTACAAAGCAAGCTCTGGTGAAGCTGGAGGTGCCAAACGCTGTACCGGAAAGTCTGCAGAAGACCTTATTGTGTATGTACCCAAAGGCACCATCGTCAAAGACGGTGAAGGAAGAATTTTAGCCGACCTTACGGAAGACGGCCAACGCTGGATTGCCGCCAAAGGCGGTAAGGGAGGCATGGGAAACCAGCACTTTGCCACCCCTAAAATTCAGGCCCCCCGCAAGTGTACCCCAGGTGAAAAAGGCGAACGCCGGGAACTTTTTTTGGAACTAAAACTCATGGCCGATGTAGGGCTGGTGGGTTTTCCAAACGCAGGCAAATCCAGCCTGGTCAATAAAATTTCTAGCGGTCGGCCCAAGGTAGGGGACTACCCCTTCACCACTCTGGAACCCGTTTTGGGAATTGTCCAATACGGCGGCAACAGCTTTGTGGTGGCCGACATACCAGGCCTTTTAGAAGGCGCCAGCGAAGGCAAGGGCCTAGGGCACCAGTTTTTAAAACATATCGAGCGAACCCACACACTGCTCTTTGTGATAGACGGATTTGCCGAAGACGCCTACCAGCAGTTCACGGTGCTTAAGAAGGAATTAAAGGCATTTCACCCCAAATTAGCCGAAAAACCTTACCTGATTGCCCTAAACAAGAGTGATCTCGGCATAGAAAAAGCCCTAAAAGACTTTAAAAAGCACAAGGATAGCGTTATAGTCACCTCGGCCATGAATGGCGAAGGCTGCAAGGAGCTCGTTTCTGCCCTAGACCAGGCCGTGCCCCACAAAAAGAAAAAAAGCAGCGGATGGAGCACAAAATTCTAAAAATCAATTTGACCAGTCCATAAAAAAAAT
The DNA here is from genome assembly GCA_021443045.1 of Fibrobacteraceae bacterium. Classification (GTDB taxonomy): domain Bacteria; phylum Fibrobacterota; class Fibrobacteria; order Fibrobacterales; family Fibrobacteraceae; genus Fibrobacter. The sequence goes on from JABUUT010000038.1 coordinate 21,836, forward strand.
GTAAATATACAGCAGTAAGTTGTTGAATTTTACGGAGTTACAAAAATGTCAGCACCCAAGGGCAACATTACAAAGAAGGATATCGTGGAAGATATCGCTCTCCGTACTGGTCTTACCCAGGTGGACACAAAGGTTATTGTGGAATGTTTTTTGGATTCCATCATCAAAGCAATGACCGATGGCAACAATATTGAAATTCGCGGTTTTGGTCGTTTTAAGATTAAAAACCGCAAGGAACGCACAGCCCGCAACCCTCGCACCGGTGAAGTGGTCAAGGTAGACGCAGGCATCAAGCCTGTTTTCGAAGCCAGTCGCGAACTTACAAAGGCACTGAACGATGTTGTTTTGGAATCCGTAAAAATCGAAGTGCCCACCTCCAATGGCTAAGAAAGAAGACAACACCCCCGTTATTACCAACCGAAAGGCCAATCACCTTTACTTTGTGGAGGAGCGCTTTGAAGTGGGCATTATGCTCATTGGCTCCGAAGTCAAATCCATCCGAGATGGCAAGTGCACCATTACCGAAGCCTGGGTAGACTTGGATGACACCAAGAATGAGTTATGGCTTGTTGGTGCCCACATTGACGAATACCTTTTTGCAAATCGTTACAACCATTTTCCGGCCCGCAAACGCAAGTTGCTGGCCCATGTAACAGAAATTCGCAAAATGCGCAAAGCCAAGGAACTCAAGGGCTACACCATAGTTCCTCTAAAACTGTACTTTAAAAATCGTTATGCAAAACTTGAAATAGGAATATGTCGAGGCAAGGATCAAAGAGACAAGCGTCAGGATATTTTGCAGCGGGATGCCAAAATGGAAATGGCCCGAGTTGCAAAAGCCCATCGCTAACAGCTGTGCTCATTCTGTGGTTTGGCATAACTTTCTGCTGTGCCGCAACCAACGGGAAAGTCCCCGAAGTGTCCATAGACACCTCCCGTTTTGTGGACGTGGAAGAAATCGCAAAAAAAGTAAACGCTTCCTTTCACTGGTTTCCTGTACAAAAAATTTTCTACATAGCCTCCCCCAAAGACACCGCCAAATTCGCCATAGGCATGGACTATGTGTGGCTGAGTAAAAATGAGGCAGGAGTTGGGGGCACAGAGGCTCTCAACCTTGCTCCCACACTACAGGGCGATAAAATTTGCATTTCCAAAAAAGATGCGGCGCTTTTTCAAAAATGGCTGCCACAGCCACCACCACAGCCATCCCAACCCGTTCCTGTAGCCAAACCCAAAAACGAAACTGCTGGCACCCGCGAAGTAAAAACCATCGTCATCGACCCAGGACACGGAGGCAAAGACTCTGGAGCCCTAGGAAAAAAATCCCAAGAGAAAGACATTGTTCTTGCGGTGGCCAAACTTTTAAAGAAGGAACTGGAAAAAGAAGATTTTAAAGTAAAGCTCACCCGCGACAAAGATGTGTTCATTGAGCTTGGCGAGCGGGCCAACCTGGCCAACCAGTGGGATGGGGATTTGTTTTTAAGCCTCCACTGCAACGCCATTGACGGGGCCGAAAACCAGAAGCGAATCAAAGGCTACCACTTTTATGTGCTACGGGCTCCCGAAAGCGAAGAAGACAAAGCCATTGCCCGCCGAGAGAACAAAGTGGCAGCCCTGTATGGCGAAAAAAACGCCAAGGAGGAACTGTCTCCCATCGAATGGTTCAAGTTGGAAGCCCGGCTGGAGAAGTACAAGCAGAATAGCTACATGCTTACAGAAAATTTGTTGAAATCTTTTGACGGAGGCAAAATAAAAAAGCTGTCTACAGGCGTTGGCGGAGCCGGATTCATGGTTCTGGTTGGAGCCATGATGCCAGCCGTTTTGGTGGAACTGGGATACATAACCCACCCCGAAGACGAGGACTACATGATAACCACCAAAGGTCAGGAAGACTTGGCAAAACGGGTGGCCAAGGCTGTTGAAGCCTACAAGGAAGGGGTAAAAGCCTACCGCGAAACATTAGGCCGATAAAAATTTCGCTTACCACACTTTCCACTTATTTTCTATATTATTTGCATTAAAATCAAAACTCTATGAAGAGGTAATTATGTCCGGACACTCCAAGTGGGCCACCACCAAACGCAAAAAAGCAAAGACTGACGTTGCCCGTGCAAAAGCATGGAACAAACTTATCAAAGAAATTTCTATTGCCGCCAAACTAGGCGGTGGCAATCCCGATGCCAACCCACGCCTCCGCGCCGCTATCCTCAAGTCCAAGAGCCAGAGCCTTCCAACAAAGAACATTGAAAGTGCCATTGCCAAGGGTACAGGAGCCAACTCCGGTGCAGACGTAACAGAACCAATGTACGAAGGCCGCGGCCCGGGCGGAATTGCCATTCTCGTGAAGTGCATGACCGACAACAAGGTTCGCACAGTAGCTGAAGTTCGCAACATTTTTAATAAGAACAATGGTTCCATGGGTGAAGCTGGCTCCGTAGCCTGGGCATTCACATACAAGGGTGTCATCATTGTTGATGCCGAAAAGTATCCAGAAGACCAGGTTATGGACTTGGTTTTGGAAGCCGGTGCCGAAGATATGTCTACCGAAGATGGCGTACACGAAATTTCCACCGCTCCCGAAACCTTCGATGCCGTTTCCAGAGCCTTGGAAGCAGCCAACATCGAAATGATGAGTGCAGAACTTTCTTACGTTCCAAACGACCCAGTAAAACTGGGCCACGACGATGCCCAGAAGCTCCTTAAGCTCATTGACAAGTTCGAAGACCACGACGACGTTCAAGATGTTTACCATAACGCCGAAATTGACGAAGCCGACATGGATGCTGAATAATTAATTTATTCTAAACAAAAATGTTTTGAATAAATTAAAAAAAAACTTTTATTCATTGATATCTCAAGCCCTGCAGCAATGCAGGGCTTTCCTGTTGTTGTATTTTTCTTTATCAAACGAGTATTTATCAAACAAACTGGTGAAAGTCTAACGACTTTCACTGGGGTTGGGTGATGGTTAATGTTTAATGATTAATGCCTTGTTCATCCCGAACTTCGTGAGGGATCCAGCGAATACGTTTAATTGTTAATGATAAGTGATTAATAAACTGTCATTCTGAGGGGCAAAGCCCCGAAGAATCCAGAGAATGTCCATATGAGTATGCAAATACCAACCACAGACAACTGATAACCGACTACTGACCACTGGCTACTTACAACCAATCAGGTTCGGCGCAAGCGCCTAGAGGTATGAGATTTGAGCTCAAAGTGAGCGTAACAAACGACCTCACTACTAGCCATCAACAATGTCCTTAGACGCAAGTCAAGAATTATCTTCTCAACATCTTCTTTCTGCGCTTTTCCTTTTCGCTCAAGCCCGAATCGTCATCATCGTCGTCATCATCGGCAGAAGAAATTTTCTTTTTCTTCTTTTTCTTCTTCACAGGTTTTTCATCGTCATCATTAGAAACCATTCTGGAGCGGCGGTCTTTAGACGAAGACTTTTCTGCAGAGCCGGTTTTCTTTTCCACAAACTCTTCAGCTGGTTTTTGAGCATTCTGCATTCTCTTCAACTGGGCCTTATCTATAGGATTGGCAGAAGCCTTCACAATGTCACGGTCATACTTGCCTTTCCAAATCTGCCCCAGAAGAGAGCCCGATTCCTGGGCATCCTTGAAAATACCCTGAGCCCATTCATCGTTGGCAGGAGGTAGAAGTTTGAACTTCAAATTGCGAATTTTAGTAGGTTCATCCTCATAGTAGAGCATAATGTCGAACAAACCCACATTATATTCCTTGCCATCGCTACCCTGAGCCACATTGGGAACATAAGCCAAAACAGCATACAGTTCCCCGTCAAAGAGAGCATTGATAAGAACATCTGCATCTCCGGCAGGAGCCGCCACTTCACCAGTAGCCTGGAAAGCCCATGGAGCAGCATCAACCTTAAGCATAAACTTATGGAAACCCTGTTCCATTTTCTTCAGTTTTACCAAAGCACCGGCAAAAGCCTGAAACTCCGGCTTAATATTGTCTTGTGCAGAGCAAACCACTGCAAAAGCCAAAAGCAATAAGGCAAGAAACTTTTTCATTTATACAACCCTTTTTTGTAATATTAATTTTTAAAGAACAATGCCTTGGCGGCTTCGAACATGGGGTCCTTTTCGTCTGGC
>JABUUT010000038.1:26234-29199 GCA_021443045.1 Fibrobacteraceae bacterium
TAGGGTGTGGGGTAGTAAAAGGCGTAGATAATCCCAGCCACCACCAAAAGGAGCATGGCGGCAGGGTCGGTGTAAAAAAGTTTCCACTCTGCAAAGCCCACCCTAAAAAGCCGTTTAAAGAGGTCAATCATTTTTCACCTCCTCCTTGGCTGCGGAACGTTTCCATCGGAAGAACAAAAGCCGAGCACCAAGCAGATGCCAGAACAAAGCCATGATTAAAAGAATTTGTATGTAATTCCAAGCGTAAGGTTTACCCACAGGGCCCAAAAGCATTATGGACTGCACCTTTAAAACATGAGTCAAGGGTAGTAAAAAAGCAAATCCACGCACCGCAATAGGCATGGCCATTAGGGGGAACGTTTGCCCTGCAAAAGCAAAAGCGGGACCTGCAATAACGCCAGCGGCACTGGAAGACATTCGCATATTTCCGGTAATACCCACAAAGGCAGAACCCACTCCAGTGCAGGCAAGCATCATGGAAAGTTGCCCCGCCGAAACCATGATAAATTCATCTAGCGTCATGGGGGCTAAAAAGCGATGGGTGTAAGTATAAACGGCCACCATGCAAATCCACATAAAGAGCGTCATGGGTAGGGCAGAAGCCAGCCACAGCACAGGGCGGGAACCACCGGCACATTTTAAAAATTCACCTACACGCTGGTCCCTAAAGGGGAAACTCATCACATATACGGCCACCAGAATCCCAGCCAAATGGAATATGGCCGACACAAGCCCCATGCCTAAAAAGCCCTGGTAGTTTCCGCTGGTGTTGCCCACCGATTGAAGTTCCACCCGCACAGGTTCCTTGATGGCGGCAGTAAATAGATTGCCACCGATGGTGCTGATTACGGAGCGGATTTCTTTGGTGGCAAAGGAATTGGTTAAATAGTTTTGACCGCTGGAATAGACGGGAATCACTGGTGTTTCAAAGCGCAAAGCCCTGCGTTCCATGTCGTAGGGGAGCACTACAAAAGCCTGCAATTCACCGCGGACCACAGCATGTTCACATTCGCTCAATTCACTACATTCCATCACCACATTAAGCACTGGGCTTGCGCGGAAACCTTGTTCCAATTCGTCGGCCAGTTGGGAACGGTCTTGCTTTACAATGCCAATGGGAATATGTTGCACAATCTGTGCTGAGAATACATCCACCATGAACACCGACACGCCCACAGGCAACACAAACATAATTAGCCACAGCACCAAATTGTGACTAAAGTAAATTTTGCGGATGGTGTTAAAGAAAGCAGAAAACATGGTGGTTAGTGGCTAGTGGTTAGTGGCTGGTGACTGACAGGTCATTCTGGAGGGAGGAACGACCGATAGAATCCAAAGAAGTTATCAGTCGTCAGTTCTCAGTATTTATAATGGCGAGTCTCTTGACTCTCGTTTTTATAATACGGGCCAAAGGCCCGTGATTATTTCAACTGATAACCGAAAACCGATAACTGATAACCATTTTCTATTTCACTTCCTCCACGGGGATAAGCACGCTCATGCCGGGGCGAAGATTTTCCACCTTGGCTTTGGGGCGCATACGAATTTCAAAAGACTTTAAATCAAAGCCTCCACTTTCTTTGGAACTGCGCCAGGTGGCATAGTCTCCAACAGAAGCGATGTAAGAGACTTCCATTACTATATGCTTATCCAAGGCGGGAATAAACACATTGAAAGATTTTCCTTTGGACACATTTTTCAGCAGGTCCTCACGGAGGTGGAAAACGGCCCAGGAATCCTCCAGGTCGGTGATGGCGACCACAGGCATACCAGAACCTACCACTTCGCCTTCTTCCACCAGCTTCACCGAAACTTCCCCAGCGATGGGCGCGCGGATTTTTGTTTCTTCAAGGTAGGCATCCACTTCGGCGTTGGCGCCCTTCGCCTGCATGACCAAGGCGTTGGCAGCCGCCTTGTCTTCGGAGCGGGCGCCGGCAACCGCCTGTTCGTACTGTGCCTTGGCGGCGTCGGCTGCCGACTGTGAAGCTTTCATCTGGGTTTCGGCTTCGTCACGCTTTTGCAAGGGCAGAACCCCTTCGCTGTAAAGTTTCTGCACGCGGTCGTAGGTATTCTTTGCCAAGTTTGCGGCTTCTTGGGCACGGTCGGCCATGGCCTTGAGAGCGGTAATGTCTTCGGAGCGGGCACCATTCTTTGCCTTGTTGGCCTGTGCCCGAGCAGCTCCTAGAGCACCTTGGGCTTGCATTTTCTTGGCTTCAATTTCGGGGCTGCTGAGGAGGGCCACTATGGCACCCTTCTCCACCATGTCGCCTTCCCGGAAGAACAGCTGTTCAATGCGGCCAGGAACCTTCCCTGCCACCAATACCCGGCGGGCTTCCATCTGCCCCTGCATGTAGGTGTCGCGGGGGGCAGTTGCAAACTTTTGCAGCGTGGTAACACCCCATACAATGAGCCCGATGAGGATTAAAACCACTAAAATTTTTCCGAAAATTTTTACAACATTCATAATAAATTATCAGGGGTTAGGGGTTAAAGGATTTTCTGCGGAAGGTGTCTCGGCAGAAGGAGCTTCTGCAGCCGTTGGTTGTGTAACGGGAGTTTGCTCTGCAGTTTGATTTGATTCAGTAGCTGTTTGTCCCGCGGGTGTGGCTTCAACAGTAGTTCTCGGCTTCACAGATTCCATTGGAACGCGCGATTCCACAAGAATAGTTTCTTCTACCGGTTTCACGTTCTTCAGCATTTCACCAGCGTTTGCCACTTCGCCGCTAGCTTCCAAAAGCCCAAGCCAGGCAATGGTCGCATCGTAATGGGCCTTTAAGTCGGCCACCTGTAGGCGAGTGAGAGCAAGCTCTGCATCCACCACATCGAGGCCTGTGGCAAGACCCGCTTCAAAGGCCAAAGTCTGGCTTCGCAAAGCTTCTTCGGCAAGTTCACGGGTCTTTTTCAAACTCTGCAGGCGGCTCTGGGCGTGTTCCTTTTCGCGCCAGCGTTTTTCAACCAGCAACTG
>JABUUT010000038.1:29820-32313 GCA_021443045.1 Fibrobacteraceae bacterium
AAGCATTTCAGGACCTTGAGCGAAGAAACCGGCGCAAAGATTATCATTTACAACGTGCCTGGCCGCACCGCCAGCTATGTGCACCCCGACACTCTTATTAGCTTATCCCAAGACAAGAACATCATCGGTCTCAAACAAGCCGTTGACTTCCGCATCGGCGAAAAGTACCACGAAGACACCCTTCGGGTTATCCGCGAAACCAAGAACAACGATTTTACCGTACTTAGCGGCGAAGACGGATTCTTCATTGATATGCTTGAAATGGGTGGTACCGGCCTGATTACCGCCACCGGCAACATTCCCGAAGCCTCCAAAATCTTTGTGGACTTGTACAAGGCATTCCAGGCTGGCGAGTTCCAGAAGTGCGATGATCTTCAGGACGCCGCCCGCGACTACGTGGAAGCCACCTTCTGCCGCAAGAACCCCATTCCTCTAGGCACCATGTTCAACAGCCCGCTCTTCCAGCCCATGACCAGCGTCAAGGATACCGCCCGTGGTGACGAAGCCGTAGCCCGCATCATGAAACTCATCAACGAAAAGGCAACAAGCCTTCTCAAATATCACAAGTAATATAGGAGGCCGCCATGGCTAAAACGCAAAAGGCAACAAAGTCCGTAGTAGACATTATTAACGCCGAAATCAAGAAAGCAAAGTTGCTTCCTATTCCAGTGCAGACACTCAATGAAGACCTGGAAGTTTCCCGCTACTTTGGAGGCAACCTCAAGGATTTCCTTGCGGCTGCCAAAACTCTGGGAGCCAAGTCCATTTTTGTAGAAACACTCTATTTGGAAGAAGAAGAATTCTACTACGATAGTGGTGTAGATGAAAGCGAAATGGAATGTGACTACTGCGACTGCTACAACAAGTGCAACTGCGGATGCGATGATTGCAAGTGCAACTGCGATGACTGCAAGTGCAAAGGCAAGAAGGAATCCAAGAAATCTAAGAAAGATAAGGATGAATGCGATGCCATTTGGCTTGCCCCAGAAGATTTGGACGGCATCGATTTAAGTCTCCTCCGCCCAGAAATCGCAAACTACCAGGATCGCATTGGCGAAAGCTGCGGTGTACTCCTGACAGTTCCAGGCGCCGACCACCTGCAGGTGGAAATCTTCACCGATTGGTACGACCAGTTTGCAGAAATGGTAGATGAAGCTTCTGACATGATTGAAATTGACCCAGTAGGCGCCCTTCAAGAAATGCAGAAGCAAGCCGAAAAGAAGTAATCGATTCCTTTAGGCTTTAAAAAACTCCGACCTTCTCTTAAGGCCGGAGTTTTTTTAAAGGTGTAAAATCAGAATACTACTGAGAGCATTTCCCTATAATGTCCAACATTTCCAGCTCAAATTTTTTTTGATTCTGAAAAGCTTCCTTAATAAGTCCCTGAACAGTGTACTTCCTGGTTATTTCACCATAGGCACAAGAACAAGCCTTCTTGGATGCATCTTCCGAACATTCCTTCATAAAAGCCTTTTCCATTTCTGGGGTAAAATTCTGTGGTAAACAAGGTGCAATAATTTCAAAGCCCCATCGTTCAAAGTCATCGGCCTTTCCACTATCATCAAAAGCATTCATCAACAGGTGAACTAGAGAGTCGCTGGAAGTAAGGCGATTGAAGGCACAATCACAGGAGCGCTTGGCATCTTTTTTTCCTAAATAATCCTCAGCCTCATCAACGCACTCATCGGCAAAGCTCTTGCGAAACTGCTTGTTCGAAAGCACAATTTTAAGGAGTTGCATGTCGGCTGGAGATAAGTTAAACACAGGAGTTTGAACAGCGGTAGATGGAGCTCCAGATACCGAAGGCACCTTAGCAGTGGCCGTTTCCGCCTTGGCAGGAGCTGTTGGCTGAGGAACCGCCTTTGTCTGATTTTTTCCAGCACTGGCAATAAGGGCTCCAGAGGCGCTGCCTGCTGGCAGCGATAAAGATTCACAATCCTTCTTAGCTTTTACCAGAAAATCAATATATTCCGAAGCCTTTTCTCCTTTCAAAATTTTGGATTCCCATTTTTTAAAATCCTCCTCGGAATAATTCTGTTCCAACTTATTAAGCACACAAGAACACAGGGCCTTATCACTGCCCACAGAGCAACTGGTTATAAAATTATTTTCAGTAGTGGCAGAAAAAGTTCCCATGAGGGAAAGGGAAAAAACGTAAGCCAAAATAAAACTCATTTTATCTCCTTGTACATTAGAAAGGCTTTCATGGTTCAATATACACATTTTTTTATTAGCCAAACCACCGCAACATTGCTAAATTTGAGTTACTATGAGCTTAAAATTTGAAACCCCCATTACTGAAGTCCCGCTGTTCCACCAAGGCAAGGTACGCGACATGTACGACCTGGGCGACAGCTTCCTCATGGTCGCCAGCGACCGTCTCTCCGCCTTTGACGTGGTGCTTCCCACCCCAATCCCTGGCAAGGGCAAAATCTTGAACCAGCTTTCGCTGTTCTGGTTCAAGCAGCTGGGCATGAAGAACCACCTGATTAC
>JABUUT010000039.1:0-3211 GCA_021443045.1 Fibrobacteraceae bacterium
GGCGACCCATACAATTTGCTAACCTAAAAATCCATTATTTTAGGAGCAATTTTACAGGGCAAAATAAAAGACTTTTGTCAAAAATACAAAGTGGATTGATTATGCAGCCCATCCACGGTTATGGCATATCAATTCCCTTTTCGTCTAGTAACCATTTGGCTCATTCGTAAAATATGGAATTTTGTGTTTGATCCTAAAATTCTACATTAATTGAAGTGCCTACACCTAGAGTTGACTCTAACCGTATTTTTGCGTTGTGGAGATCGGCGATGTGTTTTACAATGGCAAGGCCAAGGCCTGTGCCGCCTGTTTCTTTGGAACGACTTTTATCTACACGGTAGAAACGTTCAAAGACTCGTCCCTGACTGTCTTCGGGAATGCCAATGCCGTTGTCTTTAACGGTAACCGATTTTTTGCGAACTGTAATTTCAATGCGACTTTCAACATTTACCCGGTTTGGAGTGTAGCGTATGGCGTTGTCAATTAAGTTGTAGAACAGTTCGTAAAGAAGGCGGCTGTTGCCCTGATTTGGAGCTGCCGTTTCCCCCACCACGGTAATCGTCACATTTTTTTTGTTGGCAGAGAGTGAAAGGTCACCAACGCAAGTGTCTACAATTTCGCGAAGGTCCACGTTTTCGTTTAAATTGGGGCTGGTATCCCCTGGCTCGTCCAGCTTGGCAAGGGTCATAATATCGTTAGCGATGGAGAGCAACCGATCGGCCTCCCTATGGATTTTTTCGGCGAAACGCGGAATGTCTTCGGAGCGGGCGATGTTGTTTTCAATCATTTCGGCATAGCCCGAAATGGAGGTGAGGGGAGTCTTTAATTCGTGGGAGGCGTTGGCCGTAAATTCATCTTTCATTCGGGCTGTCTTAGACTTTTCTGTTTTCAGTTGTTCTATATTCAGTTCCAGTTCCCGTCTCTGATTGCGAATTTTTTTTATAAAAGGTGCCATTTCCTTGTAGTTTACATCTTCGTCATCAAGGAATGTGGGGTCTTCTAGTTGCTCCGACAGCTTTTGAATCGGACGCACAAAGAGTCGGCTTAAAAGGATAGCCACCAAAATCGAAGCCACAATAATAATGGTGATAAGGATTAAAAGATAAGGAGTCGTCTCGGAAAAGAGCCTTTGTAAATTAGCCTGACGCATGCCCAGGCGTAGCACATTGCCGTCATCCAATTGCACCGCATAGTAATACACCGATGTATTTAGCGTGATAGAATAGCGCAGATTTTCGCCAGAGCCTTTGGCAAAAGCTTCGGCTATTTCGGGGCGGGATTTATGGTTGCCCATGGATTCCACTTTTTCGTCACTTTCAAAAAGAACTCTACCATCATTTTGAATCAAAGTAATGCGGAGGGAATCGGAAGCAAAGTGCTGCAGTTCGGCAGGCCCATTTAATTTTTTATAGCTGTTTTCTACAAGGCGTGTACTTTCGCGAAGCGTCATTCGCAATTGTTCGTCCATGCCGCGTTCAAAAACCTTGGCCGTAAAATAAACAGCGAATATGGCAGATAGAATGCCAATAAAACAAAGACTAATGCGAATACGTTCCTTCATAAGCGGTTATTGGTGGTCAGTAGTTGGTGATTGGTGGTTGGTAAGCGGTGGTTGGTGATTGATGATGTCATTCTATATTAAGGTGATGACCGTCCAAGACTGTCATTCTGAGGGGCTACGCCCCGAAGAATCCATAAATTTTGTCTCGCAAATTTCTCTGGATTCCTCACTCTGTTCGGAATGACAATGAGTTAATCATCAAACATTCATAAATCAACCCTTGGGAGCATCGTTCTATCGTCTACCTACTCACCTTATACCCCACATTGCGAATGGTTTGTATCAAGCTTCCCTGTTTGCCCAGTTTTTGTCTCAAAGTTTTTATGTGCATATCCACGGTGCGGGTTTCCATTTCAAAGTCAACGCCCCAAACACGTTCCATAATCTGCTGGCGGCTAAATACAAAACCGGGCCTCGAAACAAGCATTTTTAAAAGTTCATATTCCTTATAAGTTAACTCAACGGGCTCTCCACAAGCGGTTACCACATGGGCTCCGTCATCAATTTGAACACCCTCAAAAGTAATAATTTCGGCATTACCTGCATTATTTGCCATTTCATCAGTGGGTGTCAATCCATCACCCCTATCGCCAACCTCTACGGTGTTCCCCGCTCTTCGGAGCAGAGCCTTGACTCGAGAAAGAAATTCCAAAATGCCAAAAGGCTTTGTCAAATAATCGTCGGCTCCAGAGTCCAAACCTTTTACCTTATCCAACTCAGTACCTTTTGCGGTAAGCATCATTACCGGCATATTTGCAGTCGCTTTTTCACTTCGCAAATGAGCCAGAATACTTAAGCCATCCTCTTCGGGCAGCATGATATCGAGAATGAACATATTGGGTTTTTCGTTTCCCGATTTAGACAGCTCCTGGTACATATCCTTGGCACAGCCGAATGCCCTAGATTTAAGCCCTGCACTTTGCAAGGCGTAAACTTCCATCTCGCGAATTTCCTGGTCGTCTTCAACAATATAAATCATTATGCCCATAATCTACTAATCAAAGTAACTAGCCGCAAGATGACTCCTCGATTTTTTCCAAAGGTTTTATGTGAACTTTACATAGATTTTACCGACTCTTTTTTTTATCTTTGGGCCATGAAGACAATTGAAGTGGTTGCTGCCATAATTTACGAGAGTTTTAAAGAGGGTTCTGGTTATACCCAAAGGTTCTTGGCTACGGAACGGGGGTACGGCGACTTTAAAGGGGGTTGGGAATTTCCTGGGGGTAAAATTGAAGAGGGGGAGAGTGGTGAGGCTGCCATTGTACGGGAAATTCAAGAAGAGCTGGCTGTTAAAATAGATGTGGACTCTTTTTTGTGCACGGTAGACTACGATTATCCCAACTTTCATTTGACAATGCATTGTTTTTTATGCCATGTGGCCCACGGTGAAATCCAGTTGCTGGAACATCAAGATTTTCGATGGCTTTCTGAGAATGAATTAAAATCTGTGAATTGGCTACCAGCCGATGTTTTGGTAGTGGAAAATCTTTTACATTTTTTGAAAAAGCCTTTGGCATAAAGTATTTTGTTGGCCTCTTGCTTAAGATTTACGCCTATTGTGGGTGTACTTTTTTTAAATTTGCAGGCGTTAAATAAAAAAGAATGATAAAAAGGATTTTTATGGCAAATACAATTCCTCAAGAAGTG
>JABUUT010000039.1:3282-14248 GCA_021443045.1 Fibrobacteraceae bacterium
GGGATGTGCAGGTTTTTGACACCGTGCGTTTTGCACAGAAGGCCTGCCCCAACCTTTCTGTAGTGGCCCTGATGCGTAAGCTGGGCTGTGTGGTAGATGCTGTGAGCGCAGGCGAAATTGTTCGCGCCCTTAAGGCAGGCTTTGTTGGGGGGTGTGATAAAAAGCAGAAGGCTCCACAAATTGTGTACACCGCCGACATTCTGGACCGGGATGCTTTGGAACTTGTCAAAAAGTACGACATTCCCGTGAACGTGGGTTCCCCAGACATGATCCAGCAATTGGCCGATGCGGGCGTAAAAACAGAACTGACCTTGCGCGTGAACCCGGGCTTTGGTCACGGGCACTCCCGCAAGACCAACACCGGCGGCGACCTTTCAAAGCATGGCGTTTGGCATGAACAAATTAAAGACTGTGTAAAACTGGCCCAGGCCAACGGTATGTGGATTTCGGGTTTGCACATGCATATTGGCAGCGGCACCGACTTTGAACACTTGGCCCAGGTTTGCGACGCCATGGTAGATGCCAGCCGCCGTCTGGGTGGGCATTTGCGCACCATTTCTGCTGGTGGTGGTCTCCCTATTCCCTACCACGAAGAAGACAAAGGAAGCCGCATTGATGTAAAGGCTTACTACGACCTTTGGGACAACGCCCGCAAGCGCATTCAGCAAAGTGTGGGTCACGATGTGAATTTGGAAGTGGAGCCAGGCCGTTACCTGGTGGCCGAAAGTGGTCTTTTGGTTGCCGAAATCCGCGCTGTGAAAAAGCAGGGTGACAACTTGTTCTACTTGCTGGACGCGGGCTTTACCGACTTGGTGCGCCCCAGTTTTTATGGCAGCTACCACGCTATTTCTGTTATCGCCCGCGATGGCCGCGAACTGAATGAAACGGTGGATGTCGTTGTAGGTGGCCCCCTCTGCGAAAGCGGCGACGTGTTCACTCAGGAAGAAGGGGGCTTTGTGGTAACTCGGAAACTCCCCAAGGCCAAGGTGGGCGACCTTCTGGTGCTCCATGATGCCGGTGCCTACGGTGCTGCCATGAGCAGCAACTACAACAGCCGCCGCTACGCTGCCGAGGTGATGTACACCGGCGGCAAGCTGGAAGTGGTTCGCGAGCGCCAGACGTTTGAACAAATGCTGCAGAACGACCGCGTCATTGACTTTTAGGGCTGCCCTTTAGCCTTTTATCCGTGATAAACAACATTTTATCAAGATACCCCTTTAAATGGGGTGGCTTGTGATAGTACATTGAAAAGCATGAAAATGTTTTTCTCTGTACTCTTATTCATATTTCTCTCTTTAACACAGGCTAGTGTTATTCCCGACACCGCCAGCACCCAAGACACCATTCGTGAAATTCATCTTAAGTACACCCATGGAATTAAGTATAAAGACAGAAACCAGGGCAACCCTATAAACCCATTTATTGTAGCTACCGAAATTACAGCCTTGAATGTTCTTGTTTGGGGCTGGGACCGCTATGTGCTTGACAAAGACTACGCTCGCATAAGCCCTTCTATATGGAAGCGAAACCTGGATGAAGGCTTTGAATGGGACCATAACCACTGGGCCATTAACTTTTACGGACACCCCTATCAGGGTTCTACCTATTTTACCGCCGCCCGTTCGGCTGGAAACGATTTTTCTACAAGTTTGCTTTGGACAGCCTTTGGTAGCCTTACATGGGAATTTTTTGCAGAAACGGAGTACCCTGCCCCAAACGATTTAATCACTACCACCATTGGCGGAAGTGCCTATGGCGAAGTGCTGCACCGAATATCAAAGCTGTTCTACAATGATGAGAATGCCCGGTGGTACAGGCAGATGGCGGCCTTTGGTTCGGCACCTGTGGGGTACTTGCAGCGAAAGGCTTTTGGGGAACGTGAAAAAAGAATGCACTTTGTGCCTGTGGAGCTTTCTCTAATGATTGGCGCAGGCTCCCGATTTGGAAGCGATTACCGGTTTGGCGGAAAGTCCGCCGATGAACTGGATGAAAAATGGAACGACCACCACAGTGTTTTAGGTTTGTTTTTAGAGTATGGAAGGCCTTGGACCTTAATTAGGCAACCCTTTGATTACTTTACTTTAAATGTATTTTCGGAACAGGGTCTTGAAGGTAAATTAATTCAAGTGGATGTAACTGGAAAATTGGCCAACGCAACCATTCATGGCTTTGGCCACTGGATGGACTTTGCCATGTACCTGGATTATGACACATTCTATGGAGACTTGGCCACCATCGGCACCGTATCTTTGGGTGCTGGTTTTGACGTAGGTGTCTGGACCACTTCCAAACTTCGTTTTAGATTAACCAACCAAGCCTACTGGATAATTTTAGGCACCTCCGACATGGGTTACGACGACTTGATTCAGGAGGTTCACCCCGAGTACAAATCGGACATGGACAACTACCAGTACAACACTGGTTTTAAGTACCGTCTGCTTATGGAACTGTTTTACAATAAAAAATGGACTTTTAGTAACGACCTTACTCTAGATGCCTTACGCACCTTGCCAAATTCGTTGCCCCACTATGGTGCAGAAGGCTGGGACTTTTTGCTGTTCAACCACACCAAGTTGGAGTATGCCTTATTCCCATGGTTGAGCATTGGAGAGCGTTTGGATACCTACATGAAGTTTGCGGCGTACTCTACGGAGCTGTTTGAGCCCATGTCTCGGCGTATATTCACCTTTACTCTCTATGCAAACTTTAATTTTTAGATGTGCCTTATAGAACAGCTAATGGTGTTCTTTAAAAATCAAAGTTATCTTTGGGGGTGTGAAAAAGTTCTGGTTCGTTGTTCTGCTATTTCTTTTTTTAACAGGGGGAGTTCTCCCTGCGTTGGAAGACTATCTTGATGAAGTTTCCAATAAGGAATTGGTTTTAAAATTTTTTAATAAAAAGGATTCCCCCGAAAAATTAAGGCATTACATTAAGTCGGTAAACAAAAAAATAAGCGAGCAAGAAGTAAATCAGATAACCCAGCTCATTTTAAAATATTCAAAAACCTACGATGTGGACTACAAGCTGGTGGCAGCGGTAATTGGCCAGGAATCTCGGTTTAACCGCAATGCCAAGAGTTCCATGGGAGCCATAGGGCTTATGCAGGTTATGCCCACTACGGCAAAGGGGGTTGCCAGGCGGATAAAAAAACAAAGCTACCAACTGACCATGGCAGAAGATAATATTCAAATTGGCACCAAGTACTTAAGTATGCTCTGTGAAGAATACAAGGACGATTTCAACCTTATTTTAGCCCATTACAATGGGGGGTACAAACAGGCAGCCATATATAAAAAATATCGGTGGTTCGACCTATTGCGCCTTATTTTCATGAATTATGAAACTTACAATTATGTGAAAAAGGTCAAGGCGAATTACCGAAGGTTGAAACGGGAGTTTTAATAACTATATTTGTGTTGCAATTCAAAAAAAAGGCAGGCTTATGTCAGATCGTTTTATTGTGACCGGTAACTTCACCGATGATCCGTTCGCCATCGATATGGCCCAGTACATCGGGCTTCGCGAAGACATCTCCGACGTGGTGTCGTTAAAGACTTTCGCAAACTCCGAATTCTGCCCCCGCTACATGCTGGATATGGATGACATGGACCATATCGGGCATCGCTTGGAAGGCAAGATTGTCTTGATTTGTTCTGTTTCGAACCACGAACGCAGCCGCAACGACTATGCCATGCGCAACTGCATTCTGGCCCGCGCCGCCAAAGACAACGGTGCCGAACAAGTGGTACTTGTTGAGCCTGACCTGTTCTACAGTGCCCAGGACCGTGGCCCACACCGTGTAGGCGAACTTGAAAAGGACCGCCCCGAAATAGACCTCAAGAAATTTGATGGCCAGGCTTTCACCAGCCTGCTCTACGCCGAACTCTTAAAGAAGGCTGGTGTCGACGCCGTTGTAACGTGCCACAACCACAGCATCAAGGTCCAGAACCTCTTCAACGACATTTTCGAAGGCCACTTCCACAACCTGATTCCTACCGATGTGTACGCCCACTACATCAAGTGCAGCAACTTTGTACAAACCGGTAAAGATGGCAACAACCTGGTGATTGTCTCCCCCGACAAGGGAGCCCGCCCCTTCATGAACGCCGTCTATGATGCCCTGCAGCTCCCCGAATGCAAGCGCGTGGTCATGGACAAGGTCCGTACCGGCGAACGTGAAATTTCCATGACCTTCAACCCGGAACTTTCCGACATCAGCATCGACGAAATCGCAGGCAAGGATGTAATCGTGTTCGACGACATGGTCCGCACCGGCACTACCATCGTCCAGTGCTGCGAACACATCAAAAAAGGGAACCCCAACCGCGTGTGCTTTGGCGTCACCCACTTCCACACCAGTGCCGAAGCCCGAGAAAAGCTGAACAGCCACGCCATCGACGAAATCCTCACCACCTCCACCCTTCCCGACATCATGAACCGCGACTGCCAGGGCCGCCTGCGCAAAAAACTCACGGTGCTCAAGCTGGGCAAGTGGATGGCCCGCCACATTATGCAGATGTACGGCATGGACGACGGCCGTTTCGAGCGCGACTTCTACAAGATCGACATGAGCTCCAAAAACCCCCGTTGGCCCCCCGTGCTTTACTAATTGGCATCCCAACTTATAAATTTCTCTTAATTTAGCCTCAAACTTTTACAGTTTGGGGCTTTTTTGTTGTATTTTGTCGCTATAATTATTTTGGTCTAGCACATTCTTCAAAAAAAAGTGTATTTTGTAAGCCTAAACTCCCAAAATAGGTATGTATGTCCGCAAGAGTAACCAGCAGTGACAGAATAGATGACTTGTTTCCGGAAACTCCGGTCCGTAAGATTATAACACCGGTGGAACGCCTAATGCAGGTTGAAACCACAGGTGGTATAGTTCTTATTGTAATGACTGTAGCGGCTTTGCTCTGGGCAAACCTTTCTCCCGAAAGTTACCATCATTTTTGGCACCTTCCCTTTATGGTGACCATAGCCAACTGGACTGGCACAGCCGACCTCCACTGGTTTATTAACGACGCTCTCATGACCATATTCTTCTTTAACATCGGTCTTGAAGTTAAGGGAGAGATGACTTACGGTGAACTGAGGGACCCTAAGGCGGCAAGCCTTCCCATTATCGCCGCCGCTGGGGGTATGCTGTTCCCTGCCCTCATCTATTTGGCCATAAATATGGGTACCCAGGCTGGAGCCAGCCGTGGTTGGGGCATTCCCACAGCAACCGATATCGCCTTTGTGGTGGGCTGCATGGCCATTTTAGGGAAAAAGGTGCCTCACGCTCTTCGGGTAATGATTCTTACTTTGGCCATTGCCGACGATATCGGAGCCATTCTGGTTATAGCCATTGGCTACCCCAGCGGCGACGGTATCAATTTTGCCTCCCTTGGCGCTGCATTCGCCCTGCTTGTGCTGATTAACGTTTTTTTCCGCATTGGGGTGCGCAATTTGCTGCTCCATGGTGTAATTGGTGTTGCGGTATGGGCCTTTTTTGTTAAGAGTGGCGTTCACCCTACTATAGCTGGCGTGCTTCTGGGCCTTTCTGTACCTGCCAAGGCCATTATTCCTGGCGGTAAGGTGGCCAAGTTTGTAAATGGAGTAGACCAGGTATTAAGCGGTGAAATTCAGGACCGTAGCGAAAAGTACAGTGTTTTTACCATGCTTCGCAAAGGTGCCAGCGAGAGTATTTCTTTGCAGGAACGATTGTATAAGCCTTTGGTTCCATGGGTAAATTTCTTTATTATGCCCCTGTTTGCCTTGGCCAATGCCGGTGTTGAAATCAACCTGAATGGGCTTCGCTTGCCCATTACCATGGCCGTGGCCTGTGCCCTTATCTTTGGTAAGCCCATAGGCATTTTCCTTTTCAGTTTTTTGGCTGTAAAAGTGAGAATTTCCAAAAAGCCTGATGGCTATTCCTGGAGAGTGCTGCTGGGAGGTGGCATGCTGGCTGGAATTGGGTTTACCATGGCCCTTTTTGTGGCCAGTTTGGCATTTACAGGCCCCAACGCCGCCTTTGAGCAAGATTCTGCAAAAATCGGTATTTTGTGTGGCAGCATGATGGCCGCAATAATTGGTACAGTTTACTTATCCATAATTGCTACAAAGCCTAAAAAGTAACCCAAAACACCCTTTATTTTCATGATAAAAATCACTTTTTTTGAGAAAAGTGGTTTTTGCAATTTATTTATTACATGATACAAGGTTGTGATTTTCCCTAGACAAATTATATTTAGGGGTGGATGGGTGAACCTTAAAAAAAGGATCAAATAATGAAGAATATCTTTAAAGTTATGTTTGGATTGGTTGTGGCTACAGCACTTGTTGCCTCTGCAGCCCCAAAGTACCCGTTTCCGCAGAATAAAAAAAGCCCTCACGGCTATACCTTCCCCTATGCGGACACTAAGATGATCAAGGAACACTTTGACAAGTGGAAAGATGCTTGGTACAAAGATCAGAATGACGGCTCAGCATGGATTTTGTCTCCTGAAGGTGATTGTTCTACTGTTTCTGAAGGTATTGCCTACGGCATGATGATCATGGTGTACATGTCCAGCAATGGCAATGACTATCAGTCTGAATTCGACAAGCTCTATGCAACTTGGAAGAAAAATGGTGGCAACGGTGCTGGTATGAATTGGCGTGTTGGGTGCAAAGCAGGTAGTGGTTCTGCTACTGATGCCGACGTAGATGCCGCTCTCGCCTTGGTTATGGCTTCTAAACAGTGGGACAAGTCCAGCTATTTGGATGATGCCAAGGCTATTATGAGCTGGATGGCCACCAACGATATTAGTGGCGGCCATGTAAAACCCGGTAGTGGATGGAACGAAGCCTTTAACCCAAGTTATGGCACCTTGGCTAATTTTGAACTGTTTAGCAAGGTTGCCGGTGGAAGCTGGTCTAATGTTGTTAGCACTGCTGGTGCGGACTTGCTGGCTTGCCAGGATCCAAACACAGGCCTAGTTCCTGACTGGTGTGATTGGAATTCTCATAAGCCCACTAGAACCAGTGCTGCAGTTTCTCAGGATGAAGATCCCGGTTTTTATGATGATGCTGCCCGTACTCCATGGCGTACTGCCTGGGCCTACTACTGGTATGGCAATTCTAATGCAAAAAAATTCAATGATAAGATTACCAAGTGGCTTTATGGTGCCACCTACGGCGATGCTGGTGGAATTAACTCTGGCTACACTATAGATGGTAAAAAGCCCGATAGCGAAACACGCAATTTCGTATCCTCCACATTCTCCGGTGGTCTTGGTTTAGCTTCTTCTAGCGATGATTCCGAAACGGGCAACCTTTATATGGGTACTGTGTACAAGGCTCTTGCCAGCTTTACCAGTGCCGCAGGTCCTAGTGCAAAAGTAGGTGAACAGTACTATCCGGCTACATTGAACATTCTCTACCTTCTTTTGATGACTGGTAATATGCCTAACCTATATGACATGACTGGCTTTACCGATTTTACACCAGATCCATCAGCCTTTGGTCAAATTACTATGCCTGCCGGCACCCAGCAAAAACTTAAGGATTCTACAGTAGGCCTTTCTGGTTTTTGGAACTGGGGTGCATACCATGACAAGTATGGTGTTACCATTATGAGACCCGATTCTGGTTCTTCTCCATTGTTCAACAATGCTGGTGTTATTACCGCCGAAGCCGAAATGAACATTGCTCCAGAACCAGATTATGAAAGCCCGGAAGGTCAAGCTGGTAAGTACCCAAGTGCAGGTATTGCCATGTCTTTCCTTTCTAACGAAGAGCAGGGTATTGATTTAACAGCCCTTGGAGCTAAGAGTGTAAGAATCAATGTTTCCACACAAGGTACCATTCGTTTTGCTCTTCTTAGCAGTTCTGTTAAGGAAGCCGGTGGTGAACCTGGCTACATGATTGAACCCACAAATGGTTACAAGACCATTACCCTGGATATGACTCCAAGTGGCCTTGCTGACTTTGGCGACTTTACTACTCCAGATTGGGTAAAGCAGGTTGTTTCTGGTAATGATGTAATGAAGACCGTTAAGGGCCTTAAGTTTGAAGCCAAAATGCCTAAGGGTGGTTACGGCAAGGTGTCTGTAAAGTCTATTGAATTCCTTGATGCTAGTGGCAACGTGATTGACCCAGAAAAGATTACGGGTATTAAGATTGCAGAAGCTACCAACCCAGGCATTGGCCAAGGTAGCAGCGGTGGTCAAGGTGGTGGTACTAGCACCGGAACCCAGGGTGGCGACCCCAGCACTGGAACTCAGGGTGGCGACCCCAACACTGGAACTCAGGGTGGCGACCCCAATACAGGTAACCAGGGCGGTGATCCTAACCAAGGTGGCTCTATTGCAATCCATGGCGTAAACACCATTAGCGCTGTAAAGATTTCCACAATGGGCCAGGCCGTGCAAATTTCCAACGCCAAGGTTGGTACCACATACGCCATCTTTGATATGCAGGGCAAGGTTATTACTGTTGGTCAAGTTCTCGGTGCAACACACAGTGTAACTATCCCCACAAAGGGTATGTACATGGTTCGTGTGGGTAGCGAAATGAAGACCTTCTCCATTAAGTAATCTTAGATATTCTCATTAAAAAAGCCGAGGCACACAAGTGCCCCGGTTTTTTTATACCCTTTAGAGGGGGCCTTTATTTAATCAAGTCCACTATTAGATAAATTGCCATTGCAACACTGCAAACCTGAGTAAAGTATTTAATAAATTTGTTCCCTTTTTTACGCTGTAAAAAACTACCAGAATAGCCCCCAAGCCAAGCTCCTGCGGCCATTAAAACGGCAACATCCCAATAAATTTTACCACTAAACCCTAGGGCTGTGGTGCTCACAATTAAAAAAACATTGGTCAGCGCATTTTTTAGAGCGTTAATGCGAATGGGTTCTAGGCCGGTGTAACGGCGCAACGAAAAAATTTGCACCAAACCAACACCAACTTGCACAATACATCCGTAAATAGCTACCAGCGCAAAACCTATGGCGCCTTTGACTGTTAATTTTTCGGGGGGTGTTGTGGGTGGTTTGCCCAGTATATCTTCTTTTAAAAAGTTCATGCCTACAATCATTAGAATAGCGGTGGCTAAAATTCCCTGAAAAGCCCTGTCGCCTATATGAACCAACACACAAACGCCTATAAGGGACCCTACAATGGTGGGCACCAGCAGTTGCAAAAAAATTTTCTTGTTTAGGTACCCGTGCTTCATTAGGTTAAAGGCGGAGCTAAAGTTGCCCACAATAAGGCCAATGCGGTTGCTTCCGTTAGCCACAGTGGGGGGAATACCCATAAATATCATTAGAGGCAGGCTTAGGGTGCTGCCGCCGCCTGCAATGCTGTTTATAAGGCTCACCACGGCTCCCAAAATAAAGAAGCCTGCATATTGTAAAACTGTAAAATCACAAAACATTTTTTTACCTATAAAACTTATAGCGGCCATTAGAGGCCATTAGTATCCATCAGTGTTCATCTGCAACTTCTAGGCTTCCTCAGAGGCTGGCCCTCTCCAAGTAACATCTTGGAAAGGTAAATATCAGCTGGGTCTATTTAATTTCTTTTAAAAGAAAATTCCTGTTTTCCTCAATTTTCTTTTTAAGGGTGGTTTCCGGGTATTCTGTGAGGCAACGATCCAGGGCGGCGGCGGCATCTTGTAGCAGCATGTTCCTTTTTGCAGTATCCTTTTGCTGTTGTGCTTTTGCAAAAAGTTGAGATGCGTTTTGGCGTTCCTTGTTGCAGAAGGCGTCGGACAGGGTCTTGTATTTTTGCAAAGCTTCCCTGCGGAGTTTGCTTGCCTTTAGTTTGTTCAACAAGTCCCTGGCCGGTGCGAATTTTTCTTGTTTAATAAGACTGTCCGCTTGTGCCAAGGCTTTTGAAGGGTCGTTCTTTTCCCAGTATTTTACAGCCTCCTTGTTGGTGGCTGTGGCCAAGTCTTGAATGTGGGCAATCATAGCCGAAATTTGAAGTTTTTCATCAAGGTCCCTGTAGCGAACCAGGAACATGTCGGCTTGTTTTTTGGCCTCTTCAAATTGTGCCTTGTTGTCGGCTAAATCCAAAATTTTTTCTTTTTCCTTTTGGGCTTTGGCCAAAGTGTTTTCAAAAGATTTGTCTTTTTGCAACTGAGCCCAGTTTTTTAGGGAATCGCTGGGGTTTAGGGCTATAAGGCTGTCTACCACAGGAGATACCATGTGGTAAGAGGCTTTTACACGGTTCATGTTCTGAATTTCTAGGGCTAGGGCCTGGTACTGCTTGTCCAATTCCATTCGACTTTTACCCATTTCCAACAACATGGAGTCTACTCGAGTTTCCCACTGGTTCCAGAGGGGTTTTAAAATGCGAAAACGCTGCAAATAGGCACTGGCGGAGTCTTCTAAGCCCTGTTTTTGCAAGTGGTCTGCATATTCAAAAATAGCCTGCACATCATTTGGAATTTGTTCGTAAGGGTCAATGTAATTAGGGGCCATTTGGCTAGAAGATGTCTCTGTAACTTGAGGCGTTTCGACTGTTGCGGAGTAGGCAATACTGGAAGACGACTGGCTTAAATCCTTTTCATCTCCATAAGAAACTTGTGGAGCCTCTGGATTAGCGGATTCTGGAATAGAGGTAAAAGCCGAGGAAGAAACTATCTGGGGTTGGTAACTATCTTCTGGAACCTGGTGCATGGGGGAGGGGGTTGGGGTATTCCCAGCACAAGCAGCAAGCAACATGCAAGCGCCGGATAGTAAAGCTCCGGACAAAGAGAGAATTTCAAAGCGAATCTTTTTCATGCCATAAATTTAAAAAAAACTACGGGAACAAAGAATAGGGGTTGCATTTTAAAATAGTTCATCCCGAGCCTCGTATGGAATCTAGTGATGGAGCATTTGGCATGAGCTACCAGCAGTCAGTCGTCAGCGGTGAGGTCGCTTCCGTCATTGCGCGATGCGCTTGACTCTGGGCCTCAGCAATAAAAACAAGCAAGCTTGTTTTTGCTGCATTCG
>JABUUT010000039.1:14699-26638 GCA_021443045.1 Fibrobacteraceae bacterium
GCTGTAAACGGTTATCAGTGGTCTGTAATTAGTATCTATATGGACATTCACTGGATCCTATCGGATGCTACGCATCCTCCAGGATGACCATTTATTAATCATTTATCATTAGCAATTAAACGCATAATCCCAAATATTTCTTTGGGTTAGTCCATATCCGCTTCAATAGGCACAAAGGCGTTTTTGCTATCAAAATCTGCTGGTAAATCCCAGTCGTTATCCCTGGGCATTTCTTTTTGCACAGGCGTGGTGGGCTCCTGAACTGCTGGAGAAACAGCCTCGCCTGTAACCACAGGAACATCTGAATTTTCTGCTGGCTGTTCTGCTGTTTGGGAGGTGCCTTCAGGCAATTCGGTGCCAGGCATGGGCATAGAGGTTATAATGCCTTCGCTGGCCGCATTTTCCGCAGCCATTTCCTGAACTTGTGGTGGGGTAAATCCAGGCACATCCAGCCAAGGCAGGTACCTTCCCTGGGATGCATTTGCTCCCGACAAGGCAAGGCCAGTCATGGGGTCTACAACAAGTTCACCTCTTTCGTTACTAAGATTCATTGGTACCGATCCGCTGGCCAAAAGGGAAATATCAAGAAAATCCACCTGATGAGGCAACCCCAAAATTTCCATTTCTTCCTTGGCAAAGCTGGCCCATTGAGGAAGGCCGCCACTGGCGCCTGCAATGCGGGTGCGTCCAGACTTTAAAGGTTTGTTGTCGTCAAAACCCACATAACTTCCAATGGCAATAACGCTGTCTAAGGTAACACTGGCTTCGGCCAAGGAATACATGGGCAAAGCCCCCATAAAGGCCACGTTTCTATAATCGTTGGTGGTTCCTGTTTTTCCCAGGGCAGGGTAGTGAAGTTTTGTTTTTTTGTTAGGCGAATAAACGGAGAGAGCGTCGTACTGGCTATGGGCGGTACCATTGGTAAACACGGAGCGCAGCATTACAGCCATTTGGGTGGTAACAGTGTCGTCCAAAACCTTTTTAGATTCCATTTCGTTTTTAAAAATGCTTCTTCCATTTCTGTCTTTGATTTCTTTGATAAAGCAGGGGTCACCCCAATCTCCATCTTTGCACTTGTACACATTGCCTGTTAAAATGGTTTGGTAAGCGGTGGCAATTTCACCAATGGTCACGTCGTTTACGCCAAGAGGCATGCTAAACACTTTCTGCAATTTTTGCTTTATGCCAATTTCATGGGCAAATCGTGCGTATTCTGCCATGGAGAGAGACCTGCGAAAATCGGGCCAATAGCGAATATGTTCGCTGTCTAGATAGTCGCTTTCGGGGTCTACAGGTTCTATCATGGTGGTAAGGCGTTTAAAGTCGGCCAAGGTAAAGCCATTCAGCAGCACCACAGAATCTAAGGGAGGCATAATAGCGGTGTTGCCTGGGTCCATATCGCTTGCTTCCCGTTTGCGTAATACCTCTGCATAATGCTTGTAATTGTGGTTAATAAACTTTTGAATATTTTGGTCGCGCCTATGCTGTTTTAGGGCCACGTCGGTATAGGTGCCAAATCGCAGGTTGCTTAGGGTAAGAGCCTTTTGGGTTTGGCCTTCAATCATAAACTTTTCGGTTAGGGCGTCGCGGGCTTTGGTAAATTCAATTTCTTGCTTTACCGATTCCTTCATAATTAGGCCAAATTTGTCGCGGAGCCTTTCAAAGTAGGCCGTTCCCTCTTCATCGGAATTTTTACCCATTTCGTTGGCGTTGGCTACTTCCATAAATTCATCAATACTTAATTTGTCTAAAAGATGTTCCAGCAGCCAAATGCTGGCAATGTTTTCGGAACGGGTGGCTGCCCAAGCAATGCTCACTAGTTCACCCTTATTTTTGTGGTCGGGCCGTGGGAAATAGAACTGGTTTACATACTGGAATACGTTGTAATCATTTTCAAGAGGGTCCAGATAGTTCCAGTGGTACTTGAGGGCAAGGGCGTATAGCAAAGGTTTCCAGCTAGACCCCAACTGGCGAAGTGCCTTGAAGCTGCGGTCGTATCCGGTGTTGTGGAAACCTCCCTGGCTTGCCAGAACGGTGCCATTCTTAATGGCGACCAAACCACCCTGGAGTACTGGTTCTGTTTCAATTTTGCATGGTGCAAAACCATCTTTCTTTTCTTCGCTGGTAATGCTGACCAGAAGAATAGCTCCTTTTTTAAGCTGGTTGGCTAGCACCCGCTTGGCATCACCCTTAATTTGTTTTTCAAATTCTTTGATGGTCTTGTTGTCAACCACGCCCTTAAGTTGCCCAAAAGAAAGTTGCAGCGAATTTAGGGAGCCATCTCCATTGTACAAAACAGAATCCACGGAACCATACAGATAATCCCCCTTGCGGGCATTCATGGCGCGGTTGGCAAATTCGGCCTTTGGCAGCACAAATCCGCCAAGCTGCATCTGCAGGTTGGAAATGTTGTTCTGAAGGGCCCGCTTGGCGGCGTCTTGAGATTGGGCATCTAGCGTGGTTACAATTTCCAATTGAGCCTTGCGCCAATCTGTAATGTTGTTTTCTTCAAAAAGTTTGCCAAAAAATTCGCTGTCTAGTTTTTCTTCCAGCCTTTCTAGAGTGGTAGAAACGGTAAAGCGGAAATTCCCATGCTTAAAGTTGAGAGGGGTTTCCAAAGCCTCGTCCATGTCTGCCTGTTCAATGTATCCTTCCTCCACCATACGGCCCAGAACATAGTTCAACCGGCGCTGTCCTCGGGCCAAGGCACTGTCTCTACGGGCCACATTTCTCTGGGTAAAGGGGTCGTAGTTACTGGGGCCTTTTACAGAGCCTGCAATAAAGGCGCATTCGGCAAGGGTAAGGTCTTTTAGTTCTTTGCTAAAGAAATACTGGGCGGCAATGGCCACGCCCTTTCCGGTGCCCGCCACATGAAACTGGTTCAGGTAGAACTCCAGAATTTCTTCTTTGGAAAAATGAGTCTCCATACGAAGGGCGTTAATCAGTTCCTTCCACTTTTCCTTAACAGACCGTTCTTCACGGCCAAAAATGTTCTTTACAGCCTGCTGCGTTAGAGAAGACCCTCCCTGACGCATGTGACCGCTTTTAATATTGCTAATCATGGCCCGTGAAAAACCGCGAAAATCAAAACCATTGTGGGTCCAGTAGCGGGAATCTTCGGCAGCAACCAGGGCGTTTACGATGTTTACGGGAATGTCGCCGTATGGAACATAAATGCGGTGGTTGGCATCAAAAAAGGCCCCAAGAAGGCTTTCTCCATCGTTGTAAAAAACACGGGTTTCGCCCGAAAGCACCTGCAAAATGGTATTTCGGTTAAACTGGTTATCGGGGTCTCTGTCGGGGAGTACCTTGAATACCACAATATAGACTGGAATGGCGCAAATCACCCCCACTAGGGCAATTGCAAAAGTAATTTTAAGAATTTTTTTCAAGAAGCCCATAATATGTAAAATCTAAAAAAAAAGCCCTGTTTTTATAGGTACCCCTTGAAAAATCATCAAAATATATGTAAAATTAGAGTCCCCAAACGGGAAGATGGCCGAGTTGGCCGAAGGCGCGTCCCTGCTAAGGACGTATAGGGGTAACCCTATCGCGAGTTCGAATCTCGCTCTTCCCGCTGAAAGTCCCTGACGAGCATTCGCCAGGGATTTTCTTTTATAGGAACTCTTATCCTTTTTGTGCCTATACCAAGGGCTCTGGTTGGCACGGTTTTTGCTTGTAGAGTGTCATTCAAATGGGCTATATATTTTATATATTGTCTTAAAGGTTCCTTTTAGGTACGGAATGTTTAAAAAAGCAACAAAAGCCAATATAGAGACTGGTCCAGCCCCAGGAGTCTGCCATGGAGCTTTTCTATTGGCTTTATCTTTGGTGGCTTTTTTGTTCTGTGCCTGCGAAGATATCGAAGAAGAAAAGGAATGGATCCATACGGATCGTCCTGCAATGCTTTTTACCGACACCACCCTTCTGGACCGTTACGACAACAATGTGCTGTCTTGGAAAATGAAGACCGCTTATTTGGAACGATGGGCCGACAAGGAGGTGATTTTTGTAAAGCCTGTTTTTGTGGATGTGTATGATTCTGCGGGAGTTCGCTCCGCCTTTTTGCGCGCCGACTCTGGGCGCCTCGATATGAAGTTTACGTACGTTTACGCCTATGGCCATGTGTATGCAATTACACCCAAAGGAGCCTCGGTGCGGGCCGATTCCCTGCTGTGGAACAAAAAAGATAATTTGGTAAAAACGGAAAGCTCTGTACGGGTGGTTTCGGAAGATGGCGATGTGTTGCAGGGCAAGGGTTTTGAAAGTGATGCCAACATGGACAACTGGAAAATTCTTTCCCAGGTTACAGGCATTTTTCAAGATGCAGCCAAACGCTTGAAGGATGAAGATAAAAAGCAGGCGGAAGAACTGGAAAGTAAAGATTCTACAGCTCAAGGGGATAATAAGTAATGCATTTTTCCCTATGCCATGGACTTTTACTCATTCTCCTGACAGCTGTGACAACTGCATTTTCACAGACCTCCCCTCTAATTATGAAACACGCCGATAATTTGTCTGTGGCTCGGCGTCACGGTTCCTTGCTTTTGCAGGGGCATGTTCATTTTGTGCACGACAGCGTGCAGTTTAAAACAGAAAGAGCCAGTTGGAATAAGAATTCCGAAATGGTGCAGTGCGACGGTGGGTTTACTTTTACCCATCCATCGGGATACATCAAGGCCAATAGCGGTTTGTATCAAAAGCGTCGCTCCACAGCCAGCGCCACAGGCAATGTTATGGCAGGAGATTCTGCAGAGTCTTACGCCTTTACTGGGGAATATCTGGTTTACGACCGTGAAGCAGAAATTCTGACCATGCCCGACAAGCCCAAACTTTTTCAGTTTGAAAAACAGAAAGATGGCAACGTGGACACTGTTACCATAGAGGCTCGTAAAATTATCTACAACAAAAAGGAATCTTTTGCCGAAGCCTACAGAGATGTAAAGGTAACCCAAAAAGACATGGTAGTTACTTGTGATACCGGATTCTTTGATCGCAAAAACAACTGGCTTTCGATGAAGGGCCACCCTACTTTTGACATGAAAAGCTACCACCTTACAGGGGATTCCATTTTTTTGGTGCTAGACTCTACAGGAAAAAGCATGAAATCGGCTTTAGTGATTCGCAATGCCCATGGCATTCAAAAGGAAGATGCAAAAAAAGACAAGCCAGGCAGTGTTACGGAGGCTTTTGGAGATACCCTATTCTGCGAATTTGGCGACAACAAGATTAATCGTTTGTATGTAAACTTGAATGCCAAGGGATTTTTCTATGAAGATGACCTGGAAGAGTACAAAAATCAAATGGATGGCGACCGCCTGGACTTGTTTTTTGACAAGGGAAAAATGGACCATGCGGTGGTGTCGGGAAAGGCCCAGAGCACCTATTTTTATGTAAAGAAGGACCGCAGCGTTTCGGGCAAGAACGAGGCTGCTGGAGATACCATTAACATTACTTTTGACCCAGTAAAAAATGCAGTTCGACAGTTGCGGCTAATTGGCAGAAGCACTTTAGCCAGCGGCCGCTATGTAGACATGGAAAAATTGAGCCGTCAGGTAGCCGCCCAGGAAAAATCAAAGAAAGACTCTTTGGCTCCTGTAAAAGTTGAGGTGGAACCTCCTGCAGACACCTCCAAGATGGAACAGGAAAAGTTTAAAGCCAACAAAACTATGGCAAATGAAATGCCTTCGAAGGACCGTGTTAAGCGCATGGAGCAAATGCGTGAAAAATTTAGGGAGGCCGCCAAACACAAGGCCGAAGCCTCCAAGGAAGGTTCCGGAGAATCTGTAAAAAAAGAATCTCCTAGTAAAACGGAGTCTTCTAATAAAACGGAAGGGTCCAGCAAAACAGGAACTTCCGAAAAGGCCACAAAAAATGTGGGGGTAAGGAAATGAAGAATTTGGTAAGCACCATCCGCACCGAAAAACTTCGCAAAGTTTACGGTGGCCGCCAGGTAGTTAGCGATGTTTCCATCACTGTTTCCCAAGGCGAAATTGTAGGTTTGCTGGGCCCTAATGGAGCTGGCAAAACAACCTCTTTTTACATGATTGTGGGCATGGTTCGCCCCGATGCGGGCCACATTTTTTTGGACGACATTGAACTAACCGACAAACCAATGTACAAGCGGGCTCGCCTTGGTGTGGGCTACCTTCCTCAGGAGCCATCCATTTTTAGAAAGTTAAGCGTTGAAGACAACATTATGGCTGTTTTAGAAACCCAAGACATGAAACGCAGCGAACGAAAGAAACGTTTAGAACAACTTTTGGAAGAATTTAAAATCACCCATATACGTAAAACAAAATCTTTTAGCTGTTCTGGTGGCGAACGCCGCCGCCTTGAAATAGCCCGAGCTTTGGCCAGCGACCCCTCCTTTTTATTGCTAGACGAGCCTTTTGCCGGCATTGACCCCATTGCGGTGAATGATATCCAGAGTATTATATCGGGCCTAAAAGACAGAGGCATGGGAGTGCTGATAACCGACCACAATGTGCGTGAAACCTTGAGCATTACCGACAGAGCCTACATTATGTACAAGAGCCAGGTACTAACGGAAGGCTCTTCGGAACATTTGGCCAACGACCCAGAAGCCCGCCGAATTTACCTAGGCGATAGTTTCCGTTTAGATTAGAGGTTTGTTCTAACTATGGCAACTTTTAGAGGAACCCCAAAGGAATTGGAGTAAAAGTCAGATGGATTTTGGATTGCAGTTAGGACAAAACCAAAGGCTGGAGCAGTCTCTTGCGCCCCAGCTGTTACAGTCCATTGGAATTCTTCAAAAAAATTCCTTGGAACTGGAAACAGCCATTAA
Organism: Fibrobacteraceae bacterium; assembly: GCA_021443045.1. Classification (GTDB taxonomy): domain Bacteria; phylum Fibrobacterota; class Fibrobacteria; order Fibrobacterales; family Fibrobacteraceae; genus Fibrobacter. The sequence goes on from JABUUT010000039.1 coordinate 21,508, forward strand.
GGAAGAAGTGGAATCGAACCCTCTTTTGGAACTTTCTGACGATCCCGATGATTTTATTGAAAGTGCAGAGCCTCCAGAATCTATAGCCAAAGCCGAAGAACTGGAACGTAGGGAGCTGAACCCGGATGACATTGAACGGGGAACTTTAGATGAAAGTGCCTCTATTGATACAGGGTTGCTTGATGGTGTTTCTAATGCCGATATTGATTGGGACCGCTATTTGGAAGATGGTTACGACCATACGGACGCTCCCTTTAAAGATTTAAATGCGGCTCGAGATGAAAATGAAGAATGGGACAGGCCTATTAAGGATATGGATGCCAGTCTTCAAGACAAATTAAAGAATCAACTGCGGGACTGGAATGGCACCCATGAAATGTTGGATCAACTATTAAAAGCAGGATGCAGCGAAAGTCATTTTAGAGATTTGGTGGAGTATCTGATTAACTCAGTGGACGAAAATGGTTTTTTACAGGGGGTGCCGGAAGCAAGCCTAGACATGAGTTCAGCTGAAGATTGGAACAACATGGAACTAAGCTCCCGGCTTGCTTCCAGTAGCGATGCTTTTATAAACGAAATTGAAAATGTGCTTAAGGACAAGCTGGAACTGGAAGGGGCATCGCTACCTGTCCGCGAGGCATTCCATGTACTGCAGAACTTTACGCCTCGCGGCATCGGCGCCCGCGACCTTCGGGAATGTTTTTTGATACAAGCTTACGCCATTCCCGGGTTTTCTCCATTGACCATTAAAATTCTCGAAAACCACTTTGAAGACCTTCAGGCTCTGCGCTACGGCAAAATTGCCAAAGACTTGGAGGTGACCTCGGAAAACATACAGCAGGCCGTTGCCAGTCTAGCTGTACTTACGCCTCATCCTGGTCGTCAAATTTCTAGCAGCCCCATTCAGTCTATTGTGCCCGACATGAAGGTAGTAGAAAAAAAAGGCCACTTTGAGGTGGTGGCTTTTAAAACCCCTTCTCAAAAGCGTCTTCGCATAAATGCCACTTACAAAGCCCTCTTAGAAGACCCCTCGGTTTCTAAAAAAGATAAGGAATACGTTCGGGAAAGGCTCTCTAAGGCCACCGACTTTATGCGTGCTGTAGACAACCGCTATACAACCATGGAAAAGGTAATGCAATGCATCGTTAAACGGCAAAAAGACTTTTTTACCATGGGCCCTGCACACCTGAAACCCATGGTTCTTCAAGAAATTGCAGAAGATGTGGGCCGGGACCCCAGCACAGTAAACCGGGTTACCAACGGCAAATATGTGGAAACTCCTTTTGGGGTATACGAGCTTAAGGAGTTCTTTACTTCTGGCGTAAAACAGGGATCAAGCAGCGATGCCGATGTGGTGGGCTCTGCCCAAATTTTGGATGCCATTAAAAGCCTGGTAGACGCCGAAAACAAGAAAAAACCCCTTTCGGATCAGGCCATTGCAGACAAGCTGCAGGAACAGGGAATTAAGGTGGCCCGCCGTACTGTGGCCAAATACCGGGAAGAAGAGCTAAAAATTCTTCCTGCACGTTTGCGCAAGATTGTCTAGGATGGACATTCTCTTGGATTTATCACACAAACTTGTAGAAAACTAACGTTTTCTACAGGGGTGTTATGTGTATTTACATGGACCTTCACTGGATTCTTCGGGGCTTTGCCCCTCAGAATGACAGTTCATTAATCATAAAAAACATTTCCAATTTCCCTTAATTTAGCTGAAAAAGACGGGTTTGGGGTTTAATATTCCAATTTGGTATATAGGTTTAAAAAAAAAGTGATTTTAATGGTGCTTTTTTGCAAAAAAAAGATGTATATACTCTAAATGCGGACTTAAGTCCCATATGACTATGTAAAATTTAAACTTTTGGAGGTTTTATCATGGATGTTAAATTTTCTGCCCGTCATTTTAATGCATCTGCTGGTCTTCAGGATCGTATTCAAGAAGAAATGGACAAACTGGCACGTTTTTACCCAAACATCACTGGCGCCTCTGTAAATTTGGATCACGAAGTGGAACACCAACGTCATTGCGACATCACCATCAACATCACAGGCTCTGTAATTGTGGCTTCTGCCGACGAAGAAAATATGGGCAAGGCTGTTGATGTGGCTTTGGAACGTGCTAAAACTCAGCTGAAAAAAGCCAACGAAAAGCAAAATGACCATCGTGCCCAGCCAATTTCAGATGTGGTGTAGTTGTAAAATGCTATTTTAACTAAGATGGCAGAATCAAGGTTAAAAGATATTAAAGTCTTGCACCGAGAATCCCTCTCGGTGCGAGAATTTTTTGTACACTATGGCAAGGAACTGGCTTTGGAACTCCACTCTCCAGATGGAGATCTAGACTGTTTTATTGCCGAAAGTGGCATCCACCGCCCTGGCCTTGCCATGGCGGGTTACACTAAAGTTTATAGTTCCAAGCAAATTCAGGTTATTGGCCACACCGAATGGAACTACCTGGAATCTTTGGGCCCGGAGGCCCGAAGCAAAATCTTTGAATCCCTTTCTGTATTTAGAGCTCCCATGTGGGTGGTCACCCACGCCCAAAAACCCCATAGGGAACTTCAGGATATGTGTACCAAGTTGCACATTCCGCTATTTTCAACAACCCAGCACACTTTTGAATTTGTCAAATTTGCCCAACGCATTCTTGAGGAATATTTTGCGCCTCATGCCATTATTCATGGCAGCCTTGTAGATGTGTATGGCATAGGCATGCTCTTTATAGGCGACAGCAATGTGGGCAAGTCGGAGTGTGTACTAGACCTGGTGGAATCAGGGCACCGCATGATAGCCGACGACGTGGTGCACATTAGCCATGTTGGAAATTCCATTATTGGTCGCCCCGATCCCCTGATTAAGCACCACATGGAAATTCGCGGTGTGGGCCTTATCGATATTCGTTCCATGTTTGGTATCCACGCTATTCGCAAGGTGAAAAAAATTGAGACCATCGTGGAATTGCAGCCTTGGCGCTCCGATGTTTCTTACGACCGCACGGGCCTCAACAGCACCGAAGAAATGTTGATGGGCGTGCAAATTCCCAAGATTGTAATTCCGGTGGCTCCTGGCAAAAACTTAACGGTGATTTCTGAAGTGATTGCCATGAATACCTTAATGAAGATGAATGGACAGAATGTCGCCCAGAACTTTAACGAAGAATTGATGAAGAAAATCAAGGCCAAGGCCAAGGGCGAACTGGATCAGGAACTGTTCCACTTTGATTACAAGAACTGGTCTTACTATGAATAGATTTACCCGGCTCCTGAAAGAAAATTTATTGGCCTCCATCATTTTTTTGACCGTGTTGGTGGGTTGTTGTGCTGCCTGGTATTTTTTACACCCCAGTAGCCCCTATCATCCCCGGTACAGTTTTGTGGTCAAGTTTGATGCTGTAGGAACTTTAAGCCCAGGGAACCGCGTAGAAGTTCGCGGTATCAAGAAAGGCGAAATTATGGCAGTGGAGCTTTCTGACGATGCCGTGTACGTAACGGCTCGGGTTTTGGCAGACACCAAGATTCCCGTGAACTCGGCTTACCGCCTTATTACGTCTGGGTTAATGGGGGAGCGGGAATTGTGCGTGCTTACGGGTGATGCCAAGGAACTGATAGCTGACGGCGACACTGTGGTTGGCCACTATGACGAAGGCACCAGTGGCATTGGAAAGAGTTTGTCGGCCATCATTGAGGATTTGGACTCCATGAAGGTTCTTATTGCCTCTTTTATAGATTCCGTTACGGTGGGGTCGGATGGTAAGCAAATTGAGGTGGTTTTGAACAAGGGCAAAAAGCTGATAAGGCACACAAAAGACTTGTCAGGGGAATGGAAGTCTGAATTGAAAGGGGTTTTAGACCATTTTAACAGCACTTTGGAAAAGGCAGAGGCAAATGTGAACGAGGCCTTGGATAGGGGGGAAATTACTGTTGAAAACGCCGAAAAGGTGTTGAATAGGGCTGATGCCTTGTTGTCAAAGGTTCAAGAGACAAAGGATTATGCTGAAAAAGTCGTGGGTAAAGTGAATCAAAAAGACAATTCTGTGGGGTTAATTTTAGATAAAAATGGAGAAATAAGTTTGCAATTAGACCGCTTAGTTGTTGATACAGAACAACTTATAGCCGATATTAAGAAAAATGGTATAAAATTAAATATTGATATTTTTAATTAAGTATTGACTTTTTTTGTAAAAAAAAAGATAGTTTAACACAAATAGTAAACGAACCTAAACTAACTCAAGCAAAAAGGAGTTGATTATGGCTGAAAAGAAACCTGCAAAGATGAGCGATGCCGATCTTAAATTTTTTGAGGAAATGCTTTTGGAAAAACGCCGCCAGCTGGTGGCTGCCCAAAATGATTCAGAAGACGCCAATGTTTTTCAAAGCCAAAAAAATCAGTCCGGTGATACCGGTGACCCTAATAGCTCCGAATTTGCCTCTGATGTAAATGCACTGGAAACCAATTTCAAGCTGGCTGATCGTGAAGGCAAGTATCTGGTGTATTTGGAAGAAGCCTTGACCCGCATTCGCAAGGGCACTTTTGGCGTGTGCAAGGTGTGTAAAAAGCTTATTCCTAAGGCTCGACTTATAGCAGTGCCTACGGCAACCAAGTGCGTGAACTGCAAGGAAGAAACCAAACGCAAGGAACGTGACGAAGCCCGTATGGAAATGGCAAAGATTTTTGCTGAGGAACAGCGCAAGGAAATGCTCCGCAAGCAAGCTGGTCGTTAAACAGGCTGATTGTTAATACAAACTGGCCGATAGAGCTTGTTCAGTTGTTGATCTTTTCTCCTTGTTGAAAAACAAAAAACACCTCGCCTAAGGGCGGGGTGTTTTTTTGGGGACTACTATTAGCCATCAGCAGTGTCATCCTGAACGGCACTCACCGTGAAGAATCCAGTGAATGTCCGCACAAGTCTGTCATCCTGAAGGGCATAGCCCTGAAGGATCCAGGAAAATGTGCATATGAGTACGCAAATACCAACAACTGAATACTGATAACCGACTACTGACCACTGATAACCGTTTACTGCATTTAACCGTTGTGTCGCACCACGGCACTGCTTTTTAGACGAAAGATGGGGTCATCCTGGAGCCGTTAGGTGAAAGGATCCATAGAAAGGTTTCTACTCGAATGTGTC
>JABUUT010000039.1:27766-29814 GCA_021443045.1 Fibrobacteraceae bacterium
GCCGTTAGGTGAAAGGATCCATAGAAAGGTTTCTACTCGAATGTGTCATCCTGAAGGGCATGGCCCTGAAGGAACCAGTGAATGTCCATGCAAATACTAATCACCGTTTACCAGCCACTAACCACTAGCCACCAATAACCGACCACTGATAACTGATTACCGACAACCAGTTACCATCTTTCCATAGGGTTTTACTGGTGCCCCGTTTTTTACTTTAGATTCCCAAAAAACTCATCGGAAAGAAGGGCGCGGAAAGCATTTATTCGGTCGGCATTTTCTTCTCGAGTGGGGTAGGTGAAATTGCTGAGAAGCACCACAGCCGCTTTTTTTTGAGGATCGGCCACAATGCTTGCTCCAGTAAAACCTGTTTTTCCAAAAGCATTTTTTGAAACTTTAGTACCCATAAACTTGGGATTGTTCAATTCCCAGCCAAGGCCGGTTTGCTCCCCAACAGATTCGTCAAGAGCGTTGTTGCTTACCAAATCTAACACACCCTTTGGCATAATTCGTTTGCCTTGGAACAGTCCATCGCCTAAAACCATCTGCACAAAGCGCAAAAGATCGGGCACTGTAGAAAACATACCTGCAGAACCTACAGGAAAGAGTTTGCGTAAAACCCAGGCACTTTCGTCGTGAATTTCACCTTGAATTTCTCTTCCGCGGAATTCGCATTTTTCGGTGGGCATAATTTCGGTAATGGGGAAACGTTTTAGGGGGTCCCATCCGGAGCGAGTCATGCCTAAGGGACCAAAAAAGTGTTCTTGCCCCAACTCATGAAGAGTTTTACCCGTCATTCTGCTGAGCAAAATTCCTAAAAGAACGCTGGGCGGATTGCCGTAATTGAATATGGTACCTGGAGCCGCATTAAATTGATAGTTGTACAAACTGTCTAGAATTTCTTGTGGCGGCAGTGTACGCAAGGTCTTCATTGGAATGCGGTAGTCTAAACTATGAGTCAGCAAATGAAATAAACGAACATCGTCACGATAGTTTGTTTGTAATTCGGGAATATACTTGGCAACGGGTGTGCTTGGAGAAAGGGTTTCTTCAAGAATATATTTTAGTGCCAAGGTGGATGTGGGGCAAACTTTAGTAAGGCTTGCGATGTCAAAAATGGTGCTATCGGGTGTATTCAAGGTAACTACGGAACAAGTTCCATCGGGCAATACAAAACCAGCAACGGCCTTGCTAAAAATGCCTTGCTCCTTTGCTTTATACAATACTGCCGAAATTTTTTCGGTATCCAAACTCATGCCGAAAATATACATATAACTTATTGGATATTATCGTTTATGAAAATCAATTTACAATACAAAGTAAAAAATGTGATGCAATAACACTTTTAGCCCCCCTTTTAGATGGATGGGGTAAAAAATTATTTACGGGTAAGGAACATTTGCCCTGTTTTTTATATTTCCTTGTATGGAAGAACAAATCGACATTTTAAACCCGGATGGATCTTTTGCAGGTTACGCCTGCGGTCGCACTGAAGTTCATGCCAAGGGGTTTTGGCACAGAACAGTACATATATGGGCTTTTGATGGGAATGGGCGAGTGCTGTTCCAGTTGCGAGCCAAAGTAAAAGAGAACAACCCAGGGCTATTGGACACAAGCTGTGCGGGTCACATTGGGGCGGGTGACAACAGCCGAAGTGCAGGCCTTCGGGAACTGCACGAAGAGCTTGGTGTAAAAAAACGGCTCGAAGACCTGCAATACCTTTTTGAATCGGGGCACCAAAGTGTGCTGAACGGCGGCTCCTACCTGGATAATGAATTTTACGATACCTATAAAATCATCTTAAGCGATGAAGATGTTGCCGGGTTGCGGCCCCAGCCTGGCGAGGTGGATGATTTTGTGTGGATGACTGTGGAAGAGTTTATAAAGATGCATAAGGCCAACCCTGAAAAGTTTGTTGACCATCCTAAGGATTACCAGTGGCTCAAGGACCTTATATAGGTCTTTTACACCACCCCCATCTTTAACTAATTCTATATTTGCGTCTGTAAAAAACAAAGAGGTTTAAAAAATGGCAAAGATTGAAACCAATT
>JABUUT010000003.1 GCA_021443045.1 Fibrobacteraceae bacterium
GGGCTATGCCCTTCAGGATGACAGACTTGTGCGGACATTCCTTGGATACCTTCCCTATCCCCTATCGCGCTGCTCCAGGGTCCAGGGCTAAAGGCGGCTCCAGGACGACAACCGCTGTTGGCAAATAGCTGAAATAAAAAAACGCCGGACATTATCCAGCGTTTCTTTCAACACAAAGTTGTAATTACGAACAAACTAAGAAAAATTAGTTTTCGTTGTTGTGCATTTCCATCTGTTCACGGTCCATTGTGTGCTGCAGGTATTCCTTAAAGTCACGATCAATGTTCACACCGTCAAAATCGATGTCATCGTTTTCCAACACGAACACGGCACTTGGGTTGTCGAGCCAGCCCACCACGTCCACTTGGTCGAGCTTCATGGACTTGTCACCAGCGAGAGCAGCAACGTATTCTACCTTGGACTTTTGAACCCAACCCTGACCGCAAGGTCCCTTCACCAACACTTCGGTTTCGCCTTCCTTAAGGATTGTCAGTTCGTCATTGAAGCCGGCGGTGCAAACAACGGAACCACCGTCTTTGTCCTTGGTGAGATCGACGTCACCAATTTTGGACTTTACCTTCTTTGCGGCAAAGGAGTTTGCAACCAGCAAAGCGAGAGCAATAAACAAAATCTTTTTCATGTTTTCCTCAATTCAAGAGTAAAATATTCAACAATGCTATACGAATATACCTTTTATTTTTGCGTTTCGTCACATTTTCTTTTAAATTTTTACCATATGAAGAAGATTTTTCCAATTATCCTAATTTTTTTGATTTTAGGAGCCATTTTTGCGGTAAATAACGTAAAAACGCGAATTAATGCCCCTTCCCAAAACACCCAAACCGTTCTTTTGGAGATTCCAAAGGGCAGTTCACCCCTAAAAGTTTCTCAAATTTTACACCAAAATGGAGTTTGGACCGACGAAATGGCCTTTAAAATTTGGTGTCGACTAAACCAACCGGCACTAAAAGCCGGCTGGTTCGAGATTGCACCAAAGCAAACTTTAGATGAAATTATGGCCTTGATGACCAGCGGAAAGAATGCCGTTAGGAAGGTGACCATACCCGAAGGTCGGGCCTCCTGGGAAATGCCTTTCTACTTGAAGAAGGCTTTTCCCAACCTGGACGAGGACCGCTGGAACGCCCTGGTCCAGGACCCCAGGTTCGCCCGTTCCTTGGGTGTAGAGGCAAATTCCCTGGAAGGGTATCTGCTTCCGGAAACATATCCATTCCCTATAGACGCCAACGAAGAAACCATTCTAAAGCAAATGGTGAAAGCCAACCTGAAGGTGAGGACCGACTTTGAAAATAGGCCCGGCTCCAACTGGAAAGAACTGGGAAACTGGCACCGAGTGCTTACTCTTGCTAGCGTGGTAGAAGAAGAAACCGGCAAGCCCGAAGAGCGACCATTAATTGCAGGAGTGTTTACCAACCGCCTTCGCATAGACATGCCGCTTGGTGCCGACCCTACTGTTCGCTTTATTTTTAAGAATCTCACGGGCCCCATCTACAAGAGCCAGCTGAACAGCGACAGCCCCTACAACACCCGCAAGTTCAAGGGGCTTATGCCTGGCCCCATTTCAAACCCAGGGCGCAAGGCTATTGAGGCGGCGTTGTTCCCAGCAAAAACCGATGCACTGTACTTTGTGGCCAAAGACGATGGGTCGGGCACCCACTTTTTTAGTTCCAACCTAAAAGACCACAACAAGTATAAAGACATCGCCGCGAAAAATCGCGGCGAGTAGAAGTTGATTTAGAGTTCGGCTACAGGGCTCCTTTACTTTAAAAATTCAAAGTTGCCAATACGAATAAAGTAACTATATTGACTTAGTTTTGTTAATTCGTCCCTGGTACTGTTGTCTACCATCTTTGAAATTCCAACGTAACCTACCAAAGATCGGTAGGCAAAACGCAAAGCAGGCTCTACCACAAATTTATTTTGGTCTAGCAAGGCTGTTTCGTTTTCTTCAAAGTCTCGAACATAAGCTCCAAAGATCCAGAACCCAGAACCGTTGCGATGGAATCCTCCACTGGCTCTAGCCAACAGGTAATGGTGGGAAGAAAGATCTGGATTATACCACTCGCTGCCCCAAGGCGTTGCCTCAACACGCTGCCTATAGCAGTTGTCTAACACGGGATAATCAAATTTTGTGGGGTAAGTGTAGCCGTACCCTTCATCGTGGAACAAGTCTACTGCCCCCGTGGCACCAACGGTTAAAGCCACATTGGGCGTTGGAGAAAAACTGTACTGGGCATCCAGTCTGCCTTTCCAATAAATAGGAATTATTTCTCCCATGCCCAAATCCAGCCCAATTGATTGAAGGCCTATATCAAGAGCGGTACGAAAACCCGATTGTGCAAAAAAACGGCTTTTATCACCTTTTCCAAATTCGTATCGCAGCCAAGGAGACACCGGGTAAGTTTCAAAGTACTTTTTCTTATACAAACTTTTATCCAATTCCATTACCCGATTGCCAAATAAAAAGTTGAGGGAAATATTCTGCAAGGAATCCAGTTGGTAAGAAACAGAAGCTTGAACATCGCTTCGTTCCTCGGAATAAATTCGGTTGTCCACATCAATGTCTTTGATAAAACTTTTAAGGGGTGTCATTTTAATCCAGTTGTAGCCCAATGATACATTCCAATTTTTATTCCATATTCTGGATATCTTTAAGGCTGGAGAAACTCCATAGGAATTACCGCCCCAAAAGCCACCTAAGGAAAGGTCAAATTCCATTTGGGCCACATAGTACAAAGAGGCTTCTGCATAAGCCAGGGGACCAAAGGCATTGGAGCCAAAGCCCCCCACAGCCACATCAAAAGTGGGCTTAACAACAGCACCCACCGACAAATCTCCCGAAGGCAACATTTTTACAAATGCAGAGTCGTAGGCAGGGTACCCCGACACTTCATCCATAAATTTTTGCGGTGCCACAAAGCCGGTATCATCGGTGCTCCAATAGGTGCGCAAAGAAGACAACGCTTCCGCGGGAATGCTATCGTACACAGGTTCAAAGCGGAACCAAGAAAGAGCCTTTCTTTTACCTAGGCTGTAATCCAGGGAATGGGCACGCACTTCTGCCAATTCTCCAAGATGGGATTCTAAAGCAGAAAAGCCTGCTTGAATCCAGAGGTTTTCAGAATTTTCATTGACCGTATGGGGGCGAACAACTACACCAGGCTGATTTTGAAGGCTTAGAAAAGCCGATTTTTTCACCTGGTTTTTCCAGGGGTTCTTTCCTTCTTTTTGTCGAATAGGGTCGGCAACAGAAATAATGGATTTTTCCAAAGGCCTATCTTCGGCAGGTAACGACAAGTAGGGGCAAACTTCTCCCGACTTTTCAGCGTTGTTCAAAGGCAAAGATAACAGCACACTTTGAGGGCTTTTGCTTAAGGAACCATCACAGTCTAGAACCGCAAAGGGAATGCGGAAACCTCCACTTTGCCGATACACCGTTTCTTGAAAATGGAGGGTTGAAAGAACATGGGCAATTTGCACGGAATCGGCTTCTAGAGGGCGCGGCACCGTGTGGACCCAGCCACTAGAATCCACCTTCACATTAAAGCGATAGCGAAGGGAAGGAACTCCCGTATAAGAAATAGGCAAACTAAACTTTTGAGGTTCCGGTTCTACGGCCTCGCCAAAATACTTTTTTAATTCGGGCATGCGGAGCAAAACTTGAATATCATCCAAAGGCATACCTTTAGCCCACAAATAGCCAATCCAGGCACCCCAAGAAGTTCCAACTACGGAATCTATAGGTATTTTGTATTCTTCAATTGCATACAGAACCCCTAAATGATACCATGGAGAATAGTCCCCTCCGCCTAGATATAGCACCGCCTTAAGAGGCTTAGAAAAATTGGGAACCTCGGCAAAAGAATCTACAACTGCTGGGCTAGCAACGGCATCATTAACACCAGCCGAATCTACAGCAGCCGCATCCTCAGCCATCGTATCCGAAGCCAACGAATCCCTGGTTAAAGTATCCGCAGCCATGGTGTCGGGTACAACAGAAAGTTCCGCCAAAAGTTGAACGTTGGCAGAATCCTGAGCAAACAGCAAGGAAACAGGCGTTACCACAACACCTAAAATTCCCATAACACTTCTTTTAAGAAAGCCGCGTTCCATCTGCAATATAGCCCGAACTAATCATTTCTTTTAAACAATCTTCCATAAGCATCATGCCCTCGGCCTTAGAGGCTGCAATAATCGAAGGCAAACGGAAATACTCTCCGCTGCGAATGTAAGAAGAAACATTCTGGGTGTTGTGCAACACTTCCCACACTGCAACGGAACTTTTTCCATCGGCAGAAGGTAGCAGTCGCTGCACCACAATGGTCTTTAGAACCGACGACAAAAAGGTGCGAACTAAATCCCTATTTTCTGGAGAAGCCGCTTCTAAAAGGGCGTCTAAAGCACCTACCGCATTGCCTGCGTTCACATTGCACACAACAACAGCGCCAGCATCGGCCGCTTCCAACATAGAAATCAGGCCATCGCCACCGGTATAGTCGCCCATCCAAAAAAGGTTTCCACCACTGCGCAAAGCCTGAACCATTTTTTCGGAAACCGTTCCTGAAGAATCCCGAAGCACCAGGCTTTCGCCACTCTTTACGGGAAGTTCTTCCAAATCGTTCAAAAAGCTGGCACGCCAAATTTTAGACTGGCAAAGAGCGCTCACATAAGATACGGCTGTGGTTGTTTTTCCAGAGCAGGCTGGGCCGCTAAAAACAACCAGGCCCGAGCTTATGCCCAAAAGATTAATTAACGTATGGGGAGCCCCCAGGTCCATAAAGCTCGGGCATTCCGCCATTAAAGGGCGGAATACAGCCGCATAGCCAAAAGCCTCACGAAAATAATGGACACGCCATTTGGAGTTGGCCCAAGGGCCAGCAATAAGGGTACCCGCCTCTCCATCCAAGGCTCCCAAAAATTCACTGAGAGCTCCAAAAGGCAGCACGGAAGAATCTGGAATGGCGCAAACGCTTCCAGCCAAACGCACCGATGACGAGGAACCTTCTACAATAATCAGTTCACTGGCCCCTACATTCAAGGTATAGTCAAGAAGAGCTTCGATTTCGCTTGCCATAGTTAAACACCTCCATGATTTTCAGGTCGGTAGGCTGCAAAGCGCCTGCTGTCTGTAGCTCGCTTCCAGGCCTCGGCGCCATCGATATAACCCGATTCTACACACTTTTGCAAGGATTCGTCCAAAGAAATGCCTTGATCTTTTTGGCTGTTTACGGCGGCCGCAATTTGAGACAAATCTCCCTTTCGAATAATATTGGCTATAGTGGAAGAAACCCGCATGGCTTCGCAAGCCATAATTAAGCCCTGATTTTGCACCACAGGAACTAGATGCTGCACAATCACACCCTTAAGCTGGTCGGCCAAGGCGTAGGCAAAGGTGGCCCTACTTATTTCGGGAACACTGGCCAAAAGACGTGACAGCAAAGCATGGATGTTGTTTCCGTGAGTTACAGCAAAAACAAGGGCCCCAGAGTTAGACGCTTGCAGCAGCAATTTCAATTCGTCCATAGATTCCAAATGGTCGAACAAAATAACATCGGCTCCATCACGAATGGCCATTTCTATGCCAGATATTCCGCTGCGAACATGAAGGCCCACTTCTCTTTGTGCAATGGCTCCATTGGGGTTCTTTAAAAGTCGTTCAATAGGCTTTTCAATAGTTTGTATATAAACCTGCCGGCTCTCGGCAATGGTTTCGGCGAATGTGGTCATAGTTGTGGTGCGGCCACTGGCTGTAGGGCCAGCAATAAGCACAAGGCCACTTTGCAATTCTGCAAATTTTTCACAAAAGCTAGGCAAATAAAGGTTTTCTAGCGTTGTAGATTCCATTTGAATAACTCGAATGGCAATGCTGGGAGTAACCTCATTCCAGGTTACCGTAACCCTAGCGCGACCAACACCGGCAAGGCCCATGGTTTTGCTAAAATTTTTGCCCATCACAATTTTATAGCCGTCAGAAAATCCTTCTGCAATTTCAGAAAGCAAATCTGTAAGAAGCCCCTTATCCATTACGTCTTCGGAAGCTAGGAAAAGGTTTCCAGACTGGCTCATTACAATTTGACGCCCCGCATAAAGGTAAATGTCCGTAGCGCCAAACTTGCGTGCAAAGGCAATCATCTTTTTTAAAGGCATATTGGTGCTAAGGTTTTCTGGAGCCTCTACGGGAGTTCCTTCACCTGTAGCCACAGCAAAGCGCGTAGGCAGTTCCTCCGATCCACCATTTGTAGATTCTTCGGAAACATCACTGGCAATTTGAAAACTGGAAATGCTTGTGGTTTCTAGGCCGCTAACAATTTCTACAGAAACGCTGGCCGAAGAAGACTCGCCAAAAATGTTGTTTCCCTCAATTTGAAGAGCTGGCTCTTCTGAGGCGGCAACGGCTGCCATGGCCGCAGTAGGCCGTGGCGTAACCGACGGAGGAACTGGGGCGGAAGGCTTAGTCGGTTCTGCAGCAGCGCTAGCTGCTGCAGCCGTTGCCTTGGCCTCCAAATTTTGCACATACGCCAAAACTTTTTCGTACATGGTAGGCTTTAGCAAGCCGGCGGCCACCAAAAGTTGGCCTATATCCATGGAAGAACTCACTTGGCCCCAATAAGCATTTACCTGATCTTCGGTAACCAACTTGTTGTGTACCAAAACTTTTGCCATATACTGGTTTCTCATAGGAAATCCCTCCTGCTAAACCACCAAGACGCAATAGCCAAAAAAACACCAATATAACCCAAGGCGTAAAGAGAATTCCAAAACAGATACATATCTGGAAGAGCCACCCCATGAACCACATAGCTAGTTACATTAAAGCGGTACAGCCCCGGGAAAACGGCGTGTATTACTACAGCTGCCTTTTCCAGTAAAACGGAAGAAGCATCGTGAAGTTCTCCCATACGGCTGGCAAAGCGAACCTGTTCCAAAAGTTGGTCGGAAAGGTGGCCAGCAAAATAAACCCCAAGGGTAAACAAGGCGCTGAGAATGGTAGTGCTAAAACTCGAAAACAGAAGGGCAATGGCAATAACCACCGCCATTTCACAGAAAATAAGATAAATTGCAGTGAGCAGGCTAACGCTTGGCTCCGAATTAGTTATGAATAAAATAACGTAGTAAATACCTGTTAAAATCAACAGGTGTATAGCCACAACCGCCAAAAGTCCCAGATACTTGCCCACTATAAAGCTCACTCGGCTAATGGGCTTAGACAAAAGGGTAAGCACTGTTCGCCGCTGGATTTCTTTTTGCACCAAGCTAATGCCCACAAAAATAGAAATTAGCAACCCCGACAAACTCATTACAGAAAGGGTGGTTGATTTAATAACATAGGCTCTGTCAAAAACCGACCATTCTCCAAGCACAATGCTGAACACCGCCAAGGCCACAGCCAAAAGCACTATGTTGTACAGAATTTTATCACGAATCGATTCTCTAAATGTATTGAGAGCAATAATGCCCATATGTCTAAGACTCTGCACGAGCAATTTCCTCCGTTAAAATATCTTCAAGGCTAGGGCGCTTGTGGTCCATTTTTTCTACAGCAACACCATGGGAAAGGCAGAATGCCAGAAGCCTGTCGCGGGCATTATCATCTGCACAGACACATTCCTGAGGGTGCCCCGTAGGAGAAACCCCTTCGGGAAGGTCCTTAAGAGCAATGGCCGACCGAGTGCGCACATGGTATTCCACTCCACAGGAATCGGTAATTTCGTCTACCGTTCCTTCGCGAACAATTTTACCGTCTACCACCATAGCCACTTTGTGGCTTATGGATTCCACATCGCTCAAAAGATGGCTGGAGTAAAAGATGGTGGTGCCGCCGCGATTGAGTTCCAAAATGGCTTCCCGCACATCGCGGCGCCCCATGGGGTCCAAGCCACTCATGGGTTCATCTAAAATTAAAAGTTTCGGCCTGGATAGCACCGCCTGGGCTATGCCCACCCGCTGCATCATCCCTTTGGAATAAGAACGAAGGCGACGGTTTATCCAGTCTTTGTCGGCATGGACCAATTCCAAGGCCCAGCCAATTCGGGAATTTAATTCATCCCCCTTTAAGCCAACCAAGGAGCCATAAAACTTAAGCAGTTCCTTACCTGTAAGGTAGTCGTAAAAGTAAGGCTGCTCTGGAGAATAGCCAATATCACGACGGCTTTTGGCATCGCGAGGCGAAAGACCATTCACCAGCACCTTGCCAGAATCAAAATTCAAAAGCCCTGTAAGCACCTTGATGGTGGTAGACTTGCCTGCACCGTTAGGACCGATAAATCCATAAACCTGGCCTGGTTCCACATGAAGGCTCAAATTTTTTAAAGCCACCTTGGGTTTCATCAAAAAACCGCTGCGGTAGGTTTTTTGCAAATTTTCAATTTTTATCATATTTGTCAATTCCACAGTAAAAAGCTATTCCTGACTTTCACCTTCTTCCGGCTTTTTAAACCTGTTCAAAACTTCCTCGGCCTTGGCCTTGCGCTTTAACGCCTTTTCACGACGGCTAATAAAGTAATAAGCCACGGCGCCCAACATGTACAAAACCACACCGCCATAGAAAAATGGGTTGGTAGACTGGCCTTCCAGCCCCGGGAACAAATTGTACAACACGCCGCCCCCAAACAAGGCAAGCAAAATAAGAACCAAGCCCAACAGGCGAAGAACATAGGTCAAAATGGTGATTTTATGCATAAAAAACCTAAAAACCCGTCACAGCACCATACTGCGACATTAATAAAAATACACTATTATTTTTAGGGGGCAAACAGTAAAAAACAAAAAACATTATAATTCGGCTTAAAAACAAGAAAATAACTTATTTTAATTTGGAATTTCATAAATATCATAAGGAGTAAACAATGAAATTGCTTTCTAAGATAGCCCTCGCCCTTGCCGTAGCAGCATCCTTTGCCTCTGCTGAAGTTGGCGTTGGTGCCCACGTAGGCGGTTCCTACAACATGCTGTACAACATTCCAACCGAAGTTGCCTCCGACGACATTTCTGGTTTTGGTTTTAGTGCCGGTGCCGACTTTAAGCTCGGTCTCGCCATGCTCCAGGTGGTTCCAGGAGCCTACTTTGCCTATGAAACCGAATGTGGCGACCTAGACCCAGCCGGTGAGTACTGTTTTGCCCAGACCACTTTGGAAGTACCCGTTATGGCCCGCTACAGCATTATTCCTATGCTTTTTGTAGAGGCAGGCCCCCAGTTTGCATTCAACATTTCCAGCACCTATGAAATTTCTGGAACAGGCTTTAGCTATGCAGATGCAGAGTCTCAAGATGTGGAAGACGCTTCCTTTATGGAACTGGGCCTATCCGTGGGCGTAGGAGTTGACCTTCCCATACTCCCACTGACTGTAGACCTCAAGTACACCATAGGCCTTACCACCTTGTCTGATGCAGAAGGTGCCGACGTAAAGCGCATGGCCATCGATTTGGGTGTTACCTACTGGTTCCTCTAATTTTTAACACCATTTAAAGGCCACCTGCAAAACAGAAGTCAAGTCCATCTTGGTTTTCGGTAGTCGGTTATCAGTTATCGGTAATTTAAGCTTTCAGCTATAAGCAGTGAGGGCGTTCGCGTTGCTCACTTTGATGAGTGAGCTATTCGCTGACAGCCTTATGCCTCTAGGGGGCGAAGCCCCCGACCTCATAATGTAACTTTTACCACAAGGTTTTACTGGTGCCCCCATTTATTTTTTACAACCATAAACAAAAGCCCGGGCTTTAGGCTCGGGTTTTTAATTTGTATAAAAATTGGATTAAAGGGAAACTCTAAAATTAGCCTTTTACATGTATTGCAGCGGCAAATTCTTTTAGCAACGCTGGGTCTTCCACCTTTTCCCAAAGGGTGCCTGTAACAATGATATTGGCACCAGCAGCCACACGAACGGCAGCCGTCTGGGGGTCTTTAATGCCGCCACCGGTAATAATAGTCATTTCGGTAGCCTTGCGGGTGTAGGCTATGTGCTCCACGGGAACTGGTTCTTCGGCTCCGCTGCCCGCTTCCAGATAAACGTATCGCATGCCCATGAGCTCGGCGGCAATGGAATTTACCATGCTTAGCTTGGGCTTGTTGGAAGGAACAGGCATGGTTCCACTAATATACTCCACCGTGGTGCGTCGACCGCTGTTAATAAGCTGGTAGGCAGTAGGAATGGCTTCCATATTCAATGCCTTAACCAAGGCCCCACCACGAACTTGTTCATCAATAAGGTAATTGGGGTTGCGACCACTGACCAAAGTCATAAATAGCATGGCGTCAAAACCAGGAACTACCTGGCTAGCTCCACCTGGAAACAGCACCACAGGCAAATTAACGGCAGCCTTAAGGGCAGCCACCTGTTTAGGAAGGGTAAAATTTCCAAGGTAGGAGCCTCCCACCAAAAGCAGGTCGGCACCATTTTCAGCAGCCATGGCCCCCGCCTTTACAAAAGCGACCTCATCAGAAGTATCGGGGTCCAGAAGCACAGCAAAAAGGGCACCGCGTTTTTCAATTTCCGCATTCAAGCGAGCTTCAGTCTTTCCGATTTTCATTATTTTAGCCTCATAAAGGGTTCTGAATGTTAATATATATAAATATAACGGGACTATATAGTCCAACTTGGAATATTCACACCCTTTTTTCAGTATTCCTTGGCTCCCTAATTTCTGATAATTTATGGTAGATACATTCACACCCTTTGAAATGGAGGACATTGTGCGACAAAATACAAAAGCCAACTTTGGACACATACTTCTGGTAACCCTTTCTGCGGCTATCGGAGGTTTTCTCTTTGGTTTTGACTCTTCCGTGATTAACGGAGCCAACGGGGCCCTCAAGGCCCACTTTAACGCCTCGGACTATGAGCTTGCCTGGGCCGTATCCCTGGCTTTAATTGGGGCTGCTGTGGGGGCCTATTTTGCAGGAAGGCTCGCCGACAAGTTTGGTCGCGTGCGCTGTATGCTGGCGGCATCTGGACTATTCCTAGTCAGTGCCATTGGTTCGGGAGTCCCCTTTGGCATTCCCGACTTTATTTTTTGGCGTGTTATTGGCGGAGTGGGCATTGGCGTAGCCAGTATTATCGCACCTATCTATATTGCAGAAACAGCTCCCGCCCACCTGCGTGGCCGCCTAGGTTCCATGCAACAATTTGCCATAGTGATAGGCATTTTTGTGGCTCTGCTTTCAAATTACCTTATTGTGCGCATGGCCGGCTCTGCCAACAACATTATGGTAGGCGGTTTTAAAGCTTGGCAAATTATGTTCTGGGTAGAAATTATTCCGGCTCTGCTATATGGCATTGCTGCCTTTAGGCTTCCAGAATCACCTCGTTACCTTGTGCGTATTGGTAAAATTGAAGAAGCCCGCCGAATTTTATCCCATATAGACACCGACACCGTGAATCAGGAAATTGCAAACATTCAAGACACATTCCGCAACGAAAAGCCAACACGCATTGCCGACCTTTTTGAAAAAATCGGTGGTAAAAAACGGATAGCACCCATTGTTTGGGCCGGCCTGGGCCTCGCCGTACTTCAGCAACTGGTGGGCATCAATGTGATTTTCTATTACGGAACCATGCTTTGGCAAAGTGTTGGATTTGACGAAAGCAATTCATTTTTCTTTAGCCTTGTTTCTAGCGGCATTAACCTGGTAATGACCATTGCTGCCATTATGCTCATCGACAAAATTGGTCGCAAGCCCCTACTGCTGATTGGTAGCATTGGCATGGCCATTACCTTGGGCACCTTGGCAGTATGCTTTATGTCTGGAACCACGGGGGCAAATGGCGAAGTTTCCCTAGGTATTGGAGGCCCCATCGCACTCGTTGCCGCCAATCTTTATGTAGCATTCTTTGCCGCAACTTGGGGCCCAGTCATGTGGGTAATGCTTGGCGAAATGTTCAACAACCGCATTCGCGCTGTGGCTATTGCCGTCTGTGGTTTAGCCCAGTGGGTTGCAAACTTTGTTGTTAGCTGGAGTTTTCCTGTGCTTACCGGAAAGGGAGGTATTGGTGCAGGGCCCACTTACCTGCTCTACACCATCTTTGCCACATTCAGCATTTTCTTTGTAGTTAAATTTATCAAGGAAACAAAGGGTAAACAGCTGGAAGAAATGTAATAGACTTCTTTAAAGGCTTTTCTACCAAAGAAAGCCTCTATATTTCAATAGAGTCTTCATCACTTTGAATAAAATAATACAAACGTTCCAAGGCCTGCTCCGTAGAGAGCTGGCCTTTCCCTTTGAGGGAGCATTCCCAAATGGTGGCTATGCGGTAACCCATGAGCGAAAGCTTGCGGAAGGTTTTTACATCACGGATAATGTTGTTTGTAAACTTATCGTTCCAAAAGGTGGTGTTGCTTTTGGGGCGGCTGGTGTATTTGCAGCCATGCTGGTGCCAAAAACAGCCGTTCACAAAGATGACCACATTGTGGCGCAGAATGTGCAAATCAGGGGAACCCGGCAAATCGCGACGGTGGAGTCGATAACGAACCCCCCTTTTAAAGAGGGAACGACGCACCATCATTTCGGGAACGGTATCCTTGGAATGGATGGCGCTCATCACTTGCGAACGGGAGAGAGGCTTCTTTGAAGAACTGGGATGAGGCATGGGGATAATGTAGAAAGTATTTTCAAAGAATGGATTCGGTCAGCGCAAGTTCGAAAAAATATGCGGATTCTCATTGACACGAACACGAACTTTCGTATCTAGCAACGCTTGACGAGTGCTATAGAAAGGGTTGTATAATTGCAATTTTTCAAAAAATTAGTGCATTTTTGTTCACTTTTTTACTATATTTTCGTCACTATGGATTTTGGAAGTTTCGCAGCAACCTGGTGGAGCAAGAAATGGCTAGACACCCTGTTAAAAGGAGCCAGCCCCGATGTTGTTGCCACAGCCATGAAATACTACGGTCGAAACCAACTTTACTCCTTAGATTACACCGACAATCGCATTATTTCCATAGTAAAGGGGCCAAACGGAGGTAGTCACGACAACTACATCGTATTCCCCCGCATACCTAAAGAAAAATCTAATGTACTCATTAGCCTACTCAAGCAGCAACCCACAGAACTTAGGGCCTTTGCCAACAACACCCTAACTCCCTCCATAGAACTTTTGTTAGAAAAATGCGGCATCAATCTGTTTGATGAATCACAGAATGTGCTAATGAACTGTGACTGCAAAAATGAAATTCCCTGCAAATATGTGGTTACCACGCTCCTGGGCATTGCCAAACAAATGGCAGAAAACCCCTTTGTGCTCTTTAAAATTCATGACATAGACATTGAATTTCTAAAAAATTTCAATAGCACCTCAACTACCCAAACCATGGAAGTGCCCTACGAAAGCTACATTGTTCGGTTCATTACAGGCGCACCCACCACCATACAGACAACACCAATAAACTTGACCACGGACCAAGAAATTTCCACTGTTCTAGCCCCTATTCCAAAGTTTGATTTCGAAGATTGGCATGACTATTCCCGCATTTTACCAGCCATGCTGCAAAACTTTCCCGATTTTTGCCCCGCAGGTAATTTTCGAAAAAGCTTTGCGGATGAAATGGAATTTTGCCGAAAGTACTATGAACAGTTTAACAAGTTTGAAGATTTTGCAGAACAGTTTAGGCTATACCATAACAAAACATTTATGATGGAAGGGGAAGCTCTGCAAGTTTTTCACAACAATGGATGGAAATGGCATTTTGAACAAACTAAAAATGGTCAGGTTCTTAACGCCAACCTTGCAGTTCATACAGCCATGGGTGCTCTGTGTGCCTTAAGTCAAGGTAACTTTTTTATGCACCATGTAACGGTGCGATACCTCCACCGCATTCTCATGGGAGCCTACCACCTTATACGCACGGGGGCTATTTATCCCCAAGTTTTCTGGATAGGTAAAGATGTTGCCCAAATGCGATGGCTCCCAGCCGAAATGCTTCCCGATGTTTTAGCCATTGTCAGCGAATATGAACGTCTTGTTCCAGCCACGATAGCCCTTACGTCTCGAGACGATGACCAGCAACTTTTAGCAGCCCCAGCAGAGCACCTTCTTAGTTTGTTCATAGGGCAGCTTTTGCGCTTTGCACGTAAGTTCAAGCCCCAGAATCAAAAAAGCCGCCACGAAAATTTGCTTGCTTTTTTCTTTGACTGCGTTTCTGGGAAACTCTCCAACAACGCCCACTCCATACCCGAAAAAATCCAGAAATGGTTTTCGGTTTACAACGCCCTTGACTTTAGAGCCCAAATTATTTTTGTTTGTGCCGAACAGGGAAAAGAAATTGCCCTAGATGTTTTTGTATTGGGAAGTGCCAACAACGGTGATTCATCTACACGAGTACCTCTGCGTGAACTTTTCCAGAACAACGATGCCCGACTGCTTTCCATTTTAAGCATTCTTAATGGGGTTGCAGAAAGTTTTACTCCCATGGTGCGTTACCTGGAACTAAAGGCCAGCAGCCCCATTGTAATGCATGGATCCGATTTGCTCAACTTTTTGCAGAATTCCCTAAAAAGTCTAGAGGTTCTAGGCATTCAGGCGGAGCTTCCCAAATCGTTGCTAGAAATTAAACGACCCAAAACACAAATGCGCATTGGAGGATCCCTAAGTCACGGTGTTTTTAACGCCAAAGACCTTTTAGACTTTGACTGGGAAGTTTCCTTAGGCGACGAGCAAATTTCGGCGGAAGAATTTTTGAAGTTGGCCGAAAATGCCGAAGGGCTTTTAAAATACAAAACGCAGTACATACAAATTACAGACAGCGATTTAAAAAAATTGCAAGAGCGGGTAGCCCAAAAGCAAAGTGGCGAAACAGAAATAATCACCCAAACGGAATTGGTCAAAGCCAGTTTAACAGGCCAAAGCGAAAACGTAGGCGTTACATTAACAGCTCAAATGAGGGAGCAGATTGAAGCTTGGCGTAGCGAAACGGAGGTAGAACTACCAACAGGGCTGAATGCAGTCATGCGACCCTACCAGCTTCGCGGATTTTCATGGATGTACAAAAACCTGGATGTGGGTTTTGGATGCATTCTAGCCGACGACATGGGTTTAGGTAAAACATTGCAAGTCATTGCTCTGCTTCTAAAGTTACATCAAGAAGGCAAATTTAAAGATGCCAAAGCCCTCATTGTGGTACCTGCAGGCCTATTGTGCAACTGGCAAATGGAAATAAAAAAATTTGCACCGGAACTAACCTACCATGCCTACCACGGAGGCTCCAGAGACCTTCAAAAATTTAGTGATGACATTTTAATCACCACTTATGCCACCTTCCGAAAAGATGTAGATAAATTAAAGGAACTCCAGTGGCAAGCGGTTATTATAGACGAAGCACAGAACATAAAAAACGCCGACAGCGACCAAAGCAAACGCATTCGCTCCATGAAGGCGCCCATAAAAATAGCCATGAGTGGCACCCCCGTAGAAAACCGCCTTATGGAATTTTGGACCATTATGGACTTTTGCAACCGGGGCATTCTTCCTGGAGCCACCCAATTTCACGAGCAATTTGAAATCCCCATTCAAAGAAACGGCAACGCCGCCGTGGCTGAGCAATTTCGCAAAATTACAGCCCCCTTTATGCTTCGTCGCCTAAAAACCGACAAAAGCATTATCTCAGACTTGCCCGATAAAATTATTCAAGACGAATATGCGGAGCTTACCAAAAGCCAGGCCATTCTGTACCAAAAAACCTTGGAAAAATTTATGGCAGAACTGGAAGCCGAACAGTTGCTACACGAACAGAACGCAGCACTAGGAACTCCAGGCAATAACTCCTTTAAGCGCAAAGGCCTTATTTTGCAAATGATTCTTGCCTTAAAGCAAATTTGCAACCACCCCGCCACCTACCTAAAAATTCCTATGGAGAGCGAAACTCCAAACGACAACAAAAGCGACAGTCCTATTCTCGAATCAGGCAAGTTGCAGATGCTTATAGATCTTCTAAAATCCATTCAGGAGCAAGGTGAAAAAACACTTATTTTTACCCAATTTGCCGAAATGGGAAAATGGCTCCAAAAGTCCATAGAAAAAGAACTAAACATTAAAGCCGACTTTTACCATGGTGGGTGCACCCAAACCCAGCGTACAAACTTTGTGGACCGTTTCCAAAACAGCCCCGAAAGCACCATTCTCATTCTTTCTCTAAAAGCCGCTGGCACGGGCCTTAACCTTACAGCCGCAAGCCAGGTCATTCACTACGACCTTTGGTGGAACCCCGCCATTGAAGCCCAGGCCACCGACCGTGCTTTCCGCATTGGCCAAACAAAAAATGTGCAGGTCCACCGCTTTATTACCAAAGGTACCTTCGAAGAAAAAATTAACGCCTTGCTGGAATCTAAAAAAGCCATTGCCAACATGACTGTAAACGCCGGTGAAACTTGGCTTGCCGACATGAACGATCAGGAATTAAGCGAGATTTTCGGTTTGGACAACAGCATTCTGTAGAGGCGATTTTACAAAAGGCATTCACCCCAAGTTTTAGTCATAAATTTTCCCGAAGTTCCCACAAGATTTCGCCCTTTCCCTTGTAAATTTTACCCATAACCCCCTTTTTCAGAAAATGAAAATTCCTGAATTTATCACCTAAAAAGGGCAATGGTATTGAAGAGTCTTCCATACCTAAAGAAAATAGATAAAAAATGCGGTTTTTTATAATTATTTACATTCCTTATTATCTTTTACCCATTTTCTTTTATTTATATTCATATTGGATATTTTAGATAGTTGGCAAATGTATTTTGCTGACACAGAGGTAATTTTGAGTTTTATCGATGGTAAAACTGAGACGCTATGCATTTACGGGAGCCCCGTTGCCCACAGTAAATCGCCAGCCATGCACAATGCCCTTTTCAAGGCCTTGGGCATCAATGCTGTTTATGTTCCCTACGCTCCAGACCCACAAAACCTTGAAACGGCCATTGCCGGTTTTAGGGCCATGAAGTTCCGCGGAGCCAACGTGACTATTCCCTACAAGAGCGATGTTGCAAAACTGGTAGACGAAATTTCGCCAATTTCACAGTTTACCGGCAGCGTAAACACCCTGTACTGGAAAGACGGCGTGGCCGGGGGCACTTTATGTGGCACCACCACCGACCCTTACGGATGCATTCGCAACCTGGAAGAGAATG
The DNA here is from genome assembly GCA_021443045.1 of Fibrobacteraceae bacterium. GTDB lineage: Bacteria > Fibrobacterota > Fibrobacteria > Fibrobacterales > Fibrobacteraceae > Fibrobacter. Next base: position 17,126 of record JABUUT010000003.1, read on the forward strand.
GTGTAAAAGTGCAAGGGAAAAAAGTGGCCCTTTTAGGAAACGGTGGGGCAGCCAAAGCCATCGCCTACACTCTTTTAGAACAAAAAAATCAATTGACCATCGTCTGCCGCAGCAAAGAAAAAGGCATGGATCTGGCAAAAAATTTGGAACCTTCTTTTGGAAGCCAGCGTTGCACCGTAACCACCTTTGACGAGTTTCCAACAGTATCCAACGCCATTGATATCATTATCAACGCCACCTCCGTGGGAATGGAGCCAAACATAGACCAGTCCCCATTAGACGGAAACACCATTCATTCTAGCCAGGTGGTTTGCGACATTGTGTACGCTCCACCTATGACAAAGCTTTTGAAAATGGCCCAGGCCAAAGGGTGCAAGATTGTTACCGGTGAAGGCATGCTGGTTCATCAAGGTTTGGAAAGTTTCAAAAAATGGTTTCCGGCAGAAACAGCAGGCAAAACCAACGAAGAATTGACAAGTATTATGCGTAACGGTATGAGGGTATAATGAAGGAACATATTTTTTTCACAGGTTTTATGGCAAGCGGAAAAAGCCGCACCGGAAGAGCTTTGGCCGAACATCTGGGACGCCCCTTTATTGATACCGACGCTGTTATTGTAGAACGGGCCGAAAAATCCATTTCCGAAATTTTTGCCATGGATGGGGAAGAAACTTTTAGGCAAATGGAAAAAGACATTATTGCGGAGATTTGTCAAAAAGATACTCCCTGTGTCGTTTCCCTTGGAGGCGGAGCCCTCACTAAGAAAGAAAACTTAGAAGCCATCCGCGGCGCAGGCATCATTATCCGCCTGTGGGCAAAACCGGAGGTTCTTTCTGAGCGCATAGGACGCAAAAACACTCGCCCCCTCTTGGCCAACCTAGACGATCAGGAGCGCCTTGAAAAAATAAAGGTAATGCTAAAGGAACGTGAAGGCAACTACGCCTGCGCCGACTTTAGTGTAGAAAGCACCAACGAACTTACAGAAACCTATGTTATTGGGCGCATTATGCAAATGATGCGTTTTTGGAAAAATAAGGCACTTACGGTAAGGCCATCTAGTGGCGGAAGCTACCCCATTTTTATTGGGAACAACATTATTCCAGAAGCCGGAGCCCTGCTGGAAGGCCTACGCCTAGCTCCATCCCATGAATTTCTGGTTTGTACCGACACCACCATTGCAAAGGCTCAAAACAATATGTTGGGAGCCTTGCGAGTGCAAGGTGGCCGCTGCCCCGTATTTAAATTTCAGGCTGGAGAAAAAAACAAGACCCTCCACAATTTGAATCAGCTATACAGCTTTATGCTTCACAGAAACTACACCCGAAAAAGCTGCCTGCTGCAATTTTCCGGTGGCGTTGTGGGCGACATGGCCGGCTTTGGAGCCGCCACCTACCAGAGAGGCATTCCCTTTATTCAGTTCCCCACCACCTTGCTTAGCATGGTCGATAGTTCCGTGGGTGGTAAAGTTGCCGTAAACCACCCCGAAGGAAAAAACATGATTGGAGCATTCTACCAGCCTGAGGCTGTGGTGTGCGACATGTCTGTGCTTAGCACCCTAAATGAGAATGAATATTTAGCAGGCCTTGCAGAAATTGTAAAGTACGGCGTTATTTATGACGAAGAATTTTTCTCCTACATCGAAAACAATGTGGAAAAAATCAAGGCTCACGATTTGGAAGTGTTAAAGCACCTCATATACCGCAGCTGTTCCATTAAGGCCGAAGTGGTTGGCATCGACGAAAAAGAAGCAGGCCTAAGAGCCATTCTGAATTACGGCCACACCTTTGGGCACGCCATTGAAAAATTGACCCACTACGAAATGTTCTCTCACGGAATTGCCGTAAGCCTTGGCATGCGAGTGGCTGCAAGAGCTTCTGTTCTTTTGGATAAATTAACAAAAGATGCCGAAGAACGGCAAAACAAGCTTTTAAACGCTTTGGGATTCCCTCAAAAATACAACATTAACGTGGAATCGGCCTGGAATGCCATGTCGGTAGATAAAAAGGCAGAAAAAGGAACTCGCGTTTACATTTTACCCACCCAAATCGGCGCGGTACAAAAAGTCTGCAATGTGGAAAAAGATATTATCAATCAAGCCTGGGAGGCTATAATATGAATATTTTGGTCACAGGGGGTACTGGTGCCCTTGGCTTTCATATTCTATCAAGTTTAGTAGGCACAGCCCACGAACTTTATAGTTTCAGCAACGAGCAACCGCAACCTTGGCAAAAGGTAGAAGGGGTTCAGTACCTTACAGGCGATTTGCTCAACTACAAGAATTTACTTGAAGTCATTCAAAAGGCAAATCCTAGCCACATTTATCATTTGGCCAGCCAGTCTTCTGTGGGAATTTCTTACCAGAAACCCTACGAAACCCTAAGCATCAACCTGCTGGGCGCCCAGAACTTGCTCGAAGCCACACGGCAGGCCGCCCCAAAAGCGAAAGTAATGCTTTTAAGCTCCAGTGAAATTTATGGCAAAACCGACAGGCAGCTCACCTACCTGCACAAAGAAGACGACAAGCCAAATCCGCTAACCCCCTACGCCACATCTAAAGCCTGCATGGAACTTTTAGGCAACCAGTTTATTAATGCCTACGGCATGCACATTAACTTTGTGCGCCCCTTCCATTTTACAGGCCCCCACCACAGCCGTCGTTTTCTAATTCCTTCCATTGCACACCAACTTGTAAAAATTAAGCATTACGGCACCGAACCGGTGGTATACTCCGGCAGCCTCGATGTTAGCCGCGATGTGGTAGACGTGCGCGATGTGGCTAGAGGCATGATTCAAATTTTAAACACCGCCGAATCTGGGGAGGTGTACAATATTTGCTGTGGAAAATCATACACCTTCCGTGAACTGATTGAACTTTTGGTGGACGTTGCCGGCGTTAGTGTAGACTTCCGCTACGACCCATCTCACGAACGCTCCAACGACATTCCTCTTTTAATTGGCGACCCAACAAAAATTACCAGTTTAGGTTGGAAGCCTATGATCAGCATGGAAGATAGCCTTACAGATTTATTCAACGAAATGGTAATGCGCAGAAGAACTGAATTAAAGATGGGCATGGGCAAAGACCTGCCAATATAAAACGACCAAAGGGCTATTATAACCGATAAAAGGCTGTAGTTTTCCGATAACTACAGCTATTTTTTTATGCCTAATTTTTTATTTTTATATGTATGGCTATGGTTTACAGGTTTAAAATAGTTGTGGTGGCACTGCTTTTTGCGTTGGTGTCCTTTTCTTTTGCAAACGACTTTTACCCCCATACCCCAAGCACAAAGGAATTCAACGAAACCTGGAGTTACCAGTTTGTTTTCGACAACGGAACCCGAGCCTTTGTTTCCTACTCCACCCTCTACATTCCTGGCACCGGCCCAAAAATTGGCTGCGAGCTCACCTTTTGGAACTTTAACGGCAAAACCTACACCGTAGGCCGCCAGTACCCTCCCGAACGCCTCAAGGCAAGCAAAGCCACCGCCACCATAGACATTAAGGGCGAATACAAAATGGAAGGCGCCCCAGGCATAAACCACCGGGTACTCTTTACAGCCGACAAAGGGGGTAAATTCTTTTTAGACCTTAAATTCGACAGTGCCCTTCCTGGAAAAAATTACACCCAAATGCCATGGTTCATCAAGGGAAACAAATTTTCGGAACAAGTTCACATTCCCTACGGCAGAGTCAGTGGCAAAATTGGCTACAACAGCGACACCCTTACCGTAAAGGGATACGCCTATATGGACCAGAACTGGCAAACCGTGCAGGCCACCGATATTGCAGTGCGTTCCATTTGTTTTAGCACCAACGCTCAAAACCCCATGTATGCTGGGCGAATTTCAATTAGCACCGAAGGAAAACTTATTGGCTACGCCCTATACAATGATGGTAGCGGAGTAAAAGTGATTACTCCCAAGCGCATTCAAGATGGAGCAAATATTGAATCGGCCAGTGACTACAACGGAAAAAAGTTTCCAAAAGAAAAATTGATTATCACTTGGAACGAAGATGTTCCTCCCCTTTCTTTTGATGTAGAAAAGCCCTTCCAAAAGGCCAGCATATTAGACAAAGTAGACGGATGGCTCGCTAAAAAAGCCATGAAAATGGTAGCAGGAGAAATTCTGTTCTACCGGGGCCGTTCCGATGGCAGCAATGGGAAAAAAATCGACTGGAGCATTACAGGAGAAAAAGACTAATGACCAAATTTAGACCCTGCATAGACCTCCACGACGGAAAAGTAAAGCAAATTGTAGGTAGCTCCCTAACCGATAGTGGTGCAGGTCTCAAGACAAACTTTGAAACAGACCGTAGCCCAGCCTGGTTTGCAGAGCTGTATAAAAAAGACGGCATAACCGGCGGACACTTAATTATGCTAGGCAAAGGCAACGAAGAAGCCGCCTTAGAAGCCCTTGCCGCCTATCCAGGCGGTTTACAAGTAGGCGGCGGCATCAATGCCGAAAATGCATCCAAATACATTAATGCAGGGGCCAGCCATGTGATTGTGACCAGTTGGATTTTTCCAGAAGGCAAACTAGACAGAAAAAGGCTGGAAGAACTTGTAAATGCGGCAGGCAGGGAGCACCTTATTCTTGACCTCAGCTGCAAACGCACCGGCCTAGACCAAAACGGAAAGCCAATCTGGAACATAGCCATTAACCGCTGGCAAACCCTTATCGACATAACCATTAGCAGAGAAACCCTTACAGACTTGGCTAATTACTGCGACCAGTTTTTGATTCATGCTGCCGACGTGGAAGGAAAGCAGCAGGGAATGGATGAAGATTTAATTCGTTTCTTGGCAAGATACAGCCCCATTCCCACCACTTATGCTGGGGGAGCCAAAAGCCTAGACGACTTAAAACGCTGTAAGGAAATTTCGAACGGGAAAATAGACCTCACCATCGGCAGTGCCCTAGACATGTTTGGTGGCAAAGGAGTTAAATATGACGAATGCGTCAAATTCAACAAAGCACAAGATTAACGATAAATTAGATAGTCGACCAGCCATCTTTGGGCGCACTGTAACCAGCACTTTCCGCAAATACTATGGCATCAAGCACAAGCCTCCTGGAAATGTTCGCACCTGCTGGATTCCGCCTATCGTATTTGGTTCGGTTTTTCTGAATATTCCCAAGTTGCTAAAGCTACGTTTCTATCTAAAAAAAGAGCGAAAGAATCGCCCCAAAGATGATGTGCGCGTGCTGTTCTATTCCGACTGTCTGGACGAAACCAACGGCATTGCGAACAACCTGCGCAACGTGGTTCCCTATATGAGAGAACACGGCATGACCGCCTACCTTGCAGGTAACGCATTTAACACACGGCCCTGCGGCGTAGTGGAAAACAGCTACTGCTTTCTGCTGCCCCGCATGTTCAGCATGGAACAGCTGGGGTACGCCAACAGCGAACTTGCCATTCCTCGTGTGGGGCCTGCGCTACGGCTATTAAAGCGCTATCCCATTGATTTAATTGAACTAGAAACTCCTAGCCCAGGCGCATGGCTGATTTGTCTCTGTGCAAAGGTGGCGGGTATAAAAGTTTTTAGCCACTACCGCACCGATGTTCCCACCTACACAAAAACTTTGGTAAAAGCCAAGTGGATGCACTCCTACGTTCTTTGGCTTATGCAGGTGTTCTACCGCATGGCCCGGCCTGTGATTAGCCCCTGCGAAGACTATGCCAAAATTTTGACCAGCGAATTAAAAGTGCCAGAAAACCAGGTACAAATTTTACCCCGGGGGCTACCCCTTGAAAAATTTTCCCCAGAACTTCGAGGAAAGGGAACCTGGGAAAAATTCAGCCCCGTAGAAACCTCTGGCAGTGTCGGCAATACAGCCATCTCTACAAACAACACTTCCCGCAAGGTGCGTTTTTCCTTTATCGGGCGAATTTCAAAAGAAAAGAACCTGGAATTTTTAAACAACGTATGGAAAAAATTTGCAGCAAAGCACAAGGATGTGGAACTGATGTACGTTGGTTATGGCTGGTATTTGGAAGAAATTAAAAAATTCTTTGAAGGAGACGGATCCGTACATTTTGCAGGAGAGCAAGGTGGTGAAACCCTGGCCGCCCTCTATGCCGATTCCGACTTTTTCCTTTTCCCAAGCACCACAGATACCTTTGGAAATGTGGTGGTCGAAGCCATGGCCACAGGAACGCCTGCCTTAGTGAGCAACTACGGCGGCCCTCACGATATTGTAATAGACGAGCAGGCTGGCCGAATTTTGCCCATTGATGAAGAACAATGGCTTAATGCCTTAGAAGAATGTAGACAACTTAAGCTAGAAAAGCCGGAAGCATACGAATCCATGCGCAAAATCTGCCATCAACGCAGCCAAAAATACACCATGGAAAGTTCCACCAAGGCTCAATTTGACTACTTCAGAAAACTGATGAAGGAATGCTACCCATAGCAGGCAAATTTCATGGATAACAAAACCTTGAAAAAACTGCACCAATGGTTTTACAAAAATGCGGTTTCTCTCCCTTGGCGGCCCACAGACTTAAGCAGCAAACGAGATCCCTACGTTGTATGGATCAGTGAAACCATGCTCCAGCAAACCCAAGTTGCCACAGTCATAGATTATTTTTCCCGATGGATAAAACGATTTCCCGATGTATCAACCTTAGCCACCACAAAAGACGAGGAAGTTTTAAAATACTGGCAGGGTCTAGGATACTATTCCAGAGCAAAAAATATTTTAAAAACCGCTCATGCCATAGTCAATGAATTTGGAGGAAAGTTTCCAGAAAATCGCAAACAGCTCGAACACCTTCCAGGCATTGGCAAATACACGGCGGGAGCTATTTTAAGCCTGGCCTACCACCAAAACGAACCCATTCTCGACGGAAACTTGATTCGTATTTTTTCGCGGCTCTGGGGTATTGATTTTTTACCCACCTCTAAAGAGCATAGCCAAATTTACTGGAGCCACGCCCAAGATTTCGCAGCAAAATCAGCACACCTGAACAACGAAGCCTTAATGGAACTTGGCCGTACCGTTTGCAAAGTGCGCGATCCTCTATGCCACAGTTGCCCTCTGCAAAAAATTTGCCAAGCTAATTTAACTCAAACCACATCCCAATTTCCACCCTCAAAAAAACATGTGGTAAAAAACTGGAATGGAACCATTCTGATAGTAGAATCTTCCGATGGAAAAATCCTTGGCATAAAAGGAGGCCACTATTTTTTAAACAACCAACTGGTGCTCCCCCACTTTGAAAGGCCCCGAGGCAACGACACCACTTTACCCCCACAAGTCGAAGAATACCTTAACACCGACCATATTTTACAAACAAATTATCTAGGGACTTTTAGACACAGCATAACCATTCACAAAATATGTGCCAATGTGCTTCATATTATCATGAGCAAGCCCACCACAAAATGCCTTATAAGCAAAAGAGACCTGCCACAAAATATAGAATTTCGCTGGATAGAAAAAGCGAAGGCCACCACCGCCTTCGCCAACAGTTTTAGTTTAAAAGCCATTAAGCTTCTTTAAAGCAACCGCACCTTAAAACATTTTCTTCGCAGTACAAATAAAGCGCAAACGGTCGTATCCTCCATTAGGAACTTCCACCACCTCGTCAGCCAACACATGGAGCAAGGTTCCAGACAAAAATATTCCATACTTGGGAAACTGCTGTTCAAAGGTAGCATCCCAATACCAGTCGCCTTTCACCGTCAACGGGTCTTGGGTTCTTAAATTCCAGCCCGCATCACTACGGTATTTTATAGAATGGGAAATGCGGAAAGAGCCATTAATGAGCCAATCCCCCGTAAAGCCCACAAAAAATTCCACAGGCTCAACCTCAGCTTTTTCTATGATTCCGCTAATTTGTTCAAAACCTGCACTAGCATTAAACTTGAACATATCTTTATACCCAAAATCCATCCATAGTTCTCCTGTAACCCCATTTATCCAATCTTCTATTCTGGAGACATTGCCATAACGTGTATCAATGCTCCTGGTTTCGCCCTTTTCGTTTTTAATTTTAAAGACATCGTAACCATCTACTTCAAAAGTTTCTGCACCATGCTCAGCCCAGTAACTGCCCTTACCGCCCAGCACAACATTCCCAATAGTATCCGCCAAAATAGCATAGCCTTGAATTAAATTCATTTGACCATTGGCTGTCAAATCAATTGTATGGTTCTTATAAAATTCCTTTGTATCAGCTAACGGATTCAACCGAGAACCAGAAATATTTTTTATACCAATAATAGTGCCAAAGTTTTGAAACGCAGAAATACCATATTGAGTACTATCCTGAACAAGCCAGTCCCGGTCATTAATACCAAACATCACATCGACCGTTAGGCGAGAAACAGGCTGCAAACGAAATTCTATAAAAGGAAAATAAACTTGACCATCCTTAAGTTTAGAATAAACATAGCCAGAATCATCCACGGCTCTATAGGCAATTCCTACAGAATATCCTATCACAGAATTCCTACAAAATTCCCCACAACTGTATTTGGCACTATAATCAACTTCTCTGCGATGCCCTTCTTCTTTATCCCAGTTGTTCTGATAAAACCCGTCTTGGTATGTTACCGTCATAAACAAATGACCTAAATCCAGGCGGCCTTCCACTCTTGGCTTGTAATGTACAGGAATCCACATGTTTGATTCTGAATAATACCAAAGATATTCCTCACCAGCCAATAAAGATGCATTGACAAAGGAGTTTGTAAAGCCGAGCCCACCATAGGCTGTACTAAAGAAAGGCCAATTTTCACCAAAAAAGGCAAAGGAATCATCTACCTGCTTTTTTCGAACCGCACCCGTTCTATCCGAAAAATGGTCGTCCTGAAAAAGCCTGGCTGTTGCCCAAAACCCCTTAAAAGAAGGTGTGGTAAAACCGCCCTCCAAAATAGGTGTCCTATTACCTATACCTGATTCATGCTGGGTGTCATTAAAATTCTGATAAATCATGTCACCCAATTCGTTGCCGGTTTTCATCCAAATTCCAGCAGCCAGAGGAGTCCAGGAGGGGGTTCCCGACATACGATTCAAAAGAAGGCGGTCCCTTAATTTTGAAGAAGACCACAATTCACTTTCGCTGTGAACACCGCCTGCACCTAGGATTCTGTCAAAAAAAAATGTGGGGCCAGCAATTAAAAAAGTTCCATCGGCTCTAGTTTCATATTCCATGCCCTCCATTTCCACATTAACCTGTGCAAAAGCACAAGGCACAAAAAGCAGGCATACCATCGTCAACAAAAATTTTCTCATTACCAAATTTTCCTTTCTACATAAACACCTGCGGTCATCATATTGGATCTATTCGGTAAAGTCCAAATTTGCTCCCAAAGCAAGTTAAACCCGATGCGCATCTTTTCAAAATTCCACAGGGGCACATTAATCCGGCTAAACCACCCAAACTCTGTTTCATTATCAACCAAAGTTCCCCCCAAATTTCTTTTAAAATCAATTTCTTCACCGTCCTCCATGTCGGCACGAGCCCAGCTACAAGCAAAGCCAGCTCCCAAAATAATGGGGCGAATATATTTTAAACTCCAATCGAGGCCCAGTTTACCCGAAAACTGATGAGCCCCATCAATTTCTGTTTTGCGAACCGGTTTAAAATAGGAGTAGTGAAACAAGACAATTCCATCTACATTTTCCCAATAGGAATAGCGCACACCAATGCCTCCATAAAGGGAATTTTCCACAGCATCAATCAATTCGCCCCAGGGATAAACCTCGCCCCCTTCCAAGGATACATACAAATGAGAAAAAGCGTTCTCCGCCGAATTTGTAAAACCAACGCCACTGTCTTGGGCATAGCCAAAAGAAAAAGCTATAAAAAATGGTGTAAAAAATATTAGGGATTTTATTTTAGAAAACATATTCATAGCAACCTTAATGCCTGTGCAAAAAATCCATCGAAACGAGAATCCTTGCTCCCAGGGAAAGAGGGTTCGCC
>JABUUT010000040.1:0-7408 GCA_021443045.1 Fibrobacteraceae bacterium
GCGTAGCGAACGGCCTCACGCCTCAAAGCGACACCGTCGCGAACTCACCTCTGATAACTGACAACCGTTTACCACAACTCGCCAAGACTTGTGAAATGGAATGGTCTGCCTGCCGCAGGCGGGCTTACAGGCCCACTTCCAAGTCGCAAGAGCTGGCAGCTCCGCTGCAACCACCATTTTTCAGGAGGTCTCATAACTTTATTAACGTGTCTGCCCCAAAGGGCAACTCTTCTGCCTGTGGAGTAGCAATGAGCACCTGACAATTTTTTTCGTTTATTAGTGATGCCACCGCATCTCTACGGTCCACATCCAGTTCCGCAAAAATATCGTCTAAAAGTAGAATGGGTTTACTCAAGTAACGCATGGCCACATCCACTGCGGCAAAGCGCATGGCCACCGCAGCCGACCGGCATTGCCCCTGGGAGCCTACGGAACGCATTTCATAGCCACTTTCGCACAAGGCCAAGTCGTCTTTGTGGGGGCCGCTCATGGTTATACCCTGCAAACGTTCCACCAGTTCCAATTCCTTTAGGCGGCCTCCGTAAGCAAACCGCAGCATTTCCAAAAGGTCGTCTGTAGAATTTTCTTCTACGCGGCTTAAAATGGAGCTTTTGTATTGGCAAGTTATTTCATCCACCCCATTGGAAAGTTTCTGATAGTAGCTGGTTATAATGGGAGAAACTTCACGAGATAAATTCAGTCGCTCCAACCATACTCGGGCCCCCAAGTCTACCAACTGTTCTGTAAGCACATTGAATAAATCTTCGCCTCCCACAGAGGAGCCTTCATTTTTAAACTGCTTCAGCCACTGGTTTCTTTGCTGTAAAACTCTTTTGTACCGCCGCAGCAAATCCGTATTCGCCGCCGATCTAAAACAAAGGATTTCATCTAACCATCGGCGGCGAATTTCCGGAGCCCCCCGCAAAAGTTCTATGTCGGAAGGCTCCATGACTACCGCCGGACAAGTTCCAAAAAAAGAACCCACCGAACGTAGATTTTCTCCATTCTGTCGGGCAGTAGTTTGCCTACGCCCCACTTTTACACCCCTCACCCATCCTGTGTGTTCTTCAGATTCTAATGGGTTTTCTTCCGATTCAAACTCCCCACGCAGAATCATTTCCCCTTCGTTCCAGCGGATCATTTCCTTTAAGTCTTTACACCTAAACGAAAAACCCTGCGACAGCAAATGCACCGATTCTAGAATAGTTGTTTTTCCGCATCCATTGGGGCCATGAATCACATTGATTCCCGGCGAAAAACCAAATTCCCCACCTACACTGCGGGCATTTTCCAGGATCAGCCTTGATATCAAATGGAGCCTCTCACACCAAAACTAAGAGGGTTCCAGAGCCCAGCCTCTGACTCGTATTCCAAGGCATAGTTCACATCAAAGGGGTATTTTTTCTTTCCAATACGCACGTTAAATTTATAACCCAAGCCCAACGAATAGTCAAAGCCATCCATACCCACTCGAACCGTGCCATTGGGTATAATATCGCACTCAAAACCCACTCGGCCAGTCCACACATGCAAATCAGGGTCAAAGGCCAACAAAGTATCGGCCACCTGGTAATCTAAAGCCTCCATCCAGGCATACACAGGCTTGCCCAAAATTTCGGAACGGTAGCCCAAACCAATCTGCAGCACCTTGGGCCGCACCCCTTCGCTAGAAGGAATAGAATTATCGGTGCTAGGGTTTCTAGTCCACTTTGCAGACAAATTCTTACTAAAGCTCAGATTACGAATAACCACAGAAGAAGACCAATTTCTATTCCATTGACGAAGCCAGCCAAAACTCAGCACCACTGGGCTCTGGTACCCATCCACCATTTCAATATCATCGTAATACTCCGAAACGTCCAAATTGTCGTAGCCCATCGACAAAGAAAGTCCCAAGGCATCATTGCGGGTGGCTCTATAAGAAAAGCCCAAATAGAGCATGGTAAAGTAAGGCGTTGCCGTACCTTCCGTTTGGTCATCGTCATTGATTACTTCAAAATCTAAATCGCCGCGGTAAAGAGCCGCAAATCCAACCCCCATGCGTTTTCCCACAGACCCTTCTATACCTAGAGCACCCCCCAAACGATCTAAATCCCGTTTGTCTGCGTTTAAGGTGTAGCTTATATTCTGACGGAACCCAAGAATAGCCGGATTCCAGTAAGCTCCAGGCATCGATGAAGTATCGGCGCTACCGGTGTTGCCCCGCCCCATTTCGCGAGTTGAGGCCCCCATACGCTCCACAAAGCCATCAAAACTTCCCAAGGTCGCCTTTCTATCAAAGCTAAAAGCCATGGAAGAAGTGAGTAAAAAACCGGCCAAAGCAAAATTCAAAATTTTCATTTGTGACCTCCCAAGGTCATTACCTTGCCCCAGCCAATATGACCATGATTATCCTTGACGCGCACATAGTAAATACCCATCACACAGGGGTGCCCCTTGTCGTCGTAGCCATCCCAAAAATCTTCCTTAGCCAAAGAACTGCGGGCAGCGTCTGCATCCCGTGGTGCATCTTTTACAATGGTGCGAACCTTTCGCATATCGTAGCTAAAAACGTCTATGGTAATTTTAGAAGCCTTGCCCACTTTGTAAGACACCAGAGATTCTCCACCAGCAGTAATCACGGAGGGAACCATTCTAACGGAACCTAAATTTTTACCCACATTGGCAAAGTTCAGTATTGGAGTCCAGGTAGCCCCTGTATCAGCCGAAACAGAAACCCCGTTGCCATAAGTTGCTATGGCAAGGCCCATGGTGTTACGGTCTAAAGGAAAAGAGGCAATCGAGGTCACAATGGCATCTCTATCGGTGGCTCCAGTTTTAAAGCCAAAAAGCCATTCACTGCCATCTTCAGATTCCCAAGCCCCAGCTCCCAAAGAATCCAGTTTTAAATAACCACTTTCGGAACCACCTACGGCACGCACACCAACAAAAGCTTGCTTCCCTATAAAGGCTACGCCACTCACCGTATAGTCCCGGCTGTCAAAAATGTCTTTTTTCTGAGCCTTCTTTGCGGTATCCAAAAAATCCACCTTGGCAAAATCCTTGCCACCCTCCATTAATCTATACAACCCACTTGAAACACTTTCTTTTCCCTGAGAAGATGTTTCCACAATAATCTGCAAAGGCTCCCCGCCCATCCAAATGCCGGTCACACGAGCCGAATCCAGAATCTTGGAGGCACCGCTCCATTTTCCACTGGCAGAGCGTACCCACAAACCTTTTTCACAGCCCATCCACAAATCCTTTGTTTCTGGGTGAACTGCCACGGCATACACCGAGGGGTTTTTCTTGCTGTTAATGCTTCCATTATTCTTCAATGTATCCAATGTTTTAGTTTCCCTATTAAACACATACTGGCTCACCTTAGGATCATTGGCGCTCTTTGCAATATTCAAACCCAGCAAACCTAGGGAACCGCGGGCAATCCACAACTGCTTGGCAGAGGAATCGTAGGCAAACCCGCTTATGGCATACAGCATGGCAGAGTCCATGTCTTCCGCCGCTTCGGGCAAATCAATCGGCGTTTCAACCAAATTCTTTTCGTTCCGAACAGAAACAAATCCTGCTGGAGTCAAGTACCCTCCGTTCTTACCCTCCGAAAACATGGGCAACAACCAGCCCAAGCCACCCGCCAAAGTTGTAGGCACCCTTCGACGCTCCCCCAGAACATCCACAAAAAAGTGGTCTTGCAAAGAAGAGTATTCTTCGGAATAAATATTCTGCGTAGAATTTTTCACCTGAATGCGCCCACCATTCCCCACGCCTAGTTCCAGCAAAGAAACGCCGCTGTTCACATCACCTCGAGAAAAAGTCCACAAGGCTCCATCCTTGGCACTAGGAGAAACAGAGAACACATAGTTGCTCACCAACACTTCGGCACCAAACAGAGGCACCATTAAAAAGCACATTATCGATAAAAATCTTTTACCCATATTCCCGCTACCTCATGTCAATTTCGTCTACACCTTGTATGGTCTTATACTTAAACAAGTCCGGCGAAATGTTCTTTTCTGTTTTTAAATTGATTATGTTGTACCAAGAAGAATTTCCGCTAGGGTCTACCGTAAACAGCCGCACCGGCGAAAAATCCTTTTGTGAAAGCCACACTTCCATTTGGCTAAACTGACCTGCATATTTGGCCGGGTCCAGCTTAAGCACCCAAAGTTTCTTTCCAGCGAATTCCCCCTCACCCAGGCCCAAGGCCTTGCAGTTTAGGTATTTGAATAAAAGTTCGGAAGGGTGTAAAGCCGACGACAAATCCTCCACCGCCTTAATGAGCACCTGTTTTTGTTCCACATTGTGTTGCCACAAACTTTCACCATCGCTGTAAAATTTTATACCCGGTAGAGACAAAGTAAAACGGTCTTTTTCGGCCACAACCAAACGCCCCTGCTGTGTGGCAATATCTGGGGAATCGGCGTAAAAAACCTGCAGCTTAAAATCAAGGCTCCAGGCTTTTCCTGTTTTAAACCAAGCCTTAGATTTCGCCATGGCTTCGTCGGCACTTAAAGCAAAAGAGCCCACAACACCCACCAAGCACACCGTCAGCACAAATACAAAACGACCAACCAAAATCATAACGCTCCTGAATAATATATGCAAATTTACCAAATTATACACATTCGCGTTACTGCCATGTGGTTTTCTTCACAATAAATTTCTATCTTACTTGGCAAAACTGATTAAATCCCTTTTAAAGGAATATTATGCGCAAACTGTTATTGCCAACCCTTCTGACAGCAGCTGCATTTGCAACAGCCGCCGAAATCGAAGTACACGGTAACGTGAACCTGGACTACGCCAGCTATTTTAACGAAGATTTTGACCCCACCAACGCCGCAAACCAAGACATAGACCTTTCCTTAAAGGCTCAACTTGACGAGAATGTTTCCGTTATTGTAAATGGAACCACAAAGAGCACGTACGTAGGTGCCGACAGCAGCGTTCAGGCTTCCGAAATCCGCCATGGTCTAGCTCGCTCTACAGCCATGGGTAGTAACGGACGTTTTAACTCCTTTGACTTTGACGGAGCACAACTACGCTGGGACGTCACCCCAGATGTTGGAATCATCTTCGGCGACATGACCTACAGTGCCGGCCAAATTAACTACTACTTTTGGCGCGACCCTTCTCGATACGCCGTTATTGTCCGTGAAGAAAGCCTCCGCGGCATAGGCGTAGAAGTGGGCAACGAAAAGTATGGCCAGGGCAAGCTCTACTTTGGAGCCTCCGAAGACAGCGAAAGTTCCATGGCCCTCTTTGCCACCTACGGTCTTCCTCTAATTAACCGCACTAACGAACACTTTGTAATCACCCCAAGCTTAGACTGGATGTTCGGTGATCACATTGGGCGTAGCCACACCTACGTTCTCGGTACCGAAATCGACTATACAAAGAGCCTGGAAAAATTCAATTATGGCGTTTATGCCGTATGGGGTCTCCACCCGTACAAGGGCAACGGCGTTCACTCCTTCCTTTTGGAACCCAGCATGAACTACGCCGTATTCAACCTGTCTGCCACCTTCTTCCACGCCATTGTTGACGAAGACTACGAAGCCGCACCACAAATTATGACAGACGCACAGCAGTTCTTTGCCATTGAGCCCAGCTTCAACCTTCACAAAAAGCTAACTCTGGGTCTCAACTACGAATACAGAGATGTGGATGTCAACATCGAAAAAGACGAAACCCACTATGGTGGTCTTTCCTTCTATGTGTATCCAACCCTCAACACCGAAGTGGTTATTTGGATGGGATACAATTTTGACGATAATAACGACACCGACTTTGCCATGGGTATCAGCGGAAAGGCTGAATTCTAGACAAACGAAAGCCTATGCGTATCAGGGCCTTGGACTCCATTCGAGGGTTGCTGCTTTTGCACATGACTCTTGACCATTTTGGCCGGCCCTTATCTTATTATCTTTACCAATGCTTCGGCTTCTTCAGTGCAGCCGAAGGTTTTTTTTTCCTTTCGGGCTTTGTAGGAATGCTGGCGGCCACGAGCAAGCAAGCCAAAGACCCCAGCCAAATTTGGATGTCACGAAGAGCGGCCCGCATCTGGGTTTACCACATGGTAACCTTGGTGGTCATGGCCTTTTCAGCAAAATACTTTCTCCACCACATTGCCAAATACTTTTCCATGCTTTACCAGCACACATCAGAGGCTGCCGTATGGAGCATGCTGTTAATCAACACGCCAGAATGGCTGGATGTTTTGCCTCTGTACGTGGTTTTTCTTTTAATAGGCTCCTTGGTATTTCCCTATTTTATAAGGGCTAAAAGTCGAACCGATGTGGTAATGTTGTGGTTCACCTCTTTTGCATTTTGGATTGCGGCCCAGTATGGTTTAAGAGAAGCCATCAACAGCAATTTCCCATCTTGGATAAATCACGGTTTCTTTGACCCCTTTGGTTGGCAGTTCCTCTATTTTACAGGAGCCGCTGTTGTGGCTTGGTACAAAAAGGGGCCTTTAACCATTCCACCCAAAGCAAAGCAACGATGCAAATATCTGGTTCCTCCTGCGGTGGGTCTGTTTTTAATTTTTTGTTTTTTGTGGTCTCACCAGTTTATTCCTATTCATTTGCCCAACAACATGCTCATTGCCAAAGAATCGGTAGGCCCTCTGCGCCTTGTTAATTTTTTGGCCTTTGTATATATCATATACTTTGTTGTAAAAACATGGCCCAACCTCCTCGATTTTCGCCCAACCACCACCATCGGGCAGCACAGCCTTGATGTTTACTCTTTGCACATTGTGTTAGTGTATCTGTGGATGTCTACTCCAGGATCTATTCGTTACAGCGCCCCATGGAATGTGATAGCCCCTATTGCGGCCTGTTTCTTGCTATGGGTTCTTGCCAAAGCAAGAAAAAATCCTCACACTGGACGCGAAACAAAAAAAACAAAGAGAATCCCTCGAATTGAGCGTAATACGGGAAAAACAACCCGCGTTCAACGGATTACCACCAAAACAAAGAAAATCCCACGAATCTAAAATTGTCAATGATAAATGATTAACGCCTTGTCATCCCGAACTTCGTGAGGGATCCAGGGAATGCGTTTAATTGTTAATGATAAGTGATTAATGATTAATGGAGAGTCATTCTGGAGGAGCAGCGCGACGATAGAATCCAATAAAGTTGTCAGTTATCGGTTATCAGTAATCGGTGTCATCCTGAAGGGCATAGCCCTGAAGGATCCAGGGAATGTGGTACCAATTATTAATGGTTAATGTGCTGTCATCCTGAACGGCACACGCCGTGAAGGATCCACAGAATATCCATATAAATATCAATCACTGATAACTGATTACCAACCACGAACTATCGTTCACCATATTTAACCTCTGTGTCGCATCAAGGCACTGCCCCGCTCAACAAGAAACTATCCAGTTTGTTATTTCGCG
>JABUUT010000040.1:7621-30465 GCA_021443045.1 Fibrobacteraceae bacterium
TTCCTTAAGTCTAACCTCTTTCGTCTATAGCGCAGCGTTCTTTCGTCTATTTATTACCAGCCACTAACCACTAACCACCAACCACCAACCACTAATCACCGACAACCGTTTACCAACCGCTTGCCACATTCCCTGGATTGCCATGTCGCTACGCTCCTCGCAATGACAAGAATCTGCATAAAAACTACCTACTAAAAACTAATCACTAATAACGAACCACCAGCCACCAAATTCCATCCACAAAAAAAACACCTTGCAAAGCAAGGCGTTTTTTTGTGTAAAGTACAGTTTTAAAATTACTGACCCAGGAACTTGCGGCCAATGCCGTATTCGTCCTTATATTCAATGTAGTCAGGAACAAAGCTGCTTGGGAAAGAGAAGGAAACATCTACGGAGCAGAGGAATTCGTTCATCAACTTACCCTTGCCCTTAAAGTTCTGCTTCTTCTTTTCAATCTTTTCATCACCCTTCTTGCCCACGAGAACTTCAGCTTCGCACCAACCGGTGGAGAGCTTTGTGCCCACTTCTTCACCTGTGGTAGAAACAAGCTTAATCTTGGCAGGGTCCAGTTCAGTGTTGTTGCCAGTAGAAGCCCAGAACTGCAGCTGACCAGAAAGGGAGGTGCCGCTCATCTTAAGAACAGGCATAGCCATTACATAGCCCCACTTGTCCACGCGGTTCTTACCGGTTGCATCGGAAATATTTTCACCAAAGATGAGGAAGTAACCACGGGTACCCTTGCGGCTCTTGTTAAGGGCTTCCTTAATCTTTGCGTTTTCTGGAGCCATTTCTGCAATTCTCAAAAGCTGGTATTCGCAAACCACTGGGTCCGATTCTTCCAAGGCTTCTGGAAGGGACTTGGAAACGTAGTTGTTTTCGGCTTCAGTGCGAATAGCCTTAACCTGAGCTTCGCCAGCACCACGAACCTTGGCTACGGAAAGCGCTGTATCCAGCTTGGCAAAAGCATTGATGATGGTTCCATAGTCTACACCATCCTGGCTAGCCTGATTCTTACCGATGGTAGCAAGAGTAGTCACATACTCCTGAATGGTTTCGTTCTTCATTACCTGAGGAATGTTTGCCTGAGCCTTTTCAAAATAGCCGCTCAGCAAATCGCTATTGACGTCTTTCTTGGCTTCGATGTCGGCTGCGCGAACCAGAGCCAAGGTAAAGTTGTCGTAAAATTCATCAGAAACGCTACCCTTCTTCTTAGCTTCGATATAGGAGTTAATAGCGTTGCGGAAACGGCCATTTTCCAGGTGTTCGTCACCGCGTTTTTCGTTTGTACCCTTACAGCCCACCATAGTAAAGGCCACGCTGGTTGCCAAGGCAAATAGTAAGAATTTCTTCATTTTTTGATTCCTTATAAGAAATAGGCTGTAAAATAACGAAATTTATACGATAAAACACCTCTTTTATCGGTAAATTCCAATTCAAGCCTTTGGTTTTATAATTTAATTAAATAAATTTGTACTTATCAATTAGAATTGGTAAATTTTTTTTTGGAGTGGCGCTGAGAAATGGAAATTTTGGTCGTAAGCCCAGAAGCCGGCAGGTGGACCACACCTAGCCCACTAGCAACCGCCGTCAGTCGCATGACGGAGGCTTTTGCTAATACTGGCGCCAAAGTTCTCACATGCAGCCCCTTCTACAAAAGCCAATTGAGCGACGTACAAGACTACCAGTGCATCTACACAGGGGTAGAAAGGCTCATGGGTAAAACCTTTGAAGTCTGGAAATCCCCCAAAGACCCTCTGAATACCTACATATACAACGAAGAGTACTTTGGCAGGCCCGAGATTTACGGGCCGCCCCACGATGTGCCCTACGGAGACAACCACCTTCGCTTCGCCTTTCTTTCGTCGGCTTCCTTGGCCTATACCATAGCCATCAACATGAATTGCACCGCCATTTTGGCCCACGAATGGGGCGGAGCCCTAGTGGGTGCCTTGGCGCACAACACATACCGAGACGAATTCGGTATGATACCCTTTTTCTTCGCCATCCACAATATTACCTACGACTTCCACGTCCAGTCCGGTGAAATCGAAGCCATCGGTCTTCCCAGGGAAGACTACAATATGGATGGTTATGAATTTTGGGGCAAGGTCAGTCTTTTAAAAGCTGGAATCTGCTACTCCCACAAGGTACTTTTCCCCTCTCCAGGCTACCGCGATGCCATGCTCAACACCAACTTGGCCGGGGGCCTCAGCGGCTTTTTGAACCACAATGCCGAAAAACTCATTGGCGTACAATTTGGCGTAAGCTACCAAACCTGGGACTTTAACCAAAACAAGCTCCCCATTCGCGAAGCCAAGCTTAACGCACGCCACGACCTTGAGAAACAACTGGAAACCCAGTTTAACGGCAACCTGGTTCTGTATGTACATTTAGACGAAGAATCGGGCAACACCTCCGAAACGTTGGCCACCATCCTGTCTGAAATCACCAAACTCAGGGTATTTTTGATTGTGGGCATTTCTCCGGAACACCCCGAATGGGCCTACTACCAAGACGTTTCCAACCAGTACCCCAGCACCATGCGGCTCCAACCTCTCGAAGGCATGGGCCTTAAGAACATCGAAATTTTGCGCAACACCTTGGCCGGAAGCGACATGCTCTTTGCCGCCAACCTTAATGAACCCTCCTGCTCCATAATCCTCAAGGCCATGGCCGCAGGAACCGTTCCCCTCACAGGGCGCAACGTGGGCATAGCCAGCCTACTTACCGACCACAACGAAGAAAAGGCTCCCTACGCCAACGCCTTCCTTGTAGACGATGCCAACGCCCCTCACCAAATTTTACGCCGAATCAAAGATACCATGTCGGTCTACCACGACCAGTCAGACATGTGGAACAAAGTGGTGCACAACGCCTACGACGGTTTCCACTACGAATGGGACAAGACGGTTTCAAAATATTTGCTGATTCTTGGGGAACTGAGCCTCTAAATCAAAATCTTTTATTATCTTTGTGCTCACAGTCTAACAAAGGGGCTTTAGCTCAATCGGTTAGAGCCACGGACTCATAACCCGTTGGTTCCCGGTTCAAGTCCGGGAGGCCCCACTCAAAAAAGCGCACTTCTCCGGAGGTGCGCTTTTTTGCTCTTGTTTTGTCAACCCATAGGTCCCTACAAACAATGAGCCGAATTGCCCTTTAAAATATTCTTGATATCTTTGCGAAGGCCTTCTTCCCCCACCTTGCCAATAGCCAGCTTTAAAATTTCAGCGGCCGCCAAAGTGTCGTCTAAGGCTCGATGGTGGTTAAAATCAGGAAGCCCCAAAGCTTCCGTTAATTTGTGCAAACTGTAACTGGGAAGCCCCGGAAAAATTCGTCTCGATAGTTTTACGGTGCAAAGCCTTGGAGGATCAAAGGGAATACAGCAGCGTTTGAGTTCGGCCCGCATAAACTTGCTATCAAAGAGCACATTGTGGGCCACAAAAATGCGGTCTTTTAAAAGGCTGGCCACATGTTCGGCCACCGAAGAAAACTGAGGTTTGTGTTCCACCATTTCTTCGCTTATACCCGTTAGGTTTTGAATAAAAGTCGGAATGGATTGGCCAGGATTCAGCAGCGTGTGGTAGGTATCCACCACTTCAACACCATCCATAAGCACAATGCCAATTTCCATAACACGACCTTGGGTCGGAGTGCCCCCCGTAGTTTCTAAGTCAACAACAGCAAAACGCATTATCAATTCACAGGAACATCAAAATCCAAAGTCTGGTGGTACTTGCGGTTTTCCACTCTGGCCTTAATCGCCTTTCCCTTAATGCGGCTAAACAGAGGAACCACCATTAAATTGGAATAGTCCTTGGAATCGCTTTTTACGGCATCAGATTCCATAGCCATTTTTTCAAAGATGGGCTTTTTGCCACCTGTGAAAACCGAGTATGTCCATTCCCGCTTCAAAGAAGGTTTCAACTGCTTGGTAGGAACCTGAAAATAGAGAATGCCACCCTTGGGAAGAGCCCGAAGGCTGTCCTTAATTTCGTCTTCGGTAGCCAAAAGCCCTTCAAGCTCCATCCTTTTGTTCTTCTTCAGTTTGTCGAAGCTTTCGTAATAAACGGTCACCTGAAATTTTGCATCTTCGGGAATAGCTTCGGGGCGTACATCCCGAATTTTCGCATTGTTCTGGTAATATTCCCAGCGGCCGTTTTCATGAAGAATAACAGTAGAACCATTGGAGGTGGTTGCTATAATGTCGTCGGCAAAAGTCAGCGAGGCAAGGAACAAAGATACCATCAAAAAAGTTTTTGAAACACTAGCGAGGTTCATATAAAAAAACTCCAGTTATACATTTGGCAACCTTCTCAAAATTCATTCTCAAGAAGGCATCCCTTAGAATATAAACTATTTTTTCTCATTGGGAATTCGTCAGAAATTCTTTTTCAAGTACAGATCCATCAAATGTCCAGTTTCCCGACCAAATAGGTGCCCCCGATTTAGCTGGTAGCCAAGGCCCAAGCTCAATGGGTTTTGGTCACTGATAAATTTTCTTTCTACCGCAAACCGAACTTTTACCCCATTATACTGGTCCTTCTGCTTTTGATAATACTCATTTAGATTCAAATTGCGGGAATCTTCATATCGGGTTCTGAATAAAATAACGTCTTCAATGCGCCACCGCCCAGGCTGCCACACCAAAGAAAGTTTCCCCCCAAGCTCTCGTCCTGGTTCAAAATTATGACGCTCAAAAAACTTTGTCCACTCCAAAGAGCCCCCCACAAAAACCCTTTGGGAAAAGGGGATAAAAAGCAGCAAACTGGATTTTAATCCATTATACAGTTCCTTGGTATCGCCTCCAAACGCCCTAGACCGGAACACCGATTCAAAGCCAGCATACTTGGAAAATGCGTACTTAAAGCCCACATAGGAACGGTTAAAGCCCTCTGTTTCCAGATCCATATATTCGTGAACCTGTTCAAAGTCAGAAATTTCATACAGGTAGCTCACCGTTCGGTACGATGAAGCCAACAGCAAGCTCCATCGAGGGGTAACCGCCCATTCCACAGAGCCCACCACATCGCCAGAATAAACATCATCATCCAAATTAAGACTGTAGCCCAGCACCACTGTACTCTGGGGGTAAAACACAGGGTTTACAATTTCAAGTGCACCACAAACAACGGTGCTGCACAGCACCACCATTAAACTAGTCCAGAATTTTCTTATCCCGTTCATGCATTTAAAAATTAGTATTTTTTTTTCATGCAGGGTAATGTTCGTTTTGCACCAAGCCCAACGGGGTATCTTCACAGAGGCCATATCCTTTCGGCACTCTATGTTTGGGCCTTTGCCCAAAAACACAACCTTAACGTACACCTTCGCATCGAAGACCACGACCAAAGCAGAATGCGGCCAGAATATGTAAAGGGAATAAAAGAAGACTTGGAATGGCTGGGATTTAAGCATCAAACGTATAGCATACAAAGTAAAAAAGATTCAGTTTACCAGCATTATCTACAAAAGTTGCAAGAAAAAAAAATGGTGTACCCCTGCACCTGCAGCCGAAAAAAATTGCAAGAAGAAAACCCCATAAGCCAAACTGGCGAAATCATTTACCAGGGAGCCTGCCGTTTTATTTTAAACTCCCCACAACCCTTTGATTTTAGTACCCCCCACGCCCTTCGATTTTGTTGTCCCGACAAAAAAATTGAGTGGAACGATTTAAGGCTGGGCTCCTTTCAAGAGAACCCCGCCGAACAATGCGGAGACTTTACCATAAAAGACCGCCACAATCAATGGACCTACCAATTTGCCGTTTGTTGCGACGACATAGACGAGAACATTACCCACATTGTTCGGGGAGAGGACATCCGAAATTCCACAGCCCGCCAAATAGCCCTCATGGATGTTTTAGGAAGGCCCACGCCCCCTGTTTACTACCACCACCCCCTCATTGTAGACGCCTCCGGAAAAAAATTGTCCAAGCGGGAACTCGCCCACAGCATTCGTCAAGACAAAGATGGGGGGATAAACGCCGAAGCATTGCTTGGCCTAGTATGCTACGAAGCCCAATTGCAGGAAACACCCCAACCCCTCTCTCTAGACAGGGCTATTTCCATTGTTATTGCCTCCCTGTAATTTCTCATACCCCAAAAAAAAGGTATATTCTTGTTATGCCGCAAGTTACACCTACTTCCATTTTAGCCAATATCCGTCAAGAAGCAGCCCTCTTTGAATCAAAGGACCGCTTGTTGAACTTTTCTACCAAGAGTGATTTTACAAGTCCTCTGGTATTGGAAGCCGGTGATCTGTTCTATGAAAAATGGACCCAAACCAAAGAAGAAAAAACTTTGGACAGCTTTTTGCCTGTTTCGGCCACTTTTACAGCCCAACAAAAAGCTACCGCCGAAGACCAGTTTGTTACGGTTCTCAAGGAAAAACAAGAAGACTTTGGTACCACCGACCTCTATTTGGTTTTGGGCTACCTAAAATGGGACGGCAACGCCCTTTCTCCCAGTTTGCTGGTTCCTCTGAATTTTAACCAGGAAAAGAAAAGCCTCACATTATCGAACAAGCTGCCTATAGAAAATGTGGTGCTCCGAGAACGCCTGGAAGATGTAGTGAATCTGCCAAAAGCCGAAGATGCCGTTATTAATGGCCAATTCAGCATTCTTCTGTATTTTTCACTTTTTGAAAAGGCCATAGCCTCCGAACATAACTGGAAATTTACACGACACGGTCTATGCCTCGCCTTTTTTGACACCCGCTCCCTTCTTCTTAAAAAGAACTTTGAAAGGGATATTTGGAGCGATAAAAAAACAATCGACACCAACCCCTTTATTGCACCCGTTCTTTCTACAGAGGGCTTTCAGGTTCAGGAATCCATTTTTGAGGAATCATCCCTAGACCAGGTGTTCGACCCTACAGACCACTATTTTCTATACCCCATAGATTCTCACACCACAAAGGTGGCCGTAGACGCCCTGCTGGGAAGCACAGGAGCCTTTGCCTTGCAAACATTGCCAGGCACCGAAAAAATGAAGGTGGCCTCCAACATCGTAGCCGAGGCTCTAGCCCACGGCAAAAAAACCTTGGTGGTACACCGTCGCAAGGTTTCTCAGCTCTGCTTCAACAATACATTCAAGCCCCAGTTCCGCTCATTCAACGGTCCCGAAAGAGAGCAGCTACTGCCACAATTGCGTAAAATGCGGGAAGGATTTAAAAACTACTCCCACATTGTAAACAAAACCATCCAGCCAGCCAACACCTCCCTGTCGGAACTGTTGTCTGAATTTTCTCGCAACCCCGCCACAAAGACTAAGTTTGCAGAATCCATATTCCAGGAAGTGGGAGCGTTAAACTACGAAGAGTACAGAGCCACCAAGGCCGATTTGGAGCTGGTTTCCGCATTGTACTTTAACAAGCAGGGTGTAGAAGCCCGCAAGGCCTTTAGGGGTGTTAACGTCCCACACCTCTCTAAAGAAGAACAGCAGACTCTTGAAAAAGAAGTGGAAGCCGCCGCAGCCAAAACACAGGAACTGCAGCCCCTTCTAGAACTTATCGACAAGGCGGGCATTTTCCCAACGGGAATCTATTTGGCCGGTCTTGCCGACATTCTAGATTTAATCATCAAGAATTTTAACAGAAACACCCCTGTTTTTGAAAACTGGGAGCTACGCTCCAGCAGTTGGGCCGCCTACGAAGACAGCCTAAAGCATTTGCCCGAAGCGGGCGACAACTGGGTTCGCTACCGCAGGCAAACCTCCGACATTTATACAGAAGATGCTGTAGATGAAAACGTGGCCGCCGCCCGCATAGAATTTGCCGACAGCCTTAAAGCCACCTTAAAGGGGCTTTCGGACCGTTACCGCGGTTCCAAACGGCAATTGATGAGGGTTATCAAGAACCCCAAAACCGTAGACTCCGACGCCAAACTGCTAGACCTTATAGATACCCTTTTAGAGCTGCAAGAAAACAAGCGAATCTACAAAGACACCTCCGTGTTAGGGAACCACCTTTTAGGTAAAGACTGGCTGTACGAAAAATCCAACTGGGTTGAACTGGATCAAAAAATCAAGTACATCTACAACTTTAGAGACAACTTTAAAGACAACCCAAGGCAACTGGACATTCTTTTGCTCATTTTGGAAAAGTGGCATTTGTTCAAAGACAAATACGAACAAATGAAAGATTACGCTGCAGCAACAAAGGCGCTTCAGGCTTCCATACGCCATGTGGCTTCGGTGCTTCAACTAGAAAAGCCCCTAGACACCATGCCCATTGACGCATGGCACCACATTATTATTTCCTGGAACAAAAACTGGCAGAACCTGAACATACACATCCAGCTTACCTCTGCCATTGCCAAAATTGAAAAGGGCCCCTGCAAATCCTTGGCCGAATACCTTAAGGATTGCGACAAAGTTAGCAAAGACATTGTGCAAGCCTATGCCCACTATTGGTCTGGCACACAAATAGCCTTAATCACAAAAGAAGTTCCCGACTTATTCTCGGAAACGCCTCAGGGCCGCACTCAAAAGAGCAAGGACTACCAAAATCTTTTTGACCAATTCTGCAACGCCAACTTCCGTGAAGTGGCAGCCGCTTTGGAAAAAGACCCCTCCTTGCTACGGTGCCTTCCACTGGAAGAAACTTTTGTTCTTAATCCAACAGAAAAATACGATTTGGTGGTTTTGCTTGATGCCGACTGCACCACCATTGTAGAGTCTCTTCCATCCCTCATTTTAGCAAACAAACTGATTCTTATGGGCAACCCACAGTCTCCCGCCATTGAGGTTCTTCCCTTTGACGGCTATCTGCAGCCCCAAACGAATCATACCGCCTTTTTCCAAGAAGATATTTTATCGGCATCCCTTCGCAAGGGTATACCCACAAGGGAACTTTGGCTTACCACGGCCTTTAGCGACTACAGACTGATTCGTTTTGCCAACGACAAAGTGTACAACCACAGCCTGCGCATGTTCCCCAAGCCCACAAGAAACGCCTTTAGGGGCGAGCACCTCAAGGTGGTGCCCAACAAGGTTATGGCCATTGCCGAAGCTGCCATAACACACGCCGAAAAATATCCTGGTCAAACACTGGGCATTGTTGCTTTCCATCAGTCCACCTGCCGCGAAATTGAAGCAGCCATTAAGGCTTTAATTACCAAAGATTCCCCGGTTGATAGGTTCTTTAATCAAAAGAACCCCATGATTGCCGTTTATGTAAAAACCGCAGAACGTGCTACAGATAAATTAAGAGATTGCGTATTTGTGTGTGCCGAGGCCGATGGAGCATCTGGTTACGCCGGCGAACACAAGGTGGCAGTCTGCACCTCTTTGGCCAAACAGGAACTGTTTGTTTTTATTTCGGAATCCGACATTTCTAAGCAGGCCCACGCCAAGCATTCTCTGTTCTGGGACTGGATTTCTTATTTGCAAAAGAAGCTGACCATTGCCGAAGTTTCAGTTCATTCCGCAGATTCCATTTTGCGCAAACCCTTAATGGACACGTTGTCGCAAGAACACATTACTATAGAAGAATACTTTGCCCCAGGGGGAATTCCTGTTGGCCCCGTTATTGTAGATGCCAACAACTCCAAACGTTTTTTGGCCTTGATCGAAGACGACTGCACTATAGAACGGTTCCGAGAATCGGTGGAAGATAGGGAATACATCAGGCCCACCATGTTAAAGAGCCTAGGCTGGAAGGTGCTTAACATTTGGCTCCCCTTCTGGTTCATGTTCCAAAAAGACGAAACGGAACAGTTGTCGGCAACCATAGCCATTGAACAGAGCGTGGCACCACCACCTCTTGACGAAGACCAATCCGAAAACAGCGAAGAAGATTCTTCCCCCAGCTATTCTGTGGTGTCTTACAAGGTACTCCACCCTAAAATTGAAGGAACGCCTCACGACAAGCCTATTGCGGAATTGCCTGCAGCGTCCATTATTACCCAAATTAAGTTCTATGTAGACCATGAAGGCCCCATTCACGAGGAGTTGCTCATGCAGCGGGTGCTGGAACTACACCACATTGATAGGGCTGGCCCTGTACTGCGCCAAGCTTTGGCAGATGCCATTAAGCAAGGCTTGCAAAAGAAACGCTTTATTAAAACAGGGTCTTTCTTCTACCCCATCGTTCCTGCACCCGTGGAGCTGCGTAGCCGAGCAGACCGCCCAGACCTGGAACGAAAACTGGCTTATGTGGCACCAGAAGAAAGAGCTTTGCTGCCCGCCTCCATGGATGAATTTGCCATTAAGCAGGCTCTAGGCCTAGTCGAATAAAATTTTTAGAACAGCCCTTTTACGGGCACCTCTAAAAATTCATTTTTTAGAAGTACACTTACTTTATTTTAACCACAAAGGCCGGAATGTTGTAGGCCGATAATTCTCGGGCCTTGTCTTCGGCGGCTTTTTTAGAAGTCCAACCACCGGCACGAAGCTTGTAGAATGGGGTATCAAAAACCACCTGGACGGCATAACCTGTACTAGCCGAGAGCTGGGCCCTGCGACGCTGGGCCGCATCAAAATCAGCCAAGGCTTCAAACTGAATCATGTAGTAGCCATCAGAAGCCTTTTCAGCCTTACCTTGAGATTTTCCAGGAACCTGAGAAGTGGTGGTATCTCTAAGGGAAGATTTTAATTCCGGTTTGTATTCGTGACCGCGAAACAAAGAATCTAAATCTGTTGGTTCCACTGCAAAGGCAAAAGAACAAAAAGCCAAGATAAGTAATAAATTGCGCATGGCTTAATTATAGTAAAAAAAGAGAGAAGTGGCTGGTTAGACGATAGACGAAAGAACGGTGTTTTACACCTATAGACAAAAGAGGCGGTGTCATTCTGAGGGAGTGCAACAACCGAAGAATCCATGTGGTGTATGTTAGTGGAGACCATTCTACTGGATCCTTCACGGCGTATGCCGTTCAGGATGACAAGAACTTGTGAAAAAATAAATATGGAATAAAACATGGATGGAGCCGCTTGAAATAAGGAACGAAGTGACGCAAGCGGCGATAGGAATGTTTTATGGGAAATGCAACAAACTATTAAAACTTGTGCACCAACGCCCCTTTGCATACGCTAGTAGTTAAAAGCTGAAGCACAAGGCATCTGCCTCGCGAAATAACAAACTGGATAGTTTCTTGTTGAGCGGGGCAATGCCGTGGTGCGACACAGTGGTTAAATGAGGTAAACGGTGATTAGTTATCAGTGGTCGGTTGTCAGTAGCGAGGTTCGGCGTAAACGCCTAGAGTTATGAGGTTTGAGCTCAAAGTGAGCGTAGCGAACGGCCTCATTCCTCAAAGCGACGAAGTCGCGACCTCACCGCTAATTACTAACCACCAACCTCCTTTATTTTTTTTGTAAACAAAAATTTATTTGCAAGATGTTGTTTTTTTAGTTATCTTATGGCCCAGGAATTTTAAAATGCAGATTGGTACAGACGCCTAATGGCGAATGTACCTTTTTTTTTAAAGTTCTTTTTTGCGGCTAAGTGGCTGCCTTTAATATATCCATTTTTTTATGGAGGGGTCCTATGTTTTGTAGGATATGTGGGCGTATTGTCTCTTTTATGGCCTGTGCCTTTGTGCTACAGGCTAATGCCCAACAATGTAGAGAAGTTGTACTTTATGGCCAGGGGAATACTCAGGGAAGAATGGAGGAATCTTCCAGAACTTTCCCGGAGGCTCCTGAATGGACGGCAAACTGGGGGGCGCAAGGTTCCTTGTTGCCGCCTTATGTCCGTTTATCGGGCATGCGGGATTCCCGCAGCACCTGGACTGGGGAGCTGCTGTTTAACAATTTGCCGGTGCAGGTGCAAGGCGGCAACCTGCGTATGAAAGTGAGGACTTCCCAAAATGCCCAATTGGGCCTTTGGCTTGTTGGAAACTTTGGCAAAAGCAATATGCATACGGTGAACCTTGTGGCGAACCAGACTAAAGAAGTGGACGTTCCCCTTTCGTCTTTTACCACCGCTAAACCAATGACGGTTTCCAAAGTGGGTATTGGGTTAATAGATGTCCCCAAGTACCAGTACACCACCTTGTTTATTGGCGATGTTACTTTGAGCTGCGCAGGTTCACTGACTAACTCAACCACACCAGATTTAGGTGCTACTGATTCTGCTTCCTCGTCATTGGATTCCTTGTACCAGTACGATTCGGTTTTGCCTAACCAGGTGGCTCGAAAAAATATTTTTGTTTCTAATCCTGTGCAAGAGGCCAATGCCTATTACAGTTTGTCTTCTCGAGATTCCCTAAAGGGGCTCTCTCGGGCTAATTTTGTACTTCAAACAACAGAACACCAGCAACTACAAGAGAGCCTTGCAGCCGATTCGCTGGCTCCAAAAAAATCACGCTGGCTATGGTACAAAAATACTTACCTTATTAACAGCCATCGTTTAAAAGATAGCGTAATAGCTAACCCCAAGGCTTTATTTAACGAGGCAGCCTCTTTTGGCGCTTCTACAAATTATAGAGAAGTTCCTTTGCTGGTGGCCGACTTGGATTACGATTACGAAGTTTGCAACGATACTCTGTGCCGTGAAAAAACGCTTGCGGCTGGCAATTTGCTGCAGGCTGGTTTGCCCACCTCCTATGTTAAGGGTTCTAGAATAAAAATCCACTACGACCCCCACTATGTGGTGGGCACGCAAAGGGAAATGCCGTCTGTTGAAATTTGCGTGTCGGGCCAGTGTTCTCTTGTGGCTCCAAAATCTACAAGCCTCATTGAATTTGAATCGGCTGGAATTCAAAAGATGGAAGTGAAGCTTCGTAGAGGAAGTAAAACGGTTCAGCAAAAAATTTATGTGGAGGTGAGATAATGAAAAAACTGTTGCTTTTGTTGCTTTTTGCTTTGGTTGGCCTAAGCAATTCCTGGGCTTGGCATAAAGACTTGTTCTTTGGAGAAAAAACGAGCGGTGTAGATAAGGATTTGTGCGTAACGGCTGCAAGTCCTACGGAATTGAAGAATTCCTTAGACAAAAATGGTGCCAAGTGTGAATCGGCCCCAAAAGCCCATGTGCGGTTGCGGTTTATAAACCCTCCGCAGATGAGTTCTGCCAAGTTTGGCTTTTACTTGGAGCGACCGTTCTTTGTAATTGACGGAATTTATTTGGGCACCGACAGCCTTAGAACTTTGGATGACTATCAAGGGGAAACCGATGCTTTTGGAATTCCAGCGCTGCTGTCAAATTTAGGGTATACTCCGGTGCTGGTACAGTTTTCCGAAACGGTGCAGAACAGTCTTGAAAAAAATGCAGAAATGTTCCGGGGGGTGTTGGAGTTTTTGAATTCCAATAAATTGGTGGAATTTCCCGATAAGGCTCATGATGGCTTTGTAGTGCTGGGTATAAGCCAAGGAGGAATTCTTGGTCGATATGGTTCTTACCTGTATGATAAGAGCCGTGGAGCCGGGAGCGCTCCTGTTCGCTTGTATGCTTCCCTGGATTCGCCCCATCAGGGGGCGGTAATGCCTAGGGGCCTTGTGGCTACCATTGATTTTTGGGCTAAAACAGGCTCTGCCGATGCCGCCGAAGCTTTTCAGGATTTGATAACGGCAGATGGTGCCAAGGATTTGCTTCTCTACGATACTAAAAATTCAAAAAATGATTTTCCTTTAAATATGGATGCCAATCGCTTTTTGTTTGGAGATTATCGAAAGGCTGCAGAATACAAGGGATTTCCTTCGGTGCTTATTTCTCAGGGGCAAATCAAGGGGCAAATTCCAAAGCACCACTCCATGTATTTTAATTTGAATAGGGCTGCTGTTCGCAGCGGTGAAACGTGGGGTAGGGCTGAAAGTCGAATGTCGCCTTCCGACAATGAAAATGGCGAGTTCTCTAAAAACCACATGTACGAATATCTAAGTTCCAACACCACATCTACCCGCAAGGGGAACGCTTCAATGGACTTTGTGCAGGGGAGTACTTACCCCTTTGCCAAGACCATTTATGAGGCTTTGCGGGAGGGTATGGAAAGTGCTATTCCGGAGGGGCTAAGTTACAAGATTGGTGTTGGACCCCTTACCTTTAAAACTTTAAAATTCGATGCGGTTTGGGATGCAGATACTTTGTATGAACCCAGTAGCACTTTTATTCCAACTGTTAGTGCCTTGGATTTAAAATGTGGTGGAAATCTGGCCATTCGTGGGGCGTGCGCCTTTTCTGAAAATGGGTCGTCCTTAAAATTTGAATCACCGGGAAGTGCAAGCACAGGAACCTTTATTTTTGCAGTAGATAAAACCCACCCTCGCTATGAAGAAGCTGTTAGCGGTCGTCATATTGAATTGCCTGGGTCTGGCAAAAATAAAAATGTGGTTTCGGGGATGCAAACCGATATTTGGCGCGTGATGTGCGAGTTGGCCAAGGTTGATTTTGATTCTACAAAGGGAACTTTCCGAAACCCCGATCTTTTAGGCCTGTTTTCGCCTAAGTCCAATTGTATGGATTTAAGCCTTATGCCAGACATTATTAAAAACGCTGGTGTTGAATCGTCAAAAAAATTTGCCTACGCCCGCTATGATTACAACGATAAGGCCTCAGAAAACGATGATACGGTGTTCTTTTCGTTACCAGCAGGCTGGAATAAATCGGCTCTTTTTGACAATGGTACCGAAATACCGGAGGGTAGTTTTTTTGAGGCCGAAGTAAAGGTGGACCTTCCGAATGCCAATTGGATGAAAGCCGAACTCATGATTCAAAAGACAAAGAAAATTGCTTCCATGCCAATTCAGATGGGGGAACTTAGCGTGAATCCAGATGGGGCATTTCATACGGTTCGTTGGCATATGCCTACTGCCAAGGGCGCCTTGGCAAATTACCGCTGGTTCCGTTTGGTTTTAAATTCGGCTGGAGGAATTGTTTCTATAGCCAACCCTCGCCTGGTTGTGAATTCCAAGGTTCTTGAAGATAAGCCCATGGCTATACCGTCAAAGGAAATCTTCCCAAATAACGACTATACCTTTATTATGTGGTCCGATAAATTGGTGTATAGCAGTGTTTATGATGAAAACCGCTGGGGGCAATCCTTTGAGTTTGGACCCGCCTACAATGGTTTTCATGTCGACATGAAACAGATGTATTCTTTGGACAGTTACTCCGATTTGGTGGTGGAGTATTTCCCAGGAACTTGTCAGCATACGGCAATGTATTTTGATGCCAAAAATGATGTAAAGTCTAATTTGGCCAATGGAAGTTTGCAAAATGGCATTGTTGTAAAAAATTTACATCTTTCCGACATTATAGACACGAATTTTACGCCAGCTCAGTCTTTAAGCGGGCATCGCCTTAGTGCAAAATCCATGATTGCTAATGAAAAATGTGTCATTAGTAGAATTTATCTAAAATAGTTTGTATATTTTATTTTGAACTAAGCAAGGAGTTCTTATGAAAAAAATGGTTATGGGGATGGTTGCTGCAATGACTGCAACTATGATACTTGGCGGATGCGTCAAGCCTGAAATGCGTTCTATGGGAGCTACGGTGATGACTTCGCCGCTACCTCACAGAAGTAACGGAACCGATGAAGAAGCTCGCTTCTCGGTAGATGGTTCTGGCTTTGTGGGTTACACAAGTTCCGAAGGCTCGGAAAATGTGAAAAACATAAAAGCCTGGGGCGGCAATGTGTCGGTCACCTACCGCCTGGGAGGGGACTTTTCACCGCTGTTTGTTAATGGAGCCTTGGGAGCCTTTGGCGGTAGCACGGAATTTGACTGTACCGATGATCGTTGTGACATGTCGAATAAGGGCTATGGCACCTATGTGGCTTGGCTAAATACTCCAAGCGGAAAGCGGGAATACCATTTTTGGAACATGCAGCAGCGTGTACTTTTGGGCTTAGACTTTACCCCTGGCAAATATGGCATTGTGGGTGGAGGCGCTGGCCTGTTAGTGTACCAAGGTACAGGTTCCTATGAAGACAAACGGCAAGACTTGGAAGATGAAAAGATTGTCGATAATGTTGACGATTCTTTTGATGCTGTTCCATTGGTTAGTCTTTGGGGCGGTAGCTTCATCGGAAAGGATGCCAAGTATGGCAAGGCTGTGCTTGAATTTAGCATGCTCATGAAGCATGATGTACCTTCTTCTTTGAAACTAACTTATACTCATCCTACTGGGTTTTACGGTGGTGTCGCTTTAGGTACCATGATATCGAGTTCCCTGTATTTGGGAAAAGAGTTTGTTTTTTAGAAGTGCCTATAAATGCAAAAAAGGCTGTGGTTTAACCACAGCCTTTTTTGTAATGGCGCAAAACGCGATTACTTCAATGTGCTTACCTGAACGTCCCAGCTCTGGTTGCCAAGGGCAATGCGGTAGGTGCTTGCGGCACCTGCCTTCATGTTCTTGGTATCTACTGCTGGAGCGGCATTGGGGTCTTTCTTGGGAACGCCAATGTGGCGGTTGCCCTTGAGGAATTCAATGCCCTTGTTGCCGGCCTTGGTCTGGAGGCAGCCGGTGATGAAGATGTTTTCGTCTGTCACTGGCAAGCCGTTTTCTTCCAAGAGTTTCTTGGCGGCTGGAATGCCTGGTTCCAGAATTTCTTCTGCACATTGTACGCCGGGGTGGGCTTCTGCAAATGGCTTCATGCCAAACTGGTCGGCAGCAATTTTTACCAATTCTGGGTCTGGTTCGCAAGGAGTTTTACCCTGGTAGCCCAGGAGCATCTTGCCGTAGCCTTCGGTCATCTTGAACCAACGGTCGCGGCCCGCGTTTTCGTTGATGGTGTTCATGTAGGCTTGCTGGAAGTAGAACTGAGACACTGGTGTCACAGAAGAAGCGAAGCCTCCGCGACGAACGCATTCACTCATGTTCTCAATAACCTTCGGGAACAGGTGGAATGTTTTGGTTTCGCGCATCATGAGGGTGTTGGCTGTGAGAGCGCCACCGGGCATGGGGCTAAAGATAACGTCGGTTGTAATCTGACGAGCTTCTGGTGGGAAGTTGTAGTCTTTGAGGCATTCAACGGCAACGTTGTTGGCTTCCATGATTTCTGGAATGTGGTCGTCTACAATGCCGTCTTCACCAAGAGCCAGCTTGTAGTCAGTTCCCTTGAGGGCGTGGAACATGGAGAACAGGTCTGGCTGGGCTGTACCACCGGAGAGTGGCTTGCGGCCTACGTCAATACCGTCGGCACCACCTTCAATGGCGGCAACATACTGGGCAACACCAGTACCGCAGGTGTCATGGCTGTGGATGCGCAGTTCCACCTTGTCGCCCAGGAGCTTGCGGGCACGCTTGAATGTTTCGAACACCTTGCGTGGGTTTGTTGTACCAGAGGCATCCTTGAAGCAAACAGAAGCAAATGGAACGCCTGCGTCCAGGATGTTTCTGAGAATGCGTTCGTAGAATTCAGGGTCGTGGGCGCCTGTGCATCCCGGAGGAAGTTCCATCATGGTAACGACGACTTCGTGTTCCAGACCGGCATCGGTAATGCACTTGCCGGAGTAGATCAGGTTGTTTACGTCGTTGAGGGCGTCAAAGTTGCGGATACGGGTCATGCCGTGTTTTTTGAACATGACGGCATGGAGGTTGATCATGTCGCGAGGCTGTGGAGCCAGAGCCACCACGTTAATGCCTCGAGCCAAAGTCTGAAGGCGGATGTTTGGGCCCACTACGCGGCGGAATTCATCCATCATGTCAAAAGCGTCTTCGCCGCAGTTCTGGTAGAGGGCCTGGAAACGGGCTCCACCACCTGCTTCAAAGTGGGTGATACCGGCTTTAACGGCTGCTTCCACCGCAGGCATAAAGTCTTTGGCGAATACGCGTGCTCCGAAAATAGATTGGAAACCATCGCGGAACGAGGTGTCCTGGAACAGAATCTTTTTCATATCGTTTTCCTATGGGAACGAGTCCCTGGTTTTATCCTTTAACAAATAATTGCGCTCAATATAAGAATATTTTAATGGGCTCGTTGCATCTCTTACAAAAAAACAGCCGTATTAGGCATTAAATAAACAGTGCCGTATTCAATTTGGAACGGTACTTCCATGTTAATTCGTGCTTTGGGCCCAAACTTCCAAAAAGGGTCAGCATGGCTTTTTTGGCGGCGCCGTCGTTCCATTGGGGGGCTTCGTACACCAGGTTCAAAAATGCCTGAAGAGCAGCTTCGTACTGTTCTTCGGTGGCTAGCACGCAGGCCTGGTGGTACACAATGGCCTCTTTGCCCTGAACGTCTTTTTTTAAGGCCTCGGCGTAAAAGTCTAAAAATTCCAGCAGCGATTTGGCTGTGCGGTATTGGTCGTCGGCTTCGGTAAACTTGCTGAGAATGCCTCTGGCTTTTTCGGTGTCACCAAGTCCAAGACAGGCCTTGGCCCACAACAACTGGTATCCTTTGTCGTTGGGGTTTTCTGTTAAAACGGCTTCCAAGGCGGGTAAAGCCTGGTCGAATAATTTATCTGAAATCAGTTCTTCTATTTCCATGCGCTGGCGGGCTTCGTCGGTAATAAAGTGTTTTTCAAGCCTGTCTTTCATTTCTTTTTCACTGAGAATGCCTTGAATAACATCTACATCCTCTCCGTTTTTTACCACATGCACTTCGGGTACCGACTGAAGGCGAAAAGCCTGTATCAGCTGCATATTTTCCTGCTGGTCAACGCTAACTACGCCTAGGGTAAAGTCCATGGAGGTGGAAAGGCCGCCCATAAGTTTGGAAAATTCTCCGCACTCAGGGTACCTTGCCGAAACAAATAAAACTGCAATGGCCTTCTCGGTGGAGGCCGCTAGAACTTCCTGTTGAAAGTTTTCTGATGTGATTTGTACAACTTTTGCCATGGCCTTAAATATAGTTAATGACACATGGGGCAACCTCAATGCTCCCAGCTTTTTGTATATTGCAGTACATGAGTTGTTCCTGCCCTTTTTGCAAGGCCCCTGTGGCCTGTATCGACATCCACCACTTGAACCTGCGTATTTGCACCAAGTGCTTTTCCACCTTTTTCCCCTGCGACCAGACCATGGCCTTTAGGGGAGACCTTATTGATAAAACTCGGGAACTGTGGCTTTTGGCCCTCAAGGCAAAGAATGTGCCCGACCCCGAAACATCGGGAGCCTGCTGCATAGACCATGGAGAGCCTTTGGTGGATGGCAACGTGCCCGACTATGGGTTTCCTGGCAAGGTAACAACTTGTTGCAGAACCTTTCACTTTACTCCATCGCAGACGGTTCATCTGCTGGAACACACCCTAAAGCACCCTTCCCACAGTTCCAAAAAAGAAAAACACCACTTTTTCTTTATTCGTGCTTTGGACAGGTTGATTGTTAAACTAACGGGTGAGGCCGTTCCTGAAGAGGATACTTTGGATTTGGTGCAGTATAACCTTAACTTTAAAAAGTTGTTTGAATGAAAAAGACCTACGCTATTTTGGCTGCTGTGGCATTTTCGGTGTTGCTGGTGTATTGGATGCTTCCCAACAGGTATTTTGAGGAATCCGTTTTTCCCATGCAAGAGGGTGTTGTGCTCTTGGGCTACGACGACCAGGCCGATGGAGGAACTTCTGAAATTTCAATGGAAGTGGATGAGAACACCCTGGGCTTTACCTGCAAATTGGGGGCGGATACCACTAAGTCTGCCTGGTGCGGTCTATTGTGGAATATGGACCCCGATTCCCAGATGGTCTACCGAAACTGGACCTTTGTGGATTCCCTGATTTTGGATGTGGAAGCCTTTGGAACCAGTGAGGTGTTGTTAAAAGTCTGGACTTATGATCCTGATGTTACAGATATAAAGAAGCCTCGCAGTTTTCGATTGCTGATGAAGGAACTGCCTTTGAAGGAGGGGGCTCAACGGCTGGCAATTCCTATGGAAGACCTCTACACCCCAGATTTTTGGTATGAAGACGGCAAGGTTGATCGGGAACTGAATCGCCGACATCAAGAGACCGTAGCTCGGTTGGAAATTGCTCCCGGATGGAACCAGCCCCGTGAAAAAAAATTTTCCATAAAATTCAAAAGCATTACGGCCAAGGGCGTAAGCAACCTGGCTTTTGGCACCGTGTTATTTATATTCTTGTTTTTAACCATTGTGGCCATTGGTCGTGGGCATAAATATCGTCATGACACTCTTAAAGAATAAGTTTCTGCTGCTGTTTTCCTTTGTGGCTGTAGCCTTGGGCTGGTTTTTTGTTTTTCTCTCTTTTCAAAATAACGAAATCCAGCTTTTTCCTAGTGGTGGCTACGAAATTTTTCCATTGGTGGACAACCTTTCTCAAGGCAATTCCACTTCGGAACTTTCCGTTTCCGACACCATGGTGTCTTCCAGCGTGAATATTCGTTCTGGGGTGGCGTACCCCTATGCGGGCATCGGTTTTAATCTTTTGTCGGTAAACAACCGGCCCGCTTCGGGCTACTTTGATTTTTCTCGCTACGATTCTGTGGATGTTCTTGTAACGGCGGGGCGCATGAAAACGGTGATGCTGAGGATTCATACAGACGACCCGGACTATTCCCGAAAGGGTGACTACATAAGCTACCGGCCTTTGTACAAGGCGGTTCCAGTGGAATTCTCTTTTACCCATGCCAAGGCCGCTTTGTGTGATTTTAAAGTTCCTGACTGGTGGCTTGCCATGAATGGAATGGACAATGACGATGGCTTTACTTTTTTTAATAGAGGCATGCTTTTTGAAGTGGCTAATGGGGAAGGGGCCTTGAGGGGGATTCCTGACGATATAGAGGTGAAGAGTGTTCGACTGTTTGGCAAGAATCGAAGTTTTATTTCACTGATGTATGGTGTGGGCGGTGCTATTTTGCTTGTGTACCTGGTTTTGCTGGCCAATTTGCTTCGTTGTAAAAGTTTGGGGCTTAAAACGGCCCACCAGGATGAAATAAAAGTGAAAATGGAATTGGCTGAAAAGCTTTTGAAGCACACAGACAAGTCTTTGGCGGAAATAGCCTTGGAAGTGGGTGTAAAAGGCGATGCCCAATTGGAACGTTGCTTTAAAAAAATATACGGGCAAAAACCCTTGGCATACAGGAGAAACAATAATGCTTCGTAATGCGTGGACTTTGGATAGGGTGATGCGGGTTGTTTTGATTGCAGCCGCCATTACCTTGGTTATTCTTCTGGTGAACTATTTGCAGGGTGTTCTGTTTCCTTTTTTTGCGGCCTTTTTAATGGCTTACATTGCCGACCCACTGGTGAATAAATTACAGACAAAGGTAAAGCACCGCATTGTGGCTGTAATCATTGTTTTGTTGGGGGCCTGTTGCTTGTTGGGCCTTGCTGCACTTATTTTTATTCCCCAAGTAATAGACGAAATTCACTATTTGGGTTTTTTGCTTTCAAAGATGATTACCGATTCCAGTTGGATGAGTCGTGTGGAAGATTTTTTACCTGGGGACTTGTGGGAAACAATCAAGGAGCAGGTATCGTGGCAGCAAGTTGCAGAAACGGCTCAAAGTCTGGATTTCTGGAATACTGCCCAAGGAGCCCTTTCTAAAATTTTGCCTGGTGCTTGGGGTGTTATTTCTAAGACCACTTCCGTTTTGTTCTGGTTTTCTACGGCAGCCCTTATTTTTATGTATCTGGTGTTTATAATGTACGACATGCCGAAGTTGCGTGCGGGCATGTTGAGCATGATTCCAAGACGCTATAAAAGAGTGGCTTCGGAGTTTGCTTCTGAAACGGACCGCTTTATGGGAACTTATTTTCGCTCCCAGTCGCTGGTTGCTTTGATGGTGGGGGTTCTTTATTCCATTGGCTTTGGAATTATGGGGCTTCCCATGGGGGTGGCCTTTGGGCTTTTCAGTGGCGCCTTGAACATGGTGCCTTATTTGCAACTGACAACTATTCCGCTGGCCCTTGTTTTGGCCATAATCTACGCTTTAAATACGGGAATGCCTTTTTGGGAGGTGGCCTTGATTGTGGCTGCAATATACCTTGTGGTGCAGATTATTGAGGATTTCTTGCTTGTTCCAAAGGTAATAGGAAAGAGCATGAATCTGCCTCCGGTGGGCATTTTACTCTCTGTCTCAATTTGGGGTAAGTTGTTGGGCTTCTTAGGGTTACTAGTTGCTATACCATTCACTTGCCTCTGTCTGGTGTACATGAGAAAAATTCAAAAACGTGCCGATGATCTGGCCGAAAAAGAGGTTGGACCAGCCCCCGAGGCTTGATTTTAAAGGGCTGAGGGAAATAAAAAATTTTCACTTTTTTTTTTAAAACATTCACCACATGGCAAAAAAAAAAGGTATAATATTGCCATACTTTTCTTTAACCTAACTCAAGGAGTTAAAAAATGAATAAACAAGGTCTCATTGAAGCAGTTCTCGCCAACAAGGAAGCTGGTTTCGAATCCAAGGCTGCTGCTGATCGCGCTATCGACGCTGTTCTCGGTGCAATCGCTGATGGCATCAAGAAGGAAGGCAATGTTCAGTTGATCGGTTTCGGTACCTTCGCTGTTAAGGAACGTGCTGCTCGCATGGGTCGCAACCCACAGACTGGCGCTGCTATCAAGATCAAGGCTTCCAAGACTGTTTCTTTCAAGGCTGGTGCAGCTCTCAAGGAAACTGCCAAGAAGTCCAAGAAGAAGTAATTCTTTTTTCTTGAAAGAGTTTCAAAGAAGGCTGCCTTTTGAGGTAGCCTTTTTTGTATTTTTTGGAGGTGCTCTCAAAGTACTTTAAAGTTGTCCTTATAAACAAGAGGTTTAAAATGAAAGAAAAAATTTCCTGGCTGTTTGTTATGTTGTTTGTAATGTCCCTAGTGGCCTGTAGTGGAAGTAGTTCCACTAGTACCAGCGATGAATGTACGGAAGACCCCAACGCTCCAGGTTGTTCTGTAGATGACAATACTCCAGCTGAAATGGAATAGATTATTTATTTAACGATTTTTACATTTTTTGTTAAAAACTGTTGAAGGGTTTTACATTTTTGACTATATTTGAGCAAGTTTAACACTTGTGAAT
>JABUUT010000041.1:0-13627 GCA_021443045.1 Fibrobacteraceae bacterium
TATGAAAAATACACTCATAAATTTTAAAGTCAATTATTCCAAACTAAAAATAAGGAAAATGTGATTTAAGTCGCCCAAACTGGGAATTTCAAGGGATAGCGGGAACCGCATTCCACATTCGCATTGGCGAAATCAATTTACTGCAATACAATTGGTAAGATTTTTTATTGAAGCTAGGGAATCAATCCCCCAAATATTCCACTGCAAAAATCAGAGTGGAGCCACCTGGAATAGGTCCGGCGGCACGGCTACCGTAACCCAAACCAGGAGGAATCACCAATATTCTTTTTTCTCCTGGATACATGCCCGCAACCCCAAGATCCCAGCCACGAATAACCTTGCCCCCGCCAATTGGGAAAGCAAATTCCTGGTCTCTATCTCTGGAGCTGTCAAACTTGTAACCATTGGTGAGCCATCCGGTATAATGCACACGAGCCTTTTGCCCAGACGCTGCAGGGGTCATGGTCGTATCGCCCTTCTGTACAATGGCGTACCTCAAACCTTCAGACCCCTTTTCCAATTTCAGGCTAGCGGTATCTGGGAAAAAATCCATTCTGGCAGCCACTTCATCGTCAATATCCACCGAAACCATTTCTACACGGAAAATCAAGGTGGAATTAGGGGGAATCATGGTATAGGCTGTGGCGCCATACCCCATGTTTGGGCTAACACTAAACCAGCGCACCCCCCCTTCCTTCATACCATCAAGGCCGGTTTCAAGACCCTTTATCATTTTACCGGCACCTAACACCGATTCCAACGGCTTACCCAAATCTTTGGAGCTTCCAAACTTGCGGCCCGAAACAAGCCAGCCAGTGTAGTGCATCTTCATGGTGGAGCCCACTATGGCAGGCTTTCCAGAGCCCACTTTCTCATCATAAATTTTTAACCCCTTTCCCGTATTTTTCCAAGTTAATTTATTCACATCCTTTGGAAATAAATCCGGTTCCATAGCCTTTTCTGCATGCACAAGTTCCACTTCAAAATACAAGTCAGAATTAGGTGGAATTCCGTCTAGGGAATTTTCTCCATAAGCCATTACCGCAGGAACCACAAGCTTACGGATCTCTCCCAGCTTCATGCCCGCAATGCCCTTTTCCCAACCGGCAATCACCTGCCCCATGCCAAGGGTAAATTCCAAAGGTTCTCCTTCGTAGGAATCACCAAATGGAACGGGCCCCGAAATTTCGGTGGACGGTTCCGAGGCAGAGTCTCCCTTAACCTGGGACTTGGCTTCTAAGGCCCTTATGGAATCAGCCTTGGCAGCCTCTTTTAAGTCGTTTAGAAGGTAGCCTTTGTAATGTACCTTAATAAGTTGTCCTGCACGAACAGGTTCACCAGAACCTTCTTTTACGGTTTCCACATTAAAAGGAACGGCAAAAGAGAGGGTAGAAAGCAACAGTACAAGAAAAATCTTTAATTTGGGCATAAAATCTCCTACCTTGCAAAATAGAAAATGCTAGTTTTTGAGAGTAGGAATTTTTTTGGAACGGTACACAATATGCTATCAGTTATCATTGTAATCGCCATCATCGTTCTTTCGATTATCCTCGCGGCTATCGGAGCATACGTGGTTATACATAGTACCAGCGAAAAAGAGGAACCCAAGCAGGTGATTGACGTTTCTGGTCAATACGCAGTTGTAGTGCGCCCAGCCAGAGAATCTCTAACCGCTGTAAAGCCTTCCGAAACATCGGTAAAGGCTTGGCTGGAAACCCAAAATTTAACTAGCGATCAAAAGAGCAGTTTGCTTGCCCAGTGGAATGCCACCATGGAAGAAACCATTCGTACCATAGACGAAGGCGACCGAAATGGAACCGTCACCTACCGCATTGAATTGGGCCCCAAGGGTAAAAACTACTGCCATTTTGTAAGCGAAGAAAACTTTATCACTCGTGAACAAATTCGCAATCATGCAGAAATACTCCCTCCTTACGTGTTGGGCTGCGATTGCAAACTCCTTCCAAAACAGCCATGGGAAAACCCCAGCAAGTCTGGCTGGAAAGCAGTGGTTCCCACTCATGGAAGCGGTTACGACATTCCCGATTGGAGGCAACTTGCGTAAGTCACTTTTAGCTTCTCTACTTTTTGCCCCAGCCATTGCCATGGCTGCTGGTTCCGCCATTATCACCCTCGAAATGCCTGTAGGTGCCCGCCAGTTGGGTATGGGTGAAGTCGGAGCGGCACTGGCAGACGACGCTACCGCCATGTATTACAACCCGGCAGGTCTGGCCTTTGGGCCCTTGGCAGACGAATGGCGCATGTCTTACCCAGCCGATTCCAAGAAGGCTCCCTTCTTTACCAAAATAGCATCCCGCACCAAAAGCGGATTCTTCTCCAAGAGTGAGCTTTGGGCAGGCACTGCTGGTGGCATTCTTAAATATGACGGCGAACAGTGGGTAAACTACCATTCTGTTACATTGCAGGGAAACGCCAAGGTGCGCGACGCCGTGCGGGTTTACGTGGGTACCGAACGTGGTCTGGATGAATTTACCCGTCAGGTAAAGGCTTTTAACGACATTAAGAATGCCTCCGACGAATCCTTGGTTGTAGAAGTTAAAATGCCATGGAACCTGGTTGTAAAAGACTCTATTACCGCCATTCTTTACGAAAGCCGCACCGAAAAACTTTGGGTAGGTACACCTAAGGGTTTGTTCCGCTTTGATGGCAAGGGCTGGAAATCCTTTGAAAAGGAACTGGGTGTAAAAAGAGTTTCTTCCATTGTAAACCAAGGTGCTTCTCTGTGGATTGGCACCGACAACGGTTTGTTCCTGTACCGCAATGGCCAGTTTGAACAAAAAGGTAAGGTTCTCCCAAGCCAAAAGATTAACTCCCTAACATGGAACGAATCCCGCAAGGAACTTTTTGTTGCTGTAGAGGGGGCCGGCATTGCCCGTTTGGTTCCTAAGAAGAGCGTTAACGACAAAGACCGCTGGAGCCTGTTCACCGAGGAAGACGGTGTTATGGACCTTTATCCTACAGTGTTGGCTGTAGACAGTTCCGGACATGTTTATGCCGCTCACAAGGGTGGATTGTCTCACTTTAACCTACGCAAGTGGGAGCAGGTAAAATTTGAAAACAATGTGGTAAACGATATTGCTGTAGATCACAAGGGTTCCATTTGGATTGCTACAGACAAAGGCGTGTGGCGCCACCTGCCCGATTATGCAACAGCCAGTGGTAGAAAAGCTGAATTGGAAAGAAACGCAGACGAAGAAGAGGGCAGTGTAAAACGCGATGACGAATGGATGCACTACCACTCTGGCAACGGGCTTTCCAGCAACAAGGTTTGGGCCGTTCTTCCTCAAGGCAACGACGTTTGGTTCAGCACCGCCAACGGTATGGAACAGTATAAAGATGCCGACTACCAGCTTACGGCATTCTACGAAAAACTTTTACCTATTCTGAACATTCCAGACCTGTACCACTTGTATGGCGGCATGACCATTCCAATGGCCGAATGGGGCACCCTGGGTTTATCGGTGAACTTTATTTCTTTTGGTTCCACAGTGGTAAGCGGCGATGTGGATGCCGATGACCTGGTGGCCTACAACAGTTCCGAAATTGTAGGTGGTTTAAGCTACGGTACACGGTTCCCCAACGACT
Organism: Fibrobacteraceae bacterium; assembly: GCA_021443045.1. Lineage (GTDB taxonomy): Bacteria > Fibrobacterota > Fibrobacteria > Fibrobacterales > Fibrobacteraceae > Fibrobacter. Next base: position 3,607 of record JABUUT010000041.1, read on the forward strand.
GGGGTCTTGGCCTTTCTGTAAAGTTCTTCTACTCCGACCTTAGCTCTGGAGCAGCCTCCGGTGAAGAAGAGGCCACCACCTTTGGTTACGCATTTGACATTGGCATTCTTAAGAAGAACCTGTTTATTGACCGACTGAATTTTGCCCTGGTACTTGCCAACATTGGCCCCAGCGTTTACTATGTAGACAAGAGCATTGAAGACCCCATTCCATTAACATGGCGACTTGGGCTCTCTTACGAGCTGTTGTCTTTAACCGACTACAAGTGGGTTATTGCTGCCGACTACAACCGCGAAACCGTCTATGACGATGCCAAAGGAAAACCGGAGCCATTCTACAAGGCTTGCTGGAAGTCCATTGTCAATCCGGAACGGGGTGGCGATGGTCTTACAGCAGCAAAAAATTCCTTGATGCAGGGCGTGTTTAACGTAGGTACGGAATTTATATATTCCAACACCATTGCCCTGCGCTTAGGTTACTTGTACGACCAAACTGGCAAGCGTCAAGAAGTGGATTTTGGCTTTGGCTTTATGCTCACCGATGTTCTGCAATTTGACTTTGCCACCATTAAGGATGTAGGCGATTACGACGGCGTGCGTGACGGACAGATGCGCTTTGGTATGCTGTTCAAGTTCTAGTTCGTTCATGGCAACCGAAAACAAACGCATTCAATACATAGACACCGCAAAGTTCCTTGGATTATTGCTGGTGGTTTTTATACACGGTTACAAGGAAGGCGTAGTTATTTCATTTGCATACGCCTTCCATATGCCTCTGTTCTTTTTCTTGAACGGCATGACCTTTAAGCCCGACAACATCAGCCTTGGAGACTTTCTCGTTAAAAAAATAAAAGGCTATTTAATACCAGGTATTGGTCTTGGCCTCCTCTGTTCTCTTTTCGATATTATCATAAGAACCATATACAACATAAGTTGGGATCTGACTTTTTTACTCGTTGACATTTGCAAGTCCATTAATCAAATTCGTTACTTTAGTGTTTGGTTTCTTACGGCTCTTTTCTTTAGCGATATTTTTCTTTTTTTAATTTATCATAAATTCAAAAAAAATATTTGGGTCACAGGCCTTGGCGTATTCCTTCTTCTGGGCTTTGGAATTTTATACAACAGCCACACCAAAGCCACCATGGTCTGGAATATTGATGTGGCCTTTTTTGGCACCTTGTTCACCTACTTTGGATTTTTATTTACTAGTAAAAGTCTGTCATTTATTTACACTCCCCTCATAAGCAGGCGTTGGCTTTCACTATTGGTTGGTGCAGCCCTAATGGTGGGAACATTTTTCTTGAGCCTTTATATTCGAAACCATACCACCATGTTCAATTTGCACCTGGATATGTTTGGCGCCAACTATGGAAACTACTATTTGCCTTTGGCCTGTGCCTTGTTGGGGTCCATTGGATTTACCATTCTAAGCCGTGGAATAACCAATTTTGTTTTTGCCCACTTTGTAAAATACAATCTAGCATTGCTGGCAGTTCACCAAGTACTAGCATTTTCATCATTTAAATTTCTAATTGCAAAGGAGTGGTGGGCAAAGGTCGCCTTCAATCCTCCCGAAGACCCCCAATTTATTCTCTTTACCCTCACTATGATGGTCTACTCCATTGCGTGTGCTGTGGCTCTGTACTACGTTATTATTATTACGCCATTCAGTTTTATACTGAACAAGCCTCGCTACCCCTTATTTGAAAAAATCTTTAGAAAAGGTCATCTCTAAAAATTATTCCACACGCTCAAAAATAACTAGGGCTCGCTCTTGAGTGCTGTTGGGAATGTTGTAAAAATGTTTTTCCAACAATTTGTATCCAAAGTCTTCTGGGTGTAGGGTCTTTAATTCGTCGGCTGCGGCAGGGCCCTTCATAAAGAACATACGGCCACCAATCTTCAACGAATTTTCCAGGCGGGGGAATGTCTTTTCCATCAGTTCAAAGGCACGACTAATAACGCCGTCTACGGGAATGGTCATGCTGCGGCTGGTAACCTTGTGGCCAAAAACATCAATGTTCTTAAGACCAAGCTTTTCAATAACCATGTTCAAAAAATTTATCCGGTTAGGGCGGGGTTCGCACAAAGTAAGATTAATTTGAGGATTTACCAACTTTAGGGGGATTCCAGGAAAACCAGCACCGCTCCCCACGTCTATCATGCGGGCGGGCCATTTTTTTACAAAGGCATTAATTAAGGTGCAGTCGGCGTAATGACGCTCCACCATAGTTTCAAAAGCATTGAGGCGGGTTAAATCCTGGTCGTCGTTGTTCTCGCGAATAAGCTGGTGGTATTTCCAAATTTGCTCCAAGGTTTGCGGCTGGAGCTCTACTCCGTAATAGCCAAGCAGTTTTTCAAGGCCCGAGAGCGATGGGTTAACCCGCTTGCCCCCAAAAAGGGGGAACTCGGTGCGACGGGCCTTAAGGTGGGGAACAAAATCTTTGCCAACGGCGTCGGCAGCACGAGCTGGGGCACGTCCGAAACTTTTCTTTGACCAGTTGCTGTTTGCCATAATTACAAATCTAGAAAAAAAGGAGGCACCAGTAAAATCCTGTGAAAAATAGTGGTTGGTTATCGGTAATCAGTTGTTGGTATTTGCATGGACATTCACTGGATCCTTCAGGGCTATGCCCTTCAGGATGAAACCGTCCGAAGGAAAAAATGTACCAAAAATACTCGTTTTCCTTTTTCATCCGTCTATGTAAGAGGAGGTTCTTCATTTGCGTGTTATTTTAACTTTTATCCTTATTGCCCTAGGTGCCTTAGGCTACACAGGGGCCTTTGCCGCAAGCATTTCTGAAGCCCAGGTTTTTGAATGGTGGGACAACGGAATTATTGTCCCCGATGAGGCTGAGGAACTGCTGCAGTTGCTGGAAGAAGGCGATATGGAAGAAGCTTGCCTTCGGGCGGAAGTGTACGCCTTGGAAAGTTGTGACGAATATGATCCCTCCGAAAACGTGGCCATCGAAAATGACGCCGCCAATAACGAACCCCAGAAAACGAAAAAAGCACCACAACGAGAAGAGATACAAAAGGTTGTGAAAAGGGGTAAAAAGCAAGAAGGACTGAACATTCGTGGATACGTTCTTTACAAAGGCCGAACCGATTCTTTAGGCCACCTGAAAAGCCACCGTACCGAACTGAACATTTCATTTTACCGTTACAACCTTAAGCTTGGAAAGCAGGAACTTTTAACCTACAAGAACCAGGGAGCCGAAGCTTACTTTGGAGAAATTTCCACCAAGGAGCTTCACAGTCATTTTCCTCTAGACACCTTTTGGGGAACCGCCCTTCGATACCCCATGGGTCATTTCTATATAGGCTCACTCATAGACACTTCTGGAAACTACGCCATACAAACTGGCGCCAATTTTTTTAAAGACTTCGCCGCCGATGTTTACCTGTGGCAAAGAAACTGGCCCCATTTTAAATCTTCTGATTCTATCGAATATTCTGGAGCGTTACAAACAAAGTTTCCAAATGGCAGAATATCGTTGTGGCACAAATTCGGCGGCGACGCTCCTCTTGTAAAAATACAGCTGCAAAACAGCAGCTCCAATAAAGAAGATTCCAATGCAAATTCCAAAGCAGATTCTAAAAAAAATATCAAAAAGGATTATGAAAAATTTTCTTGGAAAACCACAGCATACGCCCATGGAGATGACATTCCCCCACAGGCGAATCTAAGTTCCACCTTAATAAAGAACCGCCTGTGGGCCAGCCAAACTTTTACCTACTCCTCCCCATCTCTTTTAAATTTTGTCACCAGCACCAATTTGAGAATTCTTTCGCCAATGCATAGGGATTCCATTTCGGCCAGGGCCCAACAAAAAATTCAATTTGGACCACCAGTGCTTGAAACTGGCATTTCAGCCACCTGCATGGAGTTAAACGACCAGTGCAAAGATTACAGTTTAAAGTTGCAAACTTTAAGCCAATGGGACCAATACCTCTTTTTGGCCAGCGGTAAAATTCAGCACCTCGATTCAAAGGGGCTTACCCCCCTCCACCTAGAATTTGGGGGCACATACGCTGTGGAAAAAAGCAGGGCCAAATTGGTTTTTATTCTTCCTAACTGCAAGCCCCGCAACGAAATACAAATACGAAACGAGTCTGTTTTTGTGGAAAAATTTTTAGAGTTCAGCCTGACCACCACCTTTAGAAAGACCCAAAATACCGATTTTCACCCCATACACGGAGCCTTTTTTGTAAAATTTTTGTTTTAATTGTTTCATGTTTGTGTACGGCATAAACCTTCTTTTTTGTTGGTTGTCGTAAAAAATGCCGTTTTTGACTTAAAAATACCGTTTTTCATGTTTCCGTATACAGAACTGTATACCCAAGTAAACAGGTTGGCCCAAATGAGGCAAGACAAAGCTTTTTAAAAAAGGTATATTATAGGTACCCAAACACTCCCTGACGCCTTTAGGTTACCTCCTTTACCTGAAGGCGTCTTTTTTATATTTTCTTCTATGATTCCATCTATTATTGGTGCCATTTTCTTTTTGCCGGCCATTGTTTTGAATGTGGCTTTGGCGTGCGGTGCCCCTCTTGGCGAATACGCCATGAACGGAAGGCACAAAGTTGTTCCCAAAGAAATTCGAAAAGCCTTTGTGGTGCCCACCATTATGCAGTTTGTGGCGCTGTTTGTGCTACTCAGCGCAGGGCAGGTTGTTCCCGAAACCATCCCCTTTATCATCGTTAAAATTCTAGCCTTCTTTTTTGCACTGTACTTTACTTTTTATACAGCCACCGTGCTTTTTAGTACCAGCCACAAAGAAAAAACGGTCATGGGGAGTTTTGCCGTGGTGTCGTCACTGTGCTACTGGATTACCGCCTTTGGAACGCTGGACTGGGAGTAGCCATGAAAGCCCCCAAGCACAACTACCAGGTAGACCTGGACCGCATTATCGCCAGGCTTCAAAAAACGGGAGAAGTTCCCCACCTGTTGCTCCACGCCTGTTGCGCCCCTTGCAGCAGCTACTGTTTGGAATACCTCTCCCAGTATTTTCGCATTACTGTTTTTTACTACAACCCCAACATTGCCCCCGAGCAGGAATATAAACTGAGGGTTGCAGAAATAAGGCGTTTTGTAGATGAGTTAAAAACAAAGCACCCCGTAACCCTTATTGAAGGAACCTACGAGCCCCAGCGATATTACAAACAAGTGAAGGGGCTGGAGCAGGAACCCGAAGGCGGTAAAAGGTGCCGCAAGTGCTTTGAACTGCGACTTGGTGAAGCGGCAAAGCTGGCCAAAGAAATCGGTGCCGACTACGTGACCACCTCCCTCACCATAAGCCCCCTGAAAGACGCCCAGGTTTTAAACGAGGTTATGCAAGAGCAGTGCAACACATACGGAGGAGCCAAATGCCTGCCCAGTGACTTTAAAAAAAAGGGCGGCTACAAACGCTCCACGGAACTTTCCGAAGAGCACCACCTGTACAGGCAGAACTTCTGCGGCTGTGTGTTCTCCATGAGGGAGCCTAACCAGAATGCCGAACCAGCTTTTAGTCGATAGTTGGTCCTATAAGCCCCGCCGTTCAGTAAAAAAGTTGCCTCTTTTAGGCTCAAATGAAAAAGTCCATATTTTTACGAATGAGCCAGATGTTTAAGAAAGGAGGATGGTCATCCTGAACACCGAAGGTGTGAAGGATCCAGAACAAGGATTGCCATAATCATGGATGGGGGGTACAAGCATTTCTTCCAACGGAAAAATACGGATAATCCCACTTGCACCGTTAAATTTTCTACTTTAGCATTTATGTACGACCCCCGCTTTTTACCCATTTGCAAAGAAGACCTGGATGAGCTTGGCTGGGACTATGTTGACGTAGTGCTTGTTAGTGCCGATGCCTACGTGGACCACCCCAGTTTTGGACACGCCGTAATAGCAAGGCTTTTGGAACACGAGGGTTTGCGTGTGGCCATTTTACCCCAGCCCAACTGGCGCGATGACTTGCGGGATTTTAAAAAACTGGGAAAGCCCCGTATGTTCTTTGCCATTAGCAGCGGCATGGACAGCATGGTAAACCACTACACCGCAGCAAAGCGCCTACGCAGCGATGACGCTTTTACACCGGGCAACAAGGCAGGCTTTCGACCTGATTACGCCACCTACACCTATGCCAAAATAATCAAAAAACTGTACCCCGATGTACCCCTGCTCATTGGAGGGCTGGAAAGCAGCCTGCGCCGCGTTACCCATTACGACTACTGGAGCGACAAGCTAAAGCCCAGTATTTTGGCCGAAACGGGAGCCGATTTGTTGGTGTACGGCATGGGGGAAAAGCCAATGAAAGAAGTGGTTCGCCTATTAAAGAAAGGCGTTCCCTTTAAAAACTTAAACTCCGTATTACAAACTGCCTACCTGGTAAAAGACGGCAACATACAAAAGAACAAACAGTGGGAAGACTTAATTTTATCAAGCCATGAGGATTGTGTAAAAGACCGGAAAATCCAGCTGGAAAACTTCCGCAAGGTAGAAATAGAAAGCAACAAGATTCACGCCAAGAGAATTATACAAAGTGTGGGAGAAAACCTAGTGGTTATTAACCCACCATACCCACCACTGGAATACGGCGAGCTTGACGAAAGCTTTGAATACCCCTACGCCAGAGCGCCCCATCCACGCTACAAAAAACGGGGCCCCGTTCCAGCCTTTGACATGATCAAGTTTTCTATCACCACCCATCGGGGCTGCTTTGGGGGTTGCAGTTTTTGCGCCATTAACGCCCACCAGGGAAAATTTGTAGCCAGCCGCAGTCGCGAAAGCATTTTGCGGGAAGTGGATAAAGTTACGGAAATGGAAGGCTTTGGTGGAACCATTACCGATTTGGGAGGCCCCAGCGCCAATATGTACAAAATGCGGGGCCGGGATAAAAGTCGCTGTGAAAAATGCGCTAGGCCCAGTTGTGTCTTCCCCAAAATTTGCGACAACATGGATACCCGCCATGCCGATTTGCTGAGTCTTTACGAGGATGTTCGCAAGCACCCCAAGGTAAAGCACCTGTTTATCGGCAGTGGTGTGCGTTACGATTTGCTTTTGCAAGAAACCAGCGACAAAAATTTACAGAAAGACCATGAAGCCTATACAAAGGCTCTTATAGAGCACCATGTTAGCGGACGCCTCAAAGTGGCTCCAGAACACACTTCCGATGCGGTATTAAATTTAATGCGCAAGCCCAGTTTTGCGTTATTCCACAAGTTTAAGGAAATCTTTGACAGGGAATGTGAGCGTATTGGCAAAAAACAAAAAATAATTCCTTACTTTATTAGTAGTCATCCTGGTTGTACCGAAGCCGACATGGCAGAGCTTGCCCTAGAAACAAAGCAGCTTGGCTTTCAGTTGGAGCAGGTACAAGACTTTACCCCCACTCCCATGACCATTTCCACAGAAATGTTCTACGCCCAAACAACCCCAAACGGAAGCCCCCTCTATGTTGCCAAAACTACTCAAGACAAGGCGGCCCAGAAGCAGTTTTTCTTTTGGTACATTCCTGCCAACAGGCCCCAAATTCGGGCTACCCTGGAACGACTAAAGTTGGGTAAAATTTCTAGGCTTCTTCTTTCACGCACATCACAGCAAGAAGGCCGCACCTATTTCCCTAGCAAGGAACGGGACCAAAACCCCGAAGCTCGTAAAAGAGATGAAAACCGCCGAAACAAAATGACGCCCACCATAATCCCCATAAAGCAGGGGGCCAAGGGTCGTTGGGAAAACTCCCAACGCAAAGAGCGAAGGGCCAAAAAATTTGGTAAAGGCCACCTCTAAAAATCCAGGGAATGTCAGTCTATTTAAACGAAAGGAATATGTTTAAATGGTTAATGATAAATGATTAATGTTTAATGTGCTGTCATCCTGAAGGGCTTAGCCCTGAAGGATCCAGTGAATGTCCATATAAATACCAATCACTGACTACTGATAACCGACTACTGACCACTGACAACCATAAAGGTTCGGAGGCTTTGCCTCCTAGAGGTGTGGGCTATGAGCTCGAAGCTATCAGCCATTTGCGGTGTCATTCTGAGCGAAGGCGAAGAATCCATCAAAAATTTCAAGCATGCTTAACCAACAACCAGTCTCCGACAACCTATCACTGGATTCTTCGGGCGCTGCCCTCAGAATGACGCGATTTCTAGCATTGCACCAATTCTTGAGTCCATGTAAATACAAATAACACCACTGTAGAAAACGTTAGTTTTCTACAACAAATGCGTAGGGCGAATAAAACAAAAACGCTTGTTTTTTTTGAGCCCAGCATTTGGTACATAGTACAATTCATGTGATAAGCTCAAAGAGATTTTATTAATTTATTCGGAATATTTTATAAACCAGCTTTCTAGCGGTTCCCGTTCTGTTACAAATTGGTTAACGTAACTGTTTTCTAAAGGCTTGCCAAAAGGAATGAAGCAGAGGAACCTTGTGTCTTCTTCGGGCAGCACCTTGCGAATTTCCTTTGCATACATTAAGGGGCTCATCTGGGGGCAACTTCCAAAGCCAGCACCTTCAATGGCCGTAAGCAAGTATCCTAAAAAAATGCCACAGTCAATTAAGGTTCCTTCGTGGTAGGCATTTTTGTCTATACCTAAGGCAAATACTTGAGGAGCCCCAAAAAATTCAAAGTTCAACCGGTCGTGCTTGCGACGGGCTTCTGTGTCCTCCCTAGCAATACCCTTGTAAGTAAAGAGGGATTTTCCTAAAGCGACGGCTCGACTGCGGTAGGCCTGCAAAAGGGTGGTATTCAGTTCGGGAGCAGGCTCTACGCCGCAGTCAAAAGCGTTGCAGAGCACCTGGCGAAGTTTTTCCAGCTTTTCGCCTTGTACAAGGCGGAGCCGCCAGGGCTGGGTGTTTTTTCCAGAAGGGGTCCTCTGCACGGCCTCCAAAATTTTACCCACCTCCTCATCAGTTACTTTGTATTTACTGTATTCACGAACGCTTTTACGATTTTTTAAAATTTCTAGAACATCCATTATCTTACCCATTGAAAATGGCACGAACGCTCCACCACTCGCCGCTTACCCGTTCTTCGTCAACAACAAATCCAGCTTCCTTAAACCAATCCAGCACATAATGCTTCTCGGTTTCCAACTGCCCCGAAATAACCAAGTGGCCACCTTGTGCAAGCAAGTTTTCTATGTCGTCCCGCAAGGGCCAAAGTTCGCTGCGAATCATGTTGCACACAATCACCCCAAACTTAACATTATCTTTGAACACATCCAAAAAACCAAGCACGCAGTCACTTTTTCCAAAGCCGTTCCTTTCAAAATTTTCGGCAATGCAGGGAATAGCCAGAGGGTCAATTTCGGTGCCTACTGCCATTTTAGCCCCAAGCCGGCGGGCAAACATGGCCAAAATTCCCGTGCCTGTTCCGATATCAAGAACAGATTTTCCCTTAAAATCAATGGCCTCCATTAAGGCTGCCGTGCTAGAAGTAGTATTGTGCTCCCCGGTGCCAAAGGCCGTTTTTGCTTCCAGTTCAAGCACCACCGAATTAGGGTCATCGGGTGTAAAATTTACCCAAGGAGGGCGCACCCACAGCCGAGGGCTAACGGAAACAGGCTGTGCCCGGTCACGCCACCATTTGTCCCAATCCTTTGCCGGTTCTGCAGCGGTAACCCAGTTATACTGAGGAAACTCACTTACAATGCGGTTACGCTCCGTTATGTCACCGGTGAAAAAACAAAAGTAGGTAAGGCCCTCCTTAGGGTTTTCCACTTCCTTTATATCCATTTCTTCTAGAGTGGCCACCCCCGCTTCAAACAAGAAGTAGCTAGCCAACTCAAACGCTTCCATAGGGCAGCAGCCCTGTGCCTTGTACCATGTATTCACTTTCTGCATGGAATAAAATTATAAAAATTTTGGGCTCATCTGCAAAAGTCTGTGTCTTATTTCAATTATAAAGATCAGCACAACATTCCAATAACTTGTCACCCTGGAGTGGATTCTATTGCCTACGGCTCCAGAACAAACTGTGTTAAATGTCAAGGGGTTTTAAGGAAAAAATTCGCATCATACG
>JABUUT010000041.1:14769-25825 GCA_021443045.1 Fibrobacteraceae bacterium
CCCTTTTAATATAGGATGACCGGCAGGCCGAATGCAGCAAAAACAAGCTTGCTTGTTTTCAATGACACCAATCACTGTTTTAGATTAAGGGATTGTAATCGGCCTAGGTGTCGGAAATGTATCCTGCGGCCACAGCCTTGGCTAGTAGATTCTTAAGGTTGGCAATTTCATTTTTAAGAGTTTGCCGTTCCTGTTCACCCTCGGCACGACCCTCGGCACGACCCTCAGTACGACCGGCAGCACGACCCTCAGCCATGCCTTTCGCCCGACCATCGAGGATTCCCTCGGCAATGCGGCAATCAATTTCATCTTGTGTCACCATATCTCTGGCCTGCCTTTTTAAAAGTTCATCGTCTGCGGAACCAACGCGGATTCGACTCAGGGCATCTGCAATATCTTTGTCGTCCACTTCCAGTTCCGAACTTGCCTCATGTGCACTGCGGAGCACGTAAAGCCACTTTTCCTCGGTACTTTGAATAGACTCGAATACCTTCCCGACATTAACCAAGTCAACCATAATATACCTAATTTTTTCGCTGACAGTACTGTGGTCCCCCTTTCCCAGCGCGTTTTTGCTGTATAGAGCCCATTCGTCGCGATAACTCACAAAATTTTCAGTGGGGTGAAAATCGCAAATCCACAAAGAAATGGTTTCGGGCAGTTCGTAGCGATGCTTTGCCTGCTCCAGTTCGTCTAGGTTTTTAAAATCGATTGAAACATCATAATCCTGCTTGGCCTTGATGGCATGAAATGCGGAATACAACAGCACCCTATCGACAAAGCAGTAGTGCTTTGCTCTCTGCATCTCGATGTCCACACTACGCCCATCCTCGGTTTTTACATGAATATCCATGATGATGGATTTCTGCTCCGGGGTACGAAAATGGAGGGGTGTGATGAAACCGTAGCTCAAGTCCTTGATGCGACGGCCTTCGGGGAGATGCAAAATACAGTTGAGAAAAGCCCGCAGGGTGTCTTTGCTGTCGAAGAAGGCCAAGAACGCAGGCTCGTAGGTAGCGTTCAGGTAGTAGGAACCCTTTAGAATTTCGGGAATTTCGCGGTTGGAAACACCATTTTTAGTAGCCTGATTGCCTTTTTTTATGTTGTCTGTATTTTGAGTGGACATAGTACTCCATTTGTTAAAATGAAAAAACACNNNNAAAATCAAGTGTTCAGAGGACTATTTGTCACACTCAGGAAGGAATATAGAAAAGGGTGCGGAGTTGGCAAGGGTTAGTTTGTAAAAGATTTGTAAAATGCAAGGAGTTTATCACACGAATTGTACTACGTACCAAATACTGGGCTCAAAAGTAAAAATGAAAGCAAATTAAACACAAACCATTAATAATTGATACCATATTCCCTGGATCCCTCACGACGTTCGGGATGACAATGCGTTAATCATCAAACACTTCATTCTCTGGATTCCATGGGCACTGCGTGCCTCCAGGATGACTCGCAGGCCGAATGCAGCAAAAACAAGCTTGCTTGGTTTTATTGCTGAGGCCCAGAGTCAGCGCGAAGCGCCATGACACGTCCACATCGTCACCCAGGAGTGCCTTTGGCACAATAGGGTCCACTGTTTTTATGGATTCTATCCCCTATCGCAAGTTGCAGGCATACTCATACGGTTACTCTGAGTGTATGCAAAAAGGCGGAAGGACACCTTCCGCCTTTAAATGCGTTAGTTTAGGTAAAAGAAACTACTAGTCCTTTACACAACGAACTGATAAGCCCATAGTCTTCTTATTGTTTTCTGCAGAAAACACAACAGTTCTAGAGCTGTTGGCCAACAAATATCTTGCAAAAGAAGCATTATTTGATGTTGATGTCCATAAAAGCATTGCACCAGTATTAGTACGTAAAGTCCCACTACTAAAATAGTCTTGCTGTCCATTTGAGGAGAATGCAGTTGTGTCTTTCATCAAATTGACATCGTTCGAACCACCCTTCAATACATCTATTAGCGTTTGAGCCTCCGTGCTATTAGGAAGGTGCCAGCCACTTGGGCATACCCCTTGATGTTTTGCTGCTTCTGCAGGGTATGCTTCAACCTTAAAACCATACGGATTTGCTTCACTACTATCCATAGCAGCAGCCCATGTGTAATAACGTCCATTAGTCTTACAACCTTCATCTCCGGTTTGGCACCAAGAACGCACATAAGGCTTACCATCTGCACCTGTTCCATTACCATTATTATAGGTCAGGTTCTTGTTCATCCAAACAGCGTCGCCAACCTTAACTGTGGGGTACAACATGGTATTACGTTTATCACACATGGTGTCTACGGGTACATACTTTGTTGAGCCACACACTTCCAAGTCGCCAACACCCTTATGCTCATAGGTATAACCACCAGCTGGATCATTTTCCAAAAGTGATTTTAAAGTACTTTGGGTGCAGCCATGTTTGAAACGATTAGCATCTAGTATAAATGATCTATACTCTTTTTGTTCCATGCGGGTGAATACGGTTCCGCAATATTGAGTTGTGGGGTCGTATGTATAATACACAGTCTTTGCACAAGAAGGAGTGCTAGAAGACAACTCCATCCCATCGCAGTAATCATAAAGTTTACCATTATGGCAGAACTGTTTATCTGTATCCATTACAGCAGAGCCACACTTCAAATCTTTTGCATAAACATAATTTGGAGTGGTTTTTGTTATACAAACTTGTGTTTCAGTGTCCCATTCTTCGCCATTGCACTTATTGTATACAACATTGTTGGCACAGAACTGAGAATTTGTATAAGTCGTGTTGCCACACAAAGACACAATGGATTTCTTTCCATCTTGAGCGGTGTAGCAGAATTCCTTTAATGGGTCAATTTCTTCTGAACCTGCATCGTATTGGCCATTTCCATTAATGTCGCAACTATTGACAATTGTGCCTTCATTACAGAACTGTTTGGTAATGTCATAAACCTTTTCACCGCACTTTTCAACAATAGTGCCATTTGTCACAGCAGCTGTGCCAGGCAAGTTCTTGTCGCAGAAATGAGTTGTTGTATCGTATATGGCCAGTTCACCCTTATCATTTTCGCATTTGTACAACACTGTATCCTGGTTGGTGCTTATTAGGCCAAAGCAGAATTCCGTTGCAAGGTCAAAGGAATCCAGCTTTCCAGCAGTTTCGCCAAACAAAGTCTTACTCTTAAAGCAGAAATCAACGGTCTTTTTATTCTCATGGTCACAGAATTCCCTTGTGGGGTCATAGGTTTTGCCATCACAAAGTTTCCAAATCTGGTTCTTGGAATCGCACCAAGCTAGTTCTGGGTCGTATGGGGTTGTACCGCACATGGCCTTGTACAAGTCCACACTGTTGTCGCAGGTAATGGAGACTGTGCCGTCACCGTTGTCGGCAACGGAGCAATTTTGTCCATTGGAAATAGAGGCTGTTGTAATGCCTTCTCCAGATTCGCAGGTAACGGTAGCACCCATTGCTGTGGAAGTTACAGAACAGCCATCACCATCAGCACCTGTGGCGCCATCCTTAATATCAACCTTTGTTTTACCACAGGTTACCACGGCACCATCGTCCTTTTCGTTGCGGGCCACGGTGCAGCTTTCGCCATTTTTACCGTTGGTGCCATTCACACCATTCTTCAAAACCCCAATGGAATCACCGTCGCAAATCACCTTGAAACCAGAGGAAATTTGCTCCACAGTGCAGCTTGCACCATCTTCGCCGTCTTCACCATCAGCACCTGTCTTGCCGGTCTTACCTGTGGCGCCATCCTTACCGTCTTCACCGTCAATTCCGTTCTTAAGAACGCCAACGGAGTCTTCGCCGCAAATAATCTTAAAGCCAGACTTGTCTTTAAGTTCTTTGGTGTAACAGCTAACACCGTCTGCACCATCGGTGCCGTCGGTACCATTTTCGCCACTACAGGCGAAGAAAAATGAGAGACCAAAGGCTAGGGGAGCAGCCTTCAGCAAATTAGATGTCAATGTTTTCATTGAATCTCCTTTTTTAATGTGGATTTTTTATAATAAAATTTTATGCATAATATTAGTTTTTTTAAGAAAATTGTAAGTTTTTAAAGAAAACAAAACTTTACAATAATCTTTTACACCCTTCATCCCACTGTTTTTCGTATATTTAACGCATGTTGTGCGTAGAATACGCTGCTTCCATTCCAGCCTCCATTCCCAAACCAAGGTAAAACCATGCTCTACATTCATCAGTTTCCAGACTGGACCAAATTTCGGTTCAACCCCGGCAAAGTTTTGGCAAGCCTTGGAGAAACCCGCATGGAACAGGGAAAGCTGCTGGGCAACCTAAACGTGGTGGGCTTTGGCCCTTGGGAATATAGCCTCTTTGCCCAAGACATGGAAAACAATTTTGCCATTGATGGCCGCAAAAGCGATTCCTCCAAAATACTGGACGAGGCATCTTTAAAAAACAAAAGCTCCATCCCTTACATCAAGAACTTCTGGAACCTCTTGGAAACGCCAAAACCGCTCTTCAGCCTCGATATGCTTTTTACCCTTCACGCCTCCATGGGCCAAATCAAGATGCACAAATTCAGGGATTGTTCCGGTGAAATTTGCTATGGAGAATTTTCCTTTACAGGGCCTTCCCCAGACCGCATTTGCAACGAAATGGAGCATTTTATTCACTGGCTCAACGAATCAAACACCGATGGGGTTGTTAAGGCGGCCATCGCCCACTTTTGGCTTCTTACCATACGGCCCTTTAAAGACGCCAATGGTATTATGGCCAGAACTTTATCTGCAATGCTGCTGGCTAAAAGCGAAAATACAAGCCACTACCTATACGCCCTAAACAGCGAAATATACAAAGATAGGGAAAACTATTTTAGAATTCTGAGTAAAAGCCAAAAGGGAAACGGAGACCTTACGGAATGGATTCTCTGGTTTTTATCCACCTTAAAAAAAGCCATTGAAAAAAGCCAGCAGCAACTTTTCCCTCTGGTTAAGCAAAGTCGTTTTAACTGCCAGCATCAAGGTAAAAATTTAACCCAGCGGCAACAAAAATTTTTATCTTCCTTGCTCACGGAAAATGCAGCCACCTCTTTTACCGCCAAGGACTACGCCATTTTTTCGGCCACCTCCCACGACACGGCCCTTAGGGACATTCAGGAATTAATGAAAATGAACATTATAGGCAAGGAAAAAAAAGGCGGAAGAAGCGCTTGTTACCGGCTTTTGTAAACTTTTTTGCCTTTTAATGGTGAAAAACAAGTGTGACGACCATCAAATTTGCCGTTTTTTAACTAATTTCGCCACTTTGTTGTTGTAAATTTTGCAACGAAAACAACAGCGGAACCATATACGGATAATGCCCTTTTATCTATTATTTGATAGATTATTGCTATGCCCGAAGTATTAGACTATTTGGAATACCGCGAGTTCTTGAGAGATTGGTTTGTCGAAACCAAAAAAGACAATCCATTTACCTCATACCGCTATCTTGGCCAGAAAACAGGTGTGGATCCTGCCTGGCTTGTTCGTGTATTCCAAAAAGAAGGCCACTTGAACGAAGGCACCCTGCCTACATTCATTCGCCTTTGCGGCCTAGACGACCGCCGTGCCGAATACTTCAAAACTTTGTACCGGTTTAATAAAACTAAGGCCAAGCAGGCGCTTTCCGAGCTGTACTACCGCCTTATGGAACTGCGCTCCCTGGAAATGAGGGTGCTCTCCGAACCGGAAATGGCCTTTTTTGGCAGCTGGGCCTGTGCCGCACTCCGCTCCCTCATTGGCCTTACCAAGGATACCAGCAACGTTGCCGAACTGGCAACCCACCTAAACCCTCCTATTTCCCAAGACGAAGCCCGCTCCGCCCTAGAAATTCTTAAAAGGCTGGGCCTGGTGGTTTCAGACGGAAAAAACGGCTGGAACATTACAGATAAAGTTGTTAGCACCGGTGGCGAGGTAAAAAGCCAGGCGGTTCGCAGCTTTCATAGGCGCACCCTGGAACTGGCCCAGGAATCCCTAGACCGGCACAACACCGACGAAAGAGACATTTCCTCTGTTGTGTTTACTGCCGAAGCGGAAGATTTGCCCGAAATTAAGCACCGCATTGAAGAATTCCGCCGGGGGTTAATGCAGTTTACAAACAAGTCCGAAAAGCCGGACCGTGTTTATGCTCTCAACATTTCCATGTTTCCGCTTTCCGATAGGGTTGAAGACCCTGCTACAGGCAAGGAGGAGGAATCCAAATGATGTGCTCTTCCAAAAAATTAAATTATCTTTTTAGCATGGATTTGGTTAAGAAAGGTTTCGCCTTTGTAGCATGTGCCTTTGCTGGTGCTGGTATTTTAGCCTGTTCCGAAAACAACTCCAATGTGGCTGGCGGAGGGGGTTCTGGCGTGGAAGCCGGCAACGCCATTACGGCCCAAATTTTTAGCGATGGCAAGCCTGCCGCCTTTGCCCGTATTACTTTAACAGAAAACCAAAGTCTGGATACCAACATTGTTCTTACCAATTACGCCGACAACGAAGGTAAGGTAACCATTCCTCTCATGAACCACTTTGTGGGCCAAGGTGACTACATCCTGGAAGCCAGCCTCCAAGGAAAAATACTCCAAAAAGAATTCTCCGTTCCAGAGGTTCCCACTTCCAATGTGGAACTGGGAGAAAACAACCTTGAAGATCCAGTGCAAGTTTCTGGAACCTTTGGCTATAAAAATGTAGAAGGTTTTGTAAAAGTTCGGGGTCTCAACTACCACACCCCAGTTCTTAATGGCAAATTCAGTTTTGCCCAGCTTCCTGCTGGCAATCTTGACTTTGTGTTTATACCAACGTCTGGTGGTGTGGACACCCTCTCCATCGCAGTTACGGCAAAACCTGGCGAAACCACTTCTATTGCATTTGAAGACACGACCAGCAAGCCTGAAGAGCCCGATTCGGTGGAAACACCACAGGTGGTTCTCTTTGACGACTTTGAAAGTGGCTCCCAACAGCACCGCATTGCCGATTCCCTGGGAATTTTTGGCGGTTTCTGGGTGCTGATTAGCAACGGGGTTATTAACGATCCAGACCCTATGTCTTTTGGAGGCCGCTACCCTCTGGATACGGCAGAAAACGGTTCCATTGCAGTTCACTACAGTGTAAAGACCCTGGTTCCAAAAGACTCCAGCAACATGGATTCCATTACGGCGTGGTCTAGCCTTGGCGTACCTCTGGGCATTCAGTACCAGCCCTACGATTTGTCAACCATCGACACCATCGCCTTTAAGGTAAAAGGTGAAGGCAGCCTTACCTTTGCCCTGCTACACGAAGGCAAAGACATGTCTATTGTTATACAGCAGAAGGTTTACCTTTCTGATGAGTGGACTCGCGTAGCTGTTCCCATTAAAGGTCACGAGCAAAAAGATTGCGGGTATACTCTTAGCGACATTACCCTACTATCTTTCACTACCGCCAACGACATGGATTTTTGGATGGATGATTTGCAGTTCATTAGTTTGAGCGACAAGCCTATCTACGATATTTTTAAACAACCTAGCGCACAGTAAGGATGACTGAAAACAAAGCTTACCAAGGTGTTCACCAGGTTACATCAAACCAGACAGACATTCACGAAAAACTACAAGAGATAGTGAGCAAGTATGCCGCTACCTCTTTTTTGCGTCCGGTGGCAAACCACACCCAAAAAGCCTTTGAAAAAATTAAAGAGGTGGTAAGGCAAAGGGGAGCACCCCTTGTGCTAGATTCAGGCTGCGGCATTGGCGAAAGCACCATCCATTTGGCAAAGAAATTTCCCCAATGTAGCGTTATTGGCATCGACAAATCTGAGCTAAGACTTTCCAAGGAAAAACCTTTAAAAAAAGGCGAAGATATTCCTCCCAACGCCTTTTGGATTCGGGCGGAACTTCTCGACTTTTGGAAACTGGCCTTGGAAGAAGTAAAAAACGGAAACTGGAATATAAAATACCATGCCTTGTACTACCCCAACCCCTGGCCCAAGCAGTCGGAGGCTGGAAGGCGTTTTCACCTCCACCCCATTTTTCCTACTCTAATGAAACTTTCCCCTGTAACGGAGTTGCGCACCAACTGGGAAATTTATGCCAAGGAATTTGCCAAGGCCGCCCAGGTTCTTTTGGCATCAAAAGTTTCCATTGAATGTTCCAAATTAAGCGAGGGGCTAAAGCCCATAACAGCCTTTGAACGAAAGTACCAGGCTGTGGGGCAATCGCTTTACCAAGTGGTGGTTACGGAGCAGACTTGGCTTCTTGTTCCACCCACTTCAAGTATGTTTTAATGTTGCGGGTGGTTTTTACTTCAAACTCGGCATTATTCACAATCAAGAATTCAGTAAGGCCGTATTTATCGCTGTTGGGGGCCCAGTCGTAGGTGTAGCCCAAGCGTGTCCAGGGTCGAGTATTTTTTCCGTTCATCTTGTAGCTACTGAATTCTGTTTTGCTAAACCAGTTGTGAAACCACATGCCTAATTCCGTGTTGTCTACCGAAGGCTCCACCACCGTGGTGTCGGAAACTTCGGCGCTGTAGCTGCCCCCCTCATAAAAGGCGGTAGTGGTGGTGGTAGTCACTTCCGTCTTCACTTCATCTTCAGGAAATGAAGTGCTCATGGTGGGGTTATAGGGATCCCACACATAAGCCGGTCGCACCACATATTTGGGGCTAACCCAGACCGAGGTAAAATGGGTTACAGAATCTTTTGGAGATAGTCCAAAAAGCTGCTTGACTCTTAGGTTCCAATCAAGCACCTTGTCTTTGTTTTCTTTATACCACTTGATAAATTCGTTTTCTGAAACGGTCCAAAGCACGCGACTTTCTGTTTTTAAGGTAGTTCCTTCTACAAACACATTAGGAAGGGCGTGCAGGGTAAGTAAAAGAACTCGGTCCTTGGCGCCGCTCCAATGCACAGACTCCGTGTTCGTGTCCAAACTTATTAGGGGCTTAATTTCATCCATGGTGGCTTCTTCGGCATCTTTTACAGCCGCTGCATAAAGAGCCATGTTCAAGGAATCTTTATCCACCAAGGCGATGGTATCCCCATTGGCATCAATCATATCACAGTATGGAACGTCTGCGGCATTCATAGCCACATCATACTTGCGGAACATGTCTTCTATAGCCACATCATCCCGAGAGAAAAGTTTGTCGCCCTGTTGGAAAGAAATAAAGATTTTGCAGAATCCTTCTTGAGGCACTATTAAACCCACAGGCAGTTTTTTTTCTGCCTCGGAGCCGCCTTGGTCCAACGTGAGTGTTCGTTCGTCAAAGCCACAGGCATATTCATAAGACTTGAGAACGGCTGGGCCCGGATTCATTACCGAAAAAAACAAGTTGTCTTGGTTGGAGCTCCAGTTGGGCTTTACCAAAATGCGGGTGTTTCCCAAGGTCATGTACTGGGATGTTCCTTCACTACAGTAAAAGGCGGCCTCACGAAATACTCCTATTACCCCCGATTTGCCGCGAAAAGTGGAAGAGTCCTTTGGCGTGGGTCCATTGGAGCAGGAACATAAAGCCAAGGCGAACAAGCCTAGAGCCAAGGTGCAATAAAAAAAACTTTTTCTCATTCTTATCCCTTAATTATCTAAACACGCTATAATTTTTCTATTTGCAGAAAGAATAGAAAAAAAACGGACAACCTGCAAAAACAAGTGTCCGATGGAACTCCTTTTTCAGCAGCTGGTTATTTTGGCTATCAGCTTTCAGATACCAGCGGAGTCATCCTGAACGGCGCCACCGTGAAGGATCCACAGAATGTCCATACAAGTACCAACTACTGACTACCGACAACCGATAACTGACCACAAACCACTTCTTTCGTCTTTGCTGCTTCGCAGCCCAAATGCTGCGCCTCACCTATGTCGAGCAAGTTCGCCGTAGGCTTCGGCTTACGCATTTGCCGTCTATAGGACCGAAGGTCCGTTCTTTCGTCTAAAAAGGCAGCATTGCTGCCGGCCTCACTAATGGTACCCCATTATTTTTCTAAATTTTTGCCGTAAAACTAAACGAGGTCATCATGACATTTGAAGAAATGTACGCCCTGGCTTGCAAGCGCAAGAAGGAAATGCCCGAAGGCAAAGGCACCACGGAACTGTTCAAGAAGGGCCCCCACGCCATTGGGAAAAAACTGGTGGAGGAGGCCGCCGAATCTTGGATGGCCGCCCGCTTTGAAACCCGGGACGACCAGTGCCTGGAACTTTCTCAGGTGCTCTACTACGTGGCTGTCATGATGGCCGAAAAAGGTTTAACCCTCGAAGAAGTGTACGCAAAACTATGATCAAGGTCGCTCTCCCAAACAAGGGCATGCTCTTTGAGCCCACCCAGGAACTTTTGAAGGCCTGCGGCTACAAGGCCGGCAAGCCCTACAAGACTCTGACTCAAATCGATACCAAGAACGGCATCGAGTTCTTCTTTTTGCGCCCAAGCGACATTCCCATGTACGTGGGTCGTGGCATTATTGATGCGGGCATCACGGGCATCGACTTTAACGCCGAAGCCAAAAGCCCTGCCGTAAAGGTGCTGGACCTGCCCTTTGGGGCAAGCAAGATGTGCGCCGCCGTTCCAAACGAAAGCCCTATCCAAAGTCTTGACGAACTAAAAGACGCCACCATCGCCACCAGTTTCCCTAACATTGTGGAAGGCTACTACAAGAAGCCCATGGACTTTGTGGTGCTGGAAGGTGCCGTGGAAATTTCGGTGAGCCTGGGTGTGGCAAACGCCATCGTGGACGTTGTAGAAACCGGCACCACCTTAAAACAGGCTGGGCTCCGCATTGTTGGCGAACCTCTGTTCAAGAGCAACGCCGCCCTGTTCTGCAACCCCCAGAAGACCGAACTGGAAGAGGTGAACACCCTGATCCGCCGCATCCAAGGCAAGCTCGTTGCACAGTCCTACATGATGATCGAGTACGACTGCCCCGCCGAACTTTTGGCCAAGGCCTGCGAACTGACTCCGGGCCTGGATGCCCCCACCGTGACAAAGCTCCACGGCCGCGAATGGTACTCCGTAAAGGCCATGGTGCCCCGGGAAGAAGCCAACGCCATCATGGACAAGCTCTGGGATGCCGGTGCCCGCAGTATTCTGCTGTTTGGCATTGAACAAGC
>JABUUT010000041.1:27472-35412 GCA_021443045.1 Fibrobacteraceae bacterium
ACCTGGAGCGGAAACTTCTTGGAAAAAA
The DNA here is from genome assembly GCA_021443045.1 of Fibrobacteraceae bacterium. Classification (GTDB taxonomy): domain Bacteria; phylum Fibrobacterota; class Fibrobacteria; order Fibrobacterales; family Fibrobacteraceae; genus Fibrobacter. The sequence goes on from JABUUT010000041.1 coordinate 27,501, forward strand.
CTCCAACAGAAATGTGGAAACGGAACCTGGATGACGAACGCATTATCGCCCTGGACAACATGCCGGGCTGGGATAAATACACGCCATCAACAATCCCCATTGCAGGTGCCATTCCAAGAAACACAAATAAATTAAATATTTTAATTCAAGAAAATTCGATACAGCTAAACATACCTGCATCGGGCTTTGGGCAAATACAACTTTACGACATTCAGGGCAACCTTATTCAGCAAATTGCAAAGGGGTTCATCAACAAAGGGGAGTTGCCCATAGGCACTTCAAAACTTTCTCGTGGAATGTATATTTTGCAGGCCAAAGTCGGTTCTTCAAGCCTTATTAAATCTATACAGATTCCATAAGTATCTTGTCGCTTTAGCGAGAGATTTCTACATTTACCCAAAACAGGCAAGCGGCAAGTTTGCCAACATAAGGTTTAATAAAATAATGGAATCCCTCGCCTACTTAGCACGCCAACCCATTCTTGATCGAGATGGCAAAATTTTTGCCTACGAACTTTTATTTAGAGATTCTCCTGCCAGCGACACTGCCATTATTTCTAGTGGGGTTTTAGCAACGGCCCAAGTTTTGGAAAATGTGCTGACCAACATTGGCATTCCGCAAATTGTAGGAGACCACAAGGCCTTTGTAAACTGTAGCCGAGACATGTTGCTAGACAACCTGTTCGCCCTTTTAAATCCAAGGTATTTTGTACTAGAAATTTTAGAAGACGTCCTCGTTGATGATGCCGTAGTAAAATCTGTAGAAAGGTACTACCACCGCGGTTTTCAGCTTGCCATAGACGACTTTGTATACAATGAAGATTTTTTAAAGCGCTTTGAGCCTCTGTTTCCCTACATTAGCTATGTCAAAATGGATGTGGTGGACAATTCTGGAGAAAGCATGGCTCAAGCGGCCCAATTTTTCCGTTCAAAAAACATTAAGCTTTTGGCCGAAAAGGTAGAAGACGAAGCCACCTTCAAAAAATGCCTTAGCGAAGGCTATGACTACTTCCAAGGATTTTTCTTTGCCAAGCCAGAGTTGGTTATGGGTCAAAAGATTGATGCCACCTCTGCTGACATTTTAAGCATCATGCTTTTATTGCAGAAACACCCCAGCTTAGATGACTTGTGCGAAAAAATCAATGGCAACAGCGATTTAGCCGCAAACCTTTTGAAGTACGCCAATTCCGAGGCCGGCAGCCAAAAATACACCGATGTTAAAGACGCCATTGTTTGGACCGGCATGAAAAACATCCACGAGTGGTTGATGCTCATGCTGTATGCCCGCCCCGAAATGGGGATGACGGCACAGAGTTCCCCTCTATTCCAAAATGCCAGCCACCGTGCCAAATTTTTAAAAGTTCTAGCCCACACCCTAGACCGGAGCGACAACGAATTTATTGCAAAGGCCTTTATGGTGGGCCTCATCAGCCGCATGGATGCATTGGTGCGTGCACCCTTGGAATCGATTTTGCCCAGCTCTCCCGTAGACGATGAAATGAGCGATGCTCTGCTAAACAGAACAGGGCGACTGGGCACACTACTGCGTTTGGTTGACGCTGTGGAATTAGACGACCGAGAAAGCATTCAGTACACCATAGAAGAACTGGGGCTTTCCTTTGAACAACTGAACAGCTGCATCAACACCGCTTACAGAATTGCCAACAACCGATAAGGACTAGCAAATGAGCATTGAGCCTAAATGTTTGGAAGACCTTATTAAGGAATTCGCCTCGCTGCCCAGCATTGGGCAAAAAACAGCACGGCGTCTGGCTTACCATATTCTTACTAGAACCTCAGGCGACGTTGAACATTTTGCTCAAACCTTAAACGACGCCAAGCAAAAGGTGCATGCCTGCCCTTCTTGCCATTGCTTTACAGACCAGGAAATTTGCCCCCTCTGCATTTCTCGCCGGGGAACGAAGTCGTTGTGCGTGGTTGAAAAAAGTTCCGACATCGTTCCCTTTGAACGGGCAGGCATATTCAAGGGACTCTACTTTGTTCTGGGTGGTGTCATTTCGCCCCTAGATGGCATTGGACCAGAACAGATTCACCTGCCCCAACTGGTGCAGCGAATAAAAGACGAAAGTATTGAAGAACTGGTGCTTGCCCTGGGAAGTAGCCCAGAAGCCGACAGCACCGCCCTGATGATTGATCGAATGCTCTCTGGAGAAAATGTAAGGCGCACCCGCCTGGCCCGAGGCATTCCCATGGGTAGCGACTTGGAATTTGTAGATGAAGTAACCATGCTCCGCGCATTTGAAAGCCGCGTTAGCCTATAGGAGATTTGTATATGGGAAGAGCCCCTGTTGTTGTTGGCGGTTTTGAAATCACCTCCGCAGAATTTGTAAAAAGTGCAACAGCACTGAGCGGTCTTCCCGAAGAGAGGCTGCCCCAAATTGCATTCCTTGGAAGGTCCAATGTGGGCAAGTCTTCCCTAATGAATGCCCTTACCGGATCCAAAAACCTGGTAAAAGTCAGTTCCACCCCCGGAAAAACAAGAGAAATCAATTTTTTTAAGATCAATAATCAATTTTTTCTTGTAGATTTACCAGGTGTAGGCTTTGCAAAAGTCAGCATCACCAAGAGAGACCAAATGGCCGATTTCATTCGCGAGTATGTGGAGAAATGCCAAGACCTTAAAGGGTTAATCTATTTGGTGGATATTCGGCATGGAGGCACACCCACCGACATAGAAACGGTGGAAGCCATTCGTGAAACAGGATGTCCAGTTCTCATTGTGGCCAGCAAGATGGATAAAGTGAACCAATCTGAAAAGGCCCAAGGTTTAAAGCTGATTAAGCAACGTCTTGAATTGGAAACAAACCCCATCTGTGTCAGCTCTTTTAAAAAGACTGGCCTGGATAACTTGTGGAATGAAATTCTGAGAGCCGTAGAAAAAAAGGATGTCTGAAGAAGTAAAAAACTGGCAAAAACTGACCATTGTGGGAAAGCTTTTCCACAAGATGGGTCTTGCGTTGCTAAAAACCACAGCAGGGCAGCTGACAGCCCTGTTCTTTAGAGCATTCTGGTCTCTGTTCCACTCCGAAAGCCGCAGTTTTAAAACCGACACCCGCAACATTATTCTTCAAACTTTTTTTACGGGAGTTGAAATTTTTCCCATCCTCTTTGTGGTTGCCGCCCTGTTTGGCTCCGTTGTTATTATCGAGGTAATAACGCTAACCGGCAAAATGGGCTTTTCCGATGTGGTGGGAACCTTGATTGTGGTGGTGGTTATTCGCGAGTTGGGCCCCATTCTTACAGCCTTCCTTATTGCCGGTCGAAGCGGTTCATCCCTCACCACTTATGTTGGTGGTATGGTTATTGATTCCGAAGTAGACGCCTTGGCCTCCATGGGCATAGACCCTATTCGTTATCTGGTAATGCCAGGTCTCATTGGCGGAATGATAGCTACCTTCATGATGACCATCTTGTTTAGTGCCACCGCCATTTTTTGTGGTTTTGGACTTACAAAAGCCCTGATTTTAGCATCTGGAAACATTATCAATATACAGCTTACATGGGACTACCTTTCCACAGAACTCATCAAAGCCATTTCTCTAAACGACTTTATCATTGTTATTGTAAAGCCCGTTGTATTTGGAGCCATCATCACTTGCAACGCATGCTACCAAGCACTCAACATTCCTCGCGACATCCGTCAGGTGCCTAAGGCCACATCCCGCTCCGTTATTCGTTCCTTCTTGTATGTTGTGCTTTCTGATGTTGCTATTTCTCTATTCTATCTGTTAGACTACTACAACGAACTTTCTAAACTAATATGATTATTGAGCCGCACGACGAAGTATTCCGAATGGAAAATGTACACTTGTCCTACAACGGATTGGTGGGTACCGCCTTTTCCAAGCCCAGGGCTTTGTCGTTTTTTGAAGATCAAGAAAAAGATAGCAACGAACTGATTACCGAAGCCAGCCTAATGCTAAAGCGCGGAGAAACCATTTGCATTGGAGGCCCTTCAGGGCAAGGTAAAAGCGCACTGCTCCGGGTTATCGCGGGGCTTGCCCGTCCTACTCAAGGGCGCCTCTACTACTTTGGAGAGTTCCTTCCTCCAGAACGCCTTACGGCATTGGAAGTGGCGAAAAGACAGGTGGGATTTGTATTTCAGAATGGAGCCCTTATTTCGAACCTTCGGGTTAGAGACAATATTGCCTTGCCACTGCGTTACCACAAAATAGGCAATCAGGCAGAAATTGACGAACGAATCAACATGGCTATGGATCTGATGCGAGTGAGGAGCCACGCCGATTTGTTCCCTCACATGCTGAGCGCGGGCATTCAAAAACGTGTGGCCATAGCCCGCTCTTGGGCCATGGACCCTAAACTTCTTTTAATGGATGAACCCACCGCCGGTTTGGACAACTACAACCGCCGAAATATTCTGCCTCTGATAGACAACATGCGCATGCTGTTTAAAACATCCATCATCATTGTGACCCACGACTTGCTCATTGCCAAGGAACTTAATTGCAATATTTGTTTTTTACACAACAAAAAATTAACGGAGCCAGGCTCCTTTGATTACTGGGCCCAGTCCAACACCGAAATTTCCAGAGAACTATTCCGCGACATGCGAAACTCTCCCGAGTCTCCATCGATTGCCAGAATCTCTGGTTAATGACTCACACTCAAATTCTACTTTATTTGCCATGAAAACGATTGAACTACCTTTACCCGATGATTTTCACGCCCACCTTCGTCAAGACGCACAGCTGCCAGGCTATGTTCGGGACTTGAGCGCTCAATTTGGACGCGCTCTGGTAATGCCCAACACCATTCCTCCAATGACCACCGCAGCCGCCATTGCAGACTACAAAAGTCAAATTTTGGAATCGGCTTCTTTTGTGCGGCCAGACTTTGAAGTTCTCATGACCTTCAAGCTGAACCCCAATTATTCAGAACAGGATTTGAAGGATATGATGGCCGTTGGCGTGGTGGCTGGCAAGTACTACCCCGCAGGAGTCACCACTAATAGCGCCGACGGCATTAGCGATTTTGAGGCGGTATTCCCCGTGGTGGCCATGATGGAAAAACTTGGCCTGGTGCTTTGCGTTCATGGAGAGGAACCAGGAGAGTTCTGCCTGGACCGTGAGCCCGCCTTTATCAAGCGAGTGGAAATCTTGGCCGAAAAATTCCCCAAGCTGAAAATTGTATTTGAACATCTTTCCAGCGCCAAAGCGGTGGAGGCGGTAAAACGCCTGCCGAATAATGTGGCAGCCACCTTTACGGTGCACCACCTGATGATGACTCTTGACGATGTGGTGGGAGACGCCCTCCGGCCGCATCATTTTTGCAAGCCTTTGCCCAAGCGGCCGGAAGACCGTGCCGCCATTCGTGAAGCAGCCTTCAGTGGAAACCCAAAGTTCTTTTTAGGCACGGACTCGGCGCCACACCTACAAGGTAAAAAAGAATGCCCCTGTGGCGCCGCGGGCGTCTACAGCGCTCCTGTTGCTATTCCTCTACTGGTCCAGGAATTCGACCGTGCTGGTGCCCTAGATAAACTGCCCGACTTTATCGCAGGCTTCGGTGCAGACTTTTACCAAATTCCCCGTACCACAAAGCGGATTGAAGTGGTAAAGGAAAGCTGGACTGTACCCGCCGTAGTAAACGGCGTAGTTCCCCTAGCCGCAGGCCAAACTCTGGAATGGAAAATTAGAGACTAGGGAGTGGCGACTCATTGGGGGCAAGATTAAAAAGCAATCATTTCATTCGGTTTCCAAGCAGGTCAAAACGCATACCATTCTTTTTCACTTGTACTGAGTGACCATCAAAGCGAAAAGGTTATCCTTTGATTCCGTTGCATCAATGTCTTTAACTAGGCGGTAATCAGCATCAAGGCTGCAATCTTCAACGCCTACCAGTTGCAAATCAGCGTAGGTGGCAACCTCGTATTCGCCGGCTTTGTTCTGGTTAAGCTCGCATGCCGCATGAGCGACAAACGGTAGAGCTAAAAAGAGAATATAAGGTTTCATTGCATCCTCAAGAATGATAAGCAAATTATAGGAATTTTTACAAAATCAAAATACAGATTCAACACCTTAAAAAAGTGGAATCAGAAGGATTTTATAGGGCACCTCTTAAAAAAAATGAATTTTTAGAGGTGCCTTATAGTCTCAAAACCGATTGTTAACGTTGTCTGGGCTCGTAAATTTTGTTATTTTCTTCGTCGTTATGTCATTCATCCGAGCCATTCTCTATTATTTAACCATCGCCGTTGCTCTCATTGTCATTGGTGTTCCCTACATGATGTTCCGTGGGCTCCTTCTTGGCCAGTGGATGGAATGCACCCGAATTTGCATTACCTTCTTTAACGCCTTGTTCAAGATTTTCGGTATCAAACTGAATGTGGTGGGTAAAGAGAACATTCCTCAGTGTACCGACTACGTTCTCATTGCCAACCACCAGAGTTTTTTAGACATTAATGTGCTGTGGCCGGCCATTGCCATTACCAGTTTTATAGCCAAGGGCGAACTGTGGCACATACCCGTTTTTGGATGGGTTCTCACTCGAATTGGATGCATTCCCGTAAACCGCAAGGACCCTCGTAAGAATGCAGGAATGGGCAAACTGGTTAAGGAACGTTTAGAAAATGGCTACACCATTACAGTGTTCCCCGAAGGCCACCGCAGCGCCGATGGTAAAATGCTTCCTTTTCAAAATGGCATTTTCCGCATGGCCAAAGAAAACCACTTCAATCTTTTGCCTGTAACTTTAATAAACACCGGCAAGGTGCTTTCTAAAACAAAGTTCTCCCTGGTGCCAGGGCAGGTGACCATTGTGGTCCACCCCATGCTTAAGCCCGAAGATTACGCCAACATGCAAATGGGTGACCTTCGCGATAAAATCCACGACACCATCCAATCGGCCCTATAGGTCACAAATAAATTGAACTACCGAGAAATCCTCGACTTTTGCCTACTCTTCGAGTAAATTTCCAAACTATCCGCTAAGATTTTTTTTCTAAAATTGCGCCATGGTCTTGAAGGAACGAAAATCGAATGTTGCCTGGCATATTCTTGCTGTGGTAACTATCATTTTTTGGGGTACTAGTTTTGTGAGCACCAAAGTGCTCATCAACCATGGGTTTTCGGCCATTCAAATTTTTTTCATCCGATTCGTCTTTACCTATTTGATTTTGCTCGCCACAAGCCACAAGAAGTTCTTTTCCGAAAGCATTAAGGATGAGCTAAAATTTTTATTGGGCGGCCTTACGGGAGGTACGCTCTATTTTTTGACCGAAAATACGGCTCTCGCTTTTTCGCCGAGTTCCAATGTCTCATTGATTGTCTGTACCAATCCACTGCTGATTATGCTTGCAGGGGTGTTGTTCTTTAAGCGCGAAACACTTTTGCCTCGGCAGATTGTGGGTTCCTTGATAACTTTTGTGGGCATGGTGCTGGTGGTTCTCAATGGAAAGTTTATCCTGAAGATTTCGCCAGTGGGTGATTTACTTGCTTTTTGTGCAGCGCTTGCTTGGTGCGTCTATGCTTACTCTACGGACAAAATCCGCAGCAAGTACGATACCTTCTTTTCTATACGAAAGATTTTTTTCTATGCGGTGCTCACTTCGGTTCCCTTTATGTTGTGGGATTGCTTTTTTTGTGGTGGGCAAGGTAATGCGGTTCCATGGGGCACGTTTACGGAGCCGGTTGTCTTTGGCAACTTTTTGTGCCTTGGAATTTTTGCAAGCCTTTTTGGTTATCTTGTCTGGAACAAGGTCATGGAAAAATTGGGAACGGTTCTTGCATCCAACTATATCTATGGCATCCCCCTGGTGACTATGATTACGGCAGCCATCACTATTGGCGAAAGGATTTCCCCCGTGGCGGTGCTTGGTGCTGCGGCCATAATCATAGGAATGATTCTTGCAGAGAAAAAATGACTTCGTCTGTGGA
>JABUUT010000042.1:0-4888 GCA_021443045.1 Fibrobacteraceae bacterium
ACCGTGGAAGGCCTCATGGACAAGCACGACTACGGAAGGTTCGAAGTGTGCTCGCTGCAAGAGTATCATAGGCATATAGTAAAGTAGTGGCTAGTGGTTGGTGGCTGGTGTCATCCTGGAGCGGCCTTTAGCCCTGGAGCAGCGCGATAAGGGATAGGATCCACAGCGAATCATCCTGAACGGCGTAAGCCGTGAAGAATCCATAGAATCTATTACACAAAAGTCGCAAGGCAGAACCTCGCGGATTTTCTCTGCAAGGTTCCTATTCCCATTTTATTTGCAATAATCCCCTCAAATGAGGAAAGTTTTTCTATATTACGCCCCACATAGTTCAATGAACAATTCGTTGAACGTTAGGTTTAAAGGGTATTTGTCCTTATTCTGGCCTTGGAAAATCTGGTAAATTTTCAAAAAACGCCAAGGAATAAGACAATCGCTCACGTCCCGTTAGGGGCGTGGGTCGTTTGTGCTTATGGCGTTAGGTTTACCAGAGCCTCCAAGGTATAAGCACTTTCGACGCCACGCCTTTTTTGTGTCGTAAGTTCCTCAAGGAAAAAAGAACAAATACAGGTTCTCTTTTCTTAACGGAGGAAAAATGGTTCGCCGTACTCGAGCCGAAAACACAACTGCTGTTGCGACACATCACAGAATCGAGCAAAGAAAAAATTTGCCCTGTTATGTCGCACTTTTTCTTTCACTGACATTTCTTGTCTTTTCCATAACATTTTACAGTTCACAACAAGAATCATTTTCTTTTATTGATTCAGAACAGGTTTTAGCAAAATACGAACCACTTGTATTGGCAAATGAAGCCTTACGATTAAAAGAACAAGTAATTGAGCAAAAAATGAAGGTCTTCGAAGACTCCTTAGCTAGACTAATGGATACTCTTTCTGTTCGTCGAGGTGAAGAGGAAAATCTTTTAAATTTGTTGAATTTGGAAAGCAACGTTCAGAGGCATAAACTTATCGATTCTACAAGCATTTTTGCTCAAGATGAACTAAAGAAAGCTGTAGAAAATTTCAATAAACTGGCAATTGAATACTGTAAAAATAACAAACTGCATTTGTTATTCAGTACAAGCAACAACACAATTATTTATGGTTCCGGCAGCAAAACAGACGCCTCTGAAAGTTTCATCACATTTATGGAAGGTCAAAATGAAAAATAAAAATTTGTTGAGCGTCATCGCAATTGTTATTGCACTTGCGGGATTTTTCTTTTTAGGTCTCGCCAAGAAAAATCAAATAACTTATGGATTTGTGAATACAGAAAAACTTCTAGATTCCTTTGTTGAAACAAATCGAGCTATGGAAGATATAAGGGCAGAAGAATCTAAATGGAACGAGAACCGTACCGTTATTGAAGATTCTTTGAAATCTTTTGAACGGCGGATTGCTTTGGTTTATGACACAGCATCAATTAAAACAAAAACTCAGCTTAGGGACGAACAGATTCGAAGAATTGAAGAACTTGGCCGGTTCAACCAGTCTTACTCCAATCGAATTCAAAAAATGCGGACGGAAAAACTCGGTGAAATTTATAATAAAATAAATGCGGCAATGAATGATTTCGCTCATGAAAAGAGCTTAGATATTGTTTTTGCATCCAGTAACGGAAGCATCGTGTATGGTGACGGTACAAAGGCCGACATAACAGCCGATTTCTTGGTTTTCCTTAATCAACGATTTAAATAAGATGAATTCTATCATTAGAAAAAGCGTACCGTTACTTCTTGCCTTTTCGGGAATTTACACAGCATGTTCCTTGAAATGGGAGAAAGATTCCTATATCGAATATTATGAATCCAAATGCGTTTCTGAAATTAGCCAAGGTGGTTTTATTTTCAAGGCAATGGAGTTGAATCCTGATTATGAAATAGCAAAGTGGGGTTCACAGCTCGATTCTTCATATAGAATTGTTTTATGGGTCTATCCCCGTAGTGAGGGCGTTATTAGAGATGCGTTCCTTATTTCAAAGAAAGATACCATTAGACCCATAGCTGCTCGAAAAACGCCACTCTTTGAAACTGGAAACACAGATTCTTTCTCTTTCGTGTTTGAAGATAAACCAGAAAAGGGCGAAATCCACATAAAAAATTATAACAATCGCCTAGGGAACGTAGCGATTGCAACCAAAAACTGCCAAAATATCCGACTGAAATAAATTATGAAAAAGTTAACAATCAGTACATTAGTCTTAATCCTTGCAAATATTTATTCTTATGCATTGCAGGGTGGCCCTGTTCAACCTGACTACATGCAGTTTGAGCCATCCAAGATGCCAGATATGGTCAGTATGCAAACAGGGGATTTTGCATATTCTCTCCCTCTTGGAGATATCCCTGGGCCATACGGCAATTATCCACTAAGTATAGCCTATCATGCCGGGATTACACCTAATCAAGAGGCAACATGGGTTGGCCTAGGTTGGATTTTAAATCCAGGTGTGATTAATCGCGACGTCCGAGGTGTCCCAGATGACCAATTTCACGGCGGTACACTGGGTTTTATTTATCGATATTCCGCAATGCGTTCCTGGAGCGTAAATCTTGGTTGGAGTTATGGACTTTTAAGCACCGGTATGAGTTGTTCAAGTCATGGAGGCATGGGATATTCTGCAACCGTTGGACCAAAGCTGGAAGGAATTGTTGGTGTCGGTTTTACCGTCGGAACCGATGCTGTGGGATTAAGCGTTGGCGTAGGAAATGATTATGCCGGCGTAAATGGAAGTTTGATGTTTTCCACAAAAGATGGAACCCCCACAATGGGATTAGGCGGCCATTTGGGTTCAACGCTGGACGTTTCTGCGGGTGTTCAATATACACCGGGTGAGAAAGTTTCTAAAAATGTGGGATTCGGAGTAAGTACTACCGAGACAAATCCTAACACCGGCATCACCGAAAAAAATAGAGTTGGGATGACAATGTCCTCCAATGGATTCACTGTTTCTGCCTCGCAAACACTTCGCAACTCGGACAATGGCAAAGTCATTGCCTCAAATCCGGCAGGAATGTCTGTAACAAACGCCAATAACAGCAAAGGCAACAACAAGACATCTACAACAGGATTTGCTTTAATCGTTCCGACTGTCGCCGGAGTATTCTCCTTGGGATACAGTCAATCTTTGCATGAATACCACTTGAGGTCGGCAACTTCAGACTATGTATATGGCTATATGTATCAGGCGGGTCCTGCAATTGTAGCGGATGGAGCAAACGATATTTCCTACCTGCCTAAAGCAATGGAATCCTATAGGGAAAGCGTTAGTGACATTCCATGGAATTGGACGATGAAGGGAAGAACCCTCGAAACCGTCGGTACCGAGAAGTTGTCCCCCGCTTACGACATGTACACCGTTTCGTCAGAAGGATTAACAGGAACATTTAGACCTTTTGCAAGGGAGAATCATGATATTTACGTATTCCATAGTGATAAGAAAGCTGCGGAGAATTCAGTCGAGGATTACACGCAGGTCTTGATAGACTCGGCAGACGGATTTGCTTACGTCAATGAATTTTCTGATGACTTAAAGAAGAATAATTACGACTATGAGTATTGCCTTAATAAGCAATCGTGCTCTCCTTACGCTCTTTATGAAACCAGATTTAGAAATGGTGGAAACAGGTTTGTATATAGAAAAAATAAGGAAGCTTTAGATACGATACATTCTGGAATAAATTTCATTTTTGCTGGCGAAGCTGGTGGTTATTTCGAAAGTGACAGTCCATCAAATGTCAAAAAAACAGACAGAAAAAGCGTATCATCCTTGCTGCTCAGCAAAAAAATTGGTGACTACAAATATGCGCTTTACGGTTCTCGTAAGATAGAGCCTATTTTAGAAGATGATTCGCCTGTCGGCAAAATCAAGGGATTTGCGGTAACAAAGTCAGATGGTGCTAGGTACATCTTTACTCAGCCAGTAAAGTCCTATTTAAAGATAGACTACTCCCTTAATGCAGAAAAAGGTGTTCCAATTTTTAAAGACCAGAATGGGGATGACAGCGAAAACCTCCTTGAAAACTTTCTAAAAGGTCTAGGAGAATTGGCTAAAGGTGTTGTAAATCGTTGGATTGACAATTTGACAAGGTTTTCGATTTTTGGAATAGATCAATGGAAGGATACTTTTTCCGGCGAATCTGTAGAAAATGTTTGTGAGGGTCTTGATAAAGATGGAAAATCCGAGGACCAGTATTTCTTCTCTTACAATGTCAATACAAATCCATTTGCAACACAGTGGCTGATTACCGAAATTCAAGGCGCAGATTTTGTCAAGTTAGATGAAGATGATATTGAAAAAAATATTGGTTTCAATGTGAAATTCTACTATACGAAACCGCAAATTTACCGTTGGAGAACACCTTTTGCTCGCCCTGATATTAAACCAGAAGACTTGCCCAATAGTCGCGTTTCAAAGAATGGCTTTACGCCTAGTGGCTGTGACACGAGAATGTATCAGGCAGCTATGGGTGTAAAGGAATATGTTTATCTAGACTCTATTGAAACATCTACTCATAAGGCCAAGTTCATCCTCAATGATGCGAAGAACGAAAAGAGGGTTGATGGAAAGGGTTTTATGCCAAAAGTTGAGCTTGAAGATAAAGATGAAAATGGAGAAATTCCGATTTTTATCCATGCCTCTTTAGGATTGAATTTGGAATTTACATCTAATTACAAATATCAGCCCAATAATGAATGCTCGTCAAATTATGGATGTCAACCTAATTACAACAATAGTGAAAAATACGCCTATTCTTATAAGGCAAAGGATGGCTGGCTGTATGTAAATTCTGAAATTCCCGAACCTGTATTAAACAACATGATGAAGAATGGTTATGTCGATATTTTAGGTGTGGAAAAAACCGAATATAATTATTTTGAAAATATTC
>JABUUT010000042.1:6252-14765 GCA_021443045.1 Fibrobacteraceae bacterium
GACTTTACAAAATAAAAATATCCCTTGAAAAAGAGAAAAGTCTAACCCAATTTACCAACAAAAAGGAAGAAACCTTTGCACATGACAGAAAATTGATTATTGGCGAAAATGGTGATTACGAACAGAATTTGTACGTGAACTGGGGGAATATTGTATGGAATAGGGACCTTGAGAACGATTCTGAAAATTCCATGCGTTATCTTAAGAGAATTGAATTTTACAAGAAAAAAGTGAAGAACCCTTACAAGAAGTTCGAATTTACCTACGACTATTCCTTGCAACCCAAGACACTGAACTCCTATTGTGATGGTCGATATCCTGTGACCAATGAGGATATCGTGAATTCGCCGGATTCTGTCGGTCTTGACGTATGCTCCGAAAATTCTGACAAAAATTATTTATATGGCAAACTGACCCTCAAGGCTATTACAGAATACGGATGCCAGGGAGTTCGCTGCGCTAGTCTTCCTCCGTTTAAATTCGGTTATAATTCTACTTCCGAAACCTCGACAAGACTCAGCTCTAAAGAGGGTTGGACAAATCTTGCCAAGGGCATAACTGAAGGTTCTGAAGGGACCGTAAAGCAAACATATCCGGAGGATTACTATAAAGATATTACCGATGTTGATGCTTCTATTTTGGCGACAAATAATTCTATCGACGAATGGGGATTTTGGGAATATCGGGCGACAGAAGAAAATCACAAGACAAATCAAAAACTTGCTGATTACAGCGCTGCAACATGGAGCTTGAATAAGGTTGTTGATCCTGCCGGCGGTGTTTTGGAAGTAGAATATGAGCGCGATGTTTACGCGAATGGCGAGGATTATGGGGATGACAAAAAATATGTTCCCATTGTAGAATTCAATGAGTGTGTTGAATATGAAGAATATGGACCATTCAAAGAAGATTGGAAGAATAAACTCTGTGTTGAAATACCGAAACTATACTGGCGTGAGCAATGCCTTGGACCTAAAGCGGAATTCTGGGATTTCAAAAAACCGGTCGGTTATTCCGGCAACGGCTTTGAATATCTGAATTTTTTGGGAATCAATGCAGATGAGCCGAAAAACCTCTATTTCAACTTAACTTCAGGAGTAAAGACTAAGGTCGGTTGCGGTCTATTCTCAAGTTGCGACCGCAATCGTGAAGCCGCAGTTTTGGTTGACGGTAAGGTCATAGATGTTTTGGGCAAATCCAACGGCGAAACCAAACTGATTGTCCTTGAACGCGATTATAAAACTGTCAACGATGCCTTTGTCTATGCCTCTGAAAAAATAAATAATGATTATAATTGGTCCCTCAAGAATTCTAATCGTGGCGGATATATGTGGGCGGCGAATCACCTTGATGAAATGAAAGGTGGCGACATTCGCGTGGCTAAACTGAAACGGCATGACATTGATAGAACTGCTGAAACATCATACAACTATGGAGTCGGCGAATTGGCATTGCTTCCTGATTCTGCATATAACTCCGTGATGGCAAATAGATATTATACATCCAAGGTTATGTATCCTTTGCCGGATCTTTCCATGCAGCCAAAATCCAGGATTGTCGGTTTCAATGACGATGATATTGATTTTATTCCTGGTTCAAAAATTACATATCCAGTGGTTACTGTAAAGAATACGACTGGAGGAGACACGTCTCGCGTGAATGGCCGAACCGAATTTAAGTATATCACCCCAGAAACAGGTATCCCCATGGAATTTGTAGATTCCGAAACAGCCAAACTTTTAAAGCCATTCTTAAAAGTCAATGCCCAACTCATGTATTGGGGCGAAAAATCTCGTAAGAAAACCTATCGTTCATATAAAGTATGCTATGAATTGGTGAACGAGGCAAACGTACGCATTGACAAGGAAAGATGCATACCCATGCTGGAGAATGAACACAAGTCTATCCATTTCTATTCAGAAAATATAACGGATGTTGCCAAACTCAAGGTCAAAGTTTCCATCAATCCAAAGACATCATATTCCGCTGAGATTGACCTGAAAGATTCGCTTAAGATGTTCAATGAACTTTCAATATCAAATGATGCCCAGTTTGGCGAAAAGAGTCTAAGGATTCACAAAAAATGGCTCCGCTCACAAAAAGAAGGTCACTACCCCATTCTTTACAAGAATGTAGAATACGCAAAAGAAAATTTTACATTACAAGGTATTTCGGATAGTGATGTCGATAAAGAAGAAGTTTCTCTTGATGTTGAGAAAAAAGTAACGTACCATGACTTAACCGCCTTCCTGGGTTTGAACTACAAGACTACATTCTATCGTGGTAATCAAGAAGAAATCGTAATAAAGGCAGATTCCTCTGTTTATAATACAATGGCCAATGATATACTCGACAACGTTGTTGACGGAACTAATACGGATGTCCGAAAAAAAGTTGGGCGACAGGTTGAGCATTGGAATGTTGAAAATCGTTTAAGTTGTGATGATGACAATAAAGGTAGAGGTAAAGAGGACGCTTGTGAAAAGAACTATCCCTATCTTTACGAAAAAGACGATAAAAAGATTTCATCAGCGGTAACATACATTCGTTATCCAGCATTCTTGATAAACACAATTTCAATGACTGGCTATGACATTTCCGATACAACAAACTACGAATCTATGCTGACCAAAACAGAAATGGAAAATCACAGATTTGATCCGCTGACAGGTTCACCAACAGCTACGTTAGCAAAGGTTGCTGCACCGAATGGCAAGCAGGAGAGAAAGCTAACCTTAACAACTCCTTACTATACATTCAAAGACGAAAAATCTATTTCTGAAGAAATGTTCCAAAGAAATATGCTCAGTCAAACCTACATTCAAGAGATTTACACAGGAAGCACGGAGAAAAATGCGAACTGGAACAGCATCAAAAATAGCGATGGTATTCGCAGCTACAATATAACCCCATTTGGATATTTGCCAGAAAATGTTTGGGGTACAACAAAGCCCAAAATAAATCCGATTATTGCATTGGGCGAATTCAAGCCAAAGGAAGATCCGAAAAAATTATACTCTAGTGCATTTGATTACAAAGATGGAAATAAAAATCTTCCACCGCTAACTTCATATAGCGGAACCTATATCAAGAAAATTGATTCTCTTTTGAGAATTCGAGAAGTGGAAGATGTTCTTGGAAAGACACTTTCAACGGTATTCTCCAATGATGGGGTAAGCCAAATATCCTTATTCTATCCGGCTAAGACAAATGAAATCGCATTGGTTCTTCCATACGAGAATTCCGTCACAGCAGAAAACTGTTCAATATCACAAAATCCAAAGATTGATTCAATACACGGATATATCTTGGGTCCTTCATCAATAAATTGCTCTTTGTCAGATGGACAACAATATGTAGCAGAATACAGAAAACTTTCTAACAACGGTTGGAAAACTTATCGTGAAAATCTTGATGGAGCAAGATTCAGCATAACCCTGTCGTCTACAGATAAATTAAACTATTTGAGAATTTACCCTGTGGATGCAGAAGCTAAATCCTACATCTACGATATGTACGGGATGATGATCCAGTACATATCTGAGGCAAACCTTTCAACCTATTATGTGTACGATTCCTTCGGAAAACTTGTGGAATCGTACAACGATGACGGCATGACCTTTAAATCCCATCATAGGGAACTTATGAATGACAATAAGAATGAAGTTGAGGTAAACAATGCAAACAAATAATAGAAAAATGCCTCTTATTTTAGCTCTTCTCCTTTTTCTGCAACTGAATGCACTTGCTGCACTTAATTTCCGTATTCCAGATGGGCATCCAACGTTGTTCTACAGTGGTGAGGATGTTTTTATTGCTGTTGAAAACCCATCTTTTGCGGATGGAAAAAAGCCAAACGAAGAAATTGGGACATTTGGTGTTGGTCCATATTATATTCAAGTGAACAGTGTAGAAAGCCTTTCTGGTTCTACATCAGAGCTTCCTACTTTTACTGCTAAATATAGACCTAAAAAAACTCAGGTTACAGTCAATGAACAGGACAACAATAATGCATGGCAAAATAACCAATCTTTTTGGATGGAACTGGTTGCAAAAGATGCAAAACCAGGAACATACAGGTGCAATTTTTCAGTAAAAAGTTCCAACGAATCAGGTGAAAATAAGTTATCCTTCCAATTTACCGTTATTGAACCACCCCAAAAGATTCATATTGAAATGAAAGATATTGCTGCCAGTTACCCACGCCAAATTGATTTAGACACTCGCTTGCGTAATGATAGCGAAAACGATATTACGCTGAACAAGCCTTATTACGACTATTACTTTACCAAAAGAGCAGCCAAAACACAATTAAACGTTTGGGTGGGTCTGCCAAATACATGCATTGAGGTGTTGGATTGCGGCAATAGGAATCTTATTTTAAGACAACGTTATAAAGAGGGAATTACAATAAAAGCGAAAAGAACATTTACAACTTTATTTTCCGAAATTGGATTTTTGGAATTAAGTGGAACCGATTTTCCAGAAAAAGCTTACCGCCCTAGTGATTTAACGCAGGATTTTTCTTACAATCATAAGGGGCATTACGCAATCAGCTATTGGGAAAGAGCAGCTCAAAGAAACAGCCATATTTCTGCAAATATCGCCCTCTACGAAAACAACAATACAAAGATTAGCGGCAATGTTCCCAGTTGGTACAATACCGAAATATGTAAACTAGTTTCCTATGGTTCTTTAGGCGATATTGGTATTATCGATAATGACGAGACTAAAAGTCTGTTGGAACATTACTGCGACCATGGTAACAATCTGGCACCAGAAATTATCACCGAGAATGACACTGATGTAATCTATGAAGGTGAGGATTATTTCTATAGGCCGGAGATTAGGGACCCTGACGACGATCCTGTCACCATATCCGTAAGCGGCCTTGATTGGATTGAAGCCGGCAATCCTTACGATTACTGGGCAGGCGACAATTATTCGGAAGAAATCAAAGACAACCTAAAATATAAAAAATACGCATACATACGTTCGAAGAACGGTTTTGTCCGTCAAACAAAGAATATCAAACCGGGTATCTATACATACACCATTCATGCAACAGATTTATACGGAAAAACAACGCAAAAAGAGCGTAAAATTCAAGTTTTGGAAGGCTCTAGCCATCCCGGTGCAAAAAAATCGGGACTGGCAGTTCTTATGGGTGATGAAACCTGGTACAAGCCGTATCAATTGGATGTTGCTACAGGTATTGAAAATTATTCCAGCGAACCCGTCACACTAAAAAATTTCTATTACGACTATTACGGATATATCTCTGACGGCGATATCAATTCTCGTACAAATTGGCCTCGCGAATGGTATTTGAATGATGGCTTTGATAAAATAGGTTACAAGGATTATAACAAAGGCGAAACAGCCAAGATGAGTTACTGCGGAAATGGCCGCTTTAGAATTCGTTTCAAATACTCCGGTTCGGTAACTATTCCTTCAAAACATTCCAAATTTGACAACAAGGTTGGTTTCGTTTATGCAACAGCCAGGGACGGAAAGAAAATAATCCGAGAAAAACGTTTTGATTGGGCATTGTCTCCGTATACTAGCGGCAATCCTGTTGAATACGACACTTTACGTTCTCGCGCCTACGCAACACATATTCCTTTGTACGATGAAAAAGGAAACCTCCTATGGGGTAACGCTCCGAGCTGGAGTGGCGAATGCGTAGATTTACATAGAAATGACGGGGATAATAACATTTACAATTCGAATGACGACATTTTCGAACCGACTCCCGATTCAAATCCGTCTTCGGAAACTCCTGAGCCTTCATCAAGTTCTTCTTTCTTGACAAAGAATTTGCAGATTATGTATCGGGCAGAACCGAGTTCACTAGAAGCACCAGATAAGATTGTTTTTAACGCCATGGTTTACAACAATGGTGATCAGAAAGTTGACATTGGCGGATATAAAATGCGTTTTTATCTTTCCGACCAGGGCAATGTTCATGTGAAGGATTTTGTAACGTCTATTCCCGAAATTTCAGGAATGGCTGCGGAAATAGAACGTTGCGCTGTAGATAAATACGCTTTGACATATAAATTTGATAAAAAGGCTTCTATCGACTCAAAACAAACCTTCCCTCAAGACCAATGGCAATGGTATACCATTTCCCATACGGAAAATGTCGCAAAGGATTTTCAAAGGAGCTATTTGCCCATTCCTTATTCACAGACTGTTCTTAATCCAGAAATGGCTTTGTTCAACAAGGATGGCAAAATAGTCTATGGCAATGCTGCTTGGGATTGCAATGGCTTTAAGGAAAAGGAACTTAAAATCACTATTAAGGAATCGGTTGAAGGCATCAACGCTTTTGACAAGAAGGAATCGGGAGGCAAGTACCCCGGAGCAAAAGTGACTTTAAAAATAAAGAATGATGGTGATTCTGCTGTAGCAGGACCAGCGTTCCTAAATGTTTATGTGACGCACCCCAGTGGCATGGTCCCAGTCATCGCAAATGGCATCGACACGCTAGCGTATGCTGGTACGGCCTCTATTGCCGGAAAAACCGTGACTCGCATTTCTAACGGCAGTCATCACCTTTATACTGTTAAATTCACTAATGGTATACCGGCAAACATGCCTGAGGAAACATTCACGTTCAATATTTTCGATGCCTGCCTGTATGACTGCGATGCCGAATCGGAGGAGTTCTATTACTGGAATCCTAATGATGACTGGTCGTTAAAAAACAGCACAAAAAAATCCAAGATTACAGATTATGTTGTATTAAAAAATTCAGACAACGAGGTATTATACGGCAAGGAAGACCCCAATGCACCAACGGTGAATGTCGTTGTGGTTGAAAAGGATTCAGTAGAATTTATTCCTAAGCATTCCTCTGGGGAGATTCCCGTAGCAATGGCGAATAGAACTGATGCAGAAACATACGATTTAGGGCAAATTATTTCTGGTGGTACTTTTGAGGACCCCACGTTGCAAGGCTGGGTTATTGACGGATATGTTTTCAACGTTCGAGGAAAGGCACCCCAGGGTTCTAGATATGTGAAAATCAGTAGCCATTCCAGCATTTCGCAAACACTGCCTTTTGCTGCATCCAACATACTTGCCGATAGTGGCGCGGTTCTTTCTTATTGGCACGACGGAAGCTACTTGAAGGTATGCATCAACCCAGACGCCAGTTACAGTGGGGCAAACTGCAAGGACGTTCCCGGGAGCCAGTCTTGGAAAAAAGACACGACATACTTTGAAAAGGAGTTGTTCAACAAGAATCGCGAAAATAGGCTGGTCCTTATCGGCAGCATGAACATAGATGACATGGTTATGACACCGGGTTCAAAGAGTTCTATCGCAAACTATGCGGTACGCTTTACCACCACCCAGCATGAAGAAATGGAAACTAGGGCGTACGATGGCGAATCGGAACTTTTGATAACCACATCCCAGCGAGATTTCATGGGACGACTGTCAAAAAAATACCTTCCGTATGCAATACAATGCGCGGCAGGAATTAATTGCAATTCCTCCGAAAAGACAAGCGGCAACAAGGACGAGGCCGACAGGTACTACACGGCGGACCGTGAGGGATATCCGGATGCTGGCGGCGTTGCGCACGTAGAAACTTCCTGGAAGCCCGACCAGGCCGCCACCAAGGAGGTGGAGACGGCTCCTGGAGCCGCCTTCAGGGAACATTATGTACGTTCGTTTTCTTCGGGAGTGAACCTGAGTGGGGTCGATATTTTCGACTCGGCATCCCTCAACAACTCCCTTCGGGCCATAAAGGAGGCAAAGCGTTTTTACGATGCGACAGCCACAAAGGTGACCGAATTTTACCATCCAAAGGCGACATCGAACCCCACCCACCTATGGGAAATGAATGTGGATCCCGATGGACGCAAGGCTTTTACGGTGAAAGATGGCGAGGGACGGATTGTCATTTCGGGTTCATTGAATGATGACGGTTCCCTGAGTACCCGCAGCATCAGTGTTTATGACGAAAGGGGGCTTTTGAGGGAAAGCCATCCGCCGTTAAGTTGTTCATACATTCCGAAGCCGTCGCATTGCGTAAGCCACAGTACATTCGATTACGATGCGGAGAGTCGTCTTGTACAAAGTGTTGAACCAGATGCAGGCACAAGTCGCAGTTATTATGATGTAATGGGCAGGTTGCGAGCAACACAGACTCAAAACCAGATAAATGAAAAGTCCGCATCCGTAATGGCATACGACAATTTGGGACGCGTAATCTACACGGGAGAATGGAGAGCGGGCATGGACACGTCGGCCATGAGAAGGTATTTCCAGACAAACTACAAGTCTCCAATGCCCTTGGAAACGAACCTTGTTCCGGGGACTATCACAAGGAACATCTACGACCGTATGCCGGCCCGCGATACCTTGGGGGTCCGCCTGTATCCGCCCGGAGTTGAAGCATCGGATTTCAAGTATGCAAAGACATTCCTAATGACTACAGTTTCGGATGTGAAGGTTGACAATGCGACCAACACGGTGGTGCGGCGTTCCGTGGCCAA
>JABUUT010000042.1:16109-18618 GCA_021443045.1 Fibrobacteraceae bacterium
GACGGTGCATCCGGATACACCAGCGGCGTGAAGGCCGCCTACGACTACAGGGCCTTCGGAGAGCAAATCGACTTGACTGTTCCTACCGACAAGGTGACGGAGAACTTCACCGGCAAGGAACGTGACGACGAAACCGACTTGAACTACTTCGGCGCCAGATACTTGGATCCAATGCTTGGATTGTGGATAAGCGTGGATGCCAAGAGGCAGTTCAGTAGCCCTTATCTGTATGCAGGGAACGGGGTAAATCCGGTGAACGGAGTAGATTCGGACGGGAATGTTTTCGTAGATGATGCGGGTAAGTCGTTGTATCAACGAGCTGTTGCAAATAGATTTTGGGGGAATGAGGATATTAGGAGAGAGTTCGAATTCGCAAACACTACGAGTACCAAAATTCATGTAAAATCACAATCTGATTTAATCAAAGGAAAATATTCCGGTTTAATGACTCGTGGAGCAAGGGATGAAATGGAAATAGATCTCTACGGTGTTAGTGATGATTACAAGCTGAAGGAAGGAACAATAACTTTAAGTGTTCTAGGTATATTGAATAATGCTGAATTAACTAATACATCTTACAGCGAGTCTGAAGCACGAATTGCGGCTCATGAAATCGGAGCTCATATTAGAAATTTCACCCCGAATTATGGTCCAAATGGAGAATCCCCTGCGGACATTGAACATGATAAATTCAGGGCTGAAGATCTACGTCTTGATACACCTAGAGAGGGGTGCTTGGATGAATAGTAGTTTTTTTAGATCTTTTTTGATATGTTGGTATGTTTTTTTTGTTATAGGATGTAATTCAGAAACAAAAAATAATAAACAAGTTATTAGAAAAGGCGAATTATTGCTTGTAGCGGAAAAAGACTCTATTACAAATTTAAGAACTGTTGACTATTTTGATGAAAAAAATCATTTGCTATTGAAAACTCGCTTCACTGAACCGATTGACATATGCGATACAAATAAAAGTTTCCGAAATGAAATTAATTCTCATCCGGACGAAACCTTGTTTTTTGATGAACAAGACAGTCTTGTTGCGAGGGAAACTTGCATAAAAATTGGTGAGGGATTTAATGACGGAAGTGGGAAACGATTTGTTTATGAATGTGCGAGACACGAGTTTGATTTAAAACATAGAATCCGAGTGGATGGTATTCCAAGGTCTACAAAAAAAGCTGTGAAGCGAATTGTTAAGCTAAGAATTGAGCGGGATTGTAACGGGGTTATGCGTATTCCCATTTCTGAAAGTGAATATGACTATGATAAAGCGAATGGAAAAAGATTAACTTATAATCAAAATGGGAAAATAGAGTCAATATCATTTTATACATATCCACAAGAAAGAATTTACGAAAAGAAACTTTTTGTTGATGGGGAATACATAAAGACAAAATGCTTTGCAAATGATTCTTTGAAAATTACTGCAAAGGATATTTTTGACGAAAAACAATCGTGTTTTGATTAGTTTTATGGTCTTACTATCCAGCTTCCCACAATCCCATACACAACAATCCTTTCCCTTTTCAGTTCCTAGCATTGTAAGGGCTGGGTAAGAGGGAAATCGAGTTTGAGATGGCCACGCATGCTTTGCATACTCGCCATGATAGGCTCGGAGATCGGGATGAACATATGGGAACGCAACGACTGCGTTTGCATTGTCTAGGACATATTTTCCATCAACACATTTACCAAGGTGCTCTTGGAGCCTCCTTTTTGTTTTGACGATGTCTACTGTGTTTTGCATGTAGGCGGTATTTTCTGAGATATACTGAGCAAAGATCTTTCTTTTTGTTTTTTAATAATTTATATTGTTGTTATGGATATGGCTGCAATCAAGAACCTTGCCGAAGGCGGAAAAATAAAATGGTCCGTTCATTGTGCCCAGCGCATAATGGAGCGCGGTATTTCTCGTGAGGATGTGCTTAGCTGCATTGCTTGCGGTGAAATTATTGAAGATTACCCGAATGATTTTCCGCTTCCAAGCTGCTTGATCTTTGGTATGACCGTTGCCGGCAAGGCCTTGCACGTGGTAGCAGGAACTGATGCCGAGCAAATCTACATTGTGACTGCCTATTATCCGAATACAGTGAAGTTTGAAGAAGACTTGAAGACAAGAAGAACGTAGGAGTAAAATATGTGCATGTTCTGCAAAAATACAACGACAAAGAAGTCGGTGACCACATTCACTGCGTCTTTAGACAATTGTGTTATTATAATCAAGAATGTTCCTTGTGAGGAATGCGAACAGTGCGGTGAAAAGTATTTCTCCGACGAGGTGATGGCTAAACTCGAAAAATTTGTACAGAAGGCAAAGGCCTTGGCAAGTGAAGTCTTTGTGACCGAATTCGAAAAGATGGTTGCTTAATCTTGGCTGAATGATGAACTTCATTGCAGTCCATTCCAAGCCCATGACCATCGCATACGACGGCGCAGGGAGCCGCAGGGCCAAGACCCGCCTGCGAAAGGCCGTGGGCTCCGACGATTGGACCCCGGAACACGCGAC
>JABUUT010000042.1:19023-21318 GCA_021443045.1 Fibrobacteraceae bacterium
GAAACCGACCTGAACTACTTCGGCGCAAGATACCTGGACCCCATGCTTGGTTTGTGGATAAGTGTGGATGCCAAGCGACAGTTCAGCAGTCCGTATCTGTATGCTGGGAATGGGGCGAATCCGGTGAATGGCGTTGATAGAGATGGAAATGTTTTGCTTTTTGCCCCAGGTTCTTCTCCGGAGTTTAAAGCAGAATTTTCTAGAACTATCAAATATTTAAATAATGGAAAATCTTCTAGCATTATTGCAAACCTTCACAAACGTAAAGAAGTGGTTTATGTAAGAGAAATATCCGAAGCTGCAGGAGATGAAGATGGCTTTATACGTCGTGATGGCGAATTGAATGCCCCTGTTATTGATTGGGATCCGTACAGTGCGTTGGCATTTGGTGAAGGTTTGTCTCAGTCTCCTGCATTAGGTTTTTTGCACGAGGCTGATCATGCATTAGAGAGTTTACAGAATCCAGCAGAGTATAGTAATGGTTTACTTGTGAAGGATAAACTATTTGATGATAACGAAGAAAGGAGAGTAATTCAAGGGTCTGAAACGCGTGCTGCGAGAAAATTAGGTGAAGATGTTCGTGATTCGCATGGTGGTGTAAGTAAGTTTGTTGAACATTCTGACGAGAGGTAAAAAAAGTGAAAAAACTCAAACTTATTTTTCTTTTGTTTCCGTTAAATTTATGTGCAGAATGTAATTTATTTATCCACCATAAAGTTTATGGATCATTTGGACGAACTTGCTCTGAACCTAACATCAGCTATGCTGATTCAATTAGCCGTGGAGAGCCTCGTGTTCAACGAGGTTATGTTGCAAAGTGGTATAAGCACAAAATCCCAGATACACTATGTCAGGATTTGTTTATGAATAGTATTGAAGAACGTGTTGATGAGTCTTTTTGTTTGCGGTTTGTAGGGTTGCTCGAATACAACAATAAATATTTGTTTATTCATCGTTTTTCTGATTTCTACAATCCAGATAAAAGAACAAAAATCCCCATTAAGTCGACATCTGAATTAAAAGACAACTTAATGCAAATAGAATATTTTAGAGAAAATTATAGAGAAATGAAATAAAGGATAATCTTCACGACCCTGATTTTAGGGTCTCACAAACCAACTCACCACATCCCCATAAGCAACAATCCTCCCACTTTTCAGTTCTTTGCATTGCAAGGGCTGGATAAGGGGATTGTATGATGGTTTGTAACAGATGTTCATTCCGGCTCATGGGCCGCAACTGGCTTAGAATGTAAGGCCTACCATGACGCTTGGGAGGATGTGACGAAGCCAGCATCGTCTAGGACATATATTCTCTTCAACGCATTTACCAGTGAGCTCTTGCAGCATCCTTTTTGTTTTGGCTATGGACAATAGCCTAGAAAAATCTATATTAGTACAAAAGGATTCGCTTATGTGCCTGTTGAACGTGGACTACAGCAAGTTTTCAAAGCATCTGTTCTGGGATACGGACAGGTCGTCCTTGGATGCTGAAAAAAATCGCAGCTACATCATCAAGCAGGTCCTTGAATTTGGCTACGACAGCGACTGGAGCCTTCTCAAGACCATCTATTCCCTGGACGAAATCAGGGATGCTGTAAAAAGCATGAGGACGCTGGAAAAGCGTGCTCTGAGTTTTGTCGCTTGTGTGACCCGCACCGACATCAGGGAGTTCCGATGCTATTCTACGATACAATCGAACCCGGCACCCTGGGTCTTTTAAGAAAATTCCAGTCAAAGGAGTTCTTCAAGGTATGTCGTCTTGTTGGAGGAACATCCCTTGCCTTGCAATATGGCCACAGAAAATCCGTTGACCTGGATTTCTTTGGTTCCTTCATTGCGGAAGGCTTGCAAATCCGCGAGGTGCTTAAGACGATAGGTTCCTTTCAAGTTATTCAGGAATCCAGGTTCATTTTCCAGTACATCGTAGAAGGTGTCAAGGTTGACTTTGTCAATTATCCATACAAGTGGATAGATGTTGAATTGAAAGAGGACTCGTTGTGCCTTGCGACCCCTAAGGATATTGCCGCGATGAAACTCTCGGCAATTACCAATCGGGGGACGAAGAAAGATTTCATAGACCTGTATGAATTGCTTGGACATTTTACATTGAAAGAGATACTTGGTTTTTATCAAGAGAAATATGCAGATGGGGTTCCATTTTTAACGTTGAAAAGTCTTACCTGGTTCGAAGATGCCGAAGCTGACCCCATGCCATTCATGTTGCGAGACTACACGTGGGAAGATGTGAAACTTAGAATTCTTGAAGAAGTGATGAGACTTGGATAGTTCAAGG
>JABUUT010000042.1:21518-36008 GCA_021443045.1 Fibrobacteraceae bacterium
GAAAACTTCCACAACGGTAGTTTGGACGAGACGAAAATTGTGGTGAACATGCCCCAGGGTCTCGGTCGCTACCAGCCGGAAGATGCTGCAAATGCATACGCGTCGGCAATCCTCGATGAAAAAGGAACGTTGGAAGATGTCGCAAAAGTGTCCGCGTTGGAAACCTAAGCGATGAAAAAGAATAATTTTTTTCTTGTTATTGCTCTGCTTTTCACATTTTCGTATTCTCAAGATGACAATGTTGATTATGCATTAGGGCTTTATCTATCATCGGAATTTGAAACAAAAATCAACAAAAACGAGGAGAATGGCTACGATTTGAGGGATTCCTCATTTCGTTACGTTAGACATTTATCTCAGAAAGAACGATTAAATTTTTATCTGTCCTCATATTTTTTTAGCAGAATGCTTGACGCCGCATATTTGGGTGATTGGGGGAATGAGATATCCTGCAATGGTGATTATAAATCCCTAAAAGAAAAGTTGGATTCACTGTTATTGCAACCCATGTATAGGGGAGGAAAAGAAAGGTTTGAGAATTTAAAATCCTTTTTGGACCACAGAAGTGGGAAATGCTTGACAGTAGAGGAAATGAGCCTTTAAAAAGTTTTGAAGAGGTTATTGACGACAAAGCCTTTTTCCCCTCATTTAGGAATGGTTGTTAATCATCGGCTTGCTTTTACCTTTAGAAGTATCTATATTGTGCATAGAGGTTGCTATGCCGACTGAATTGACAGAGATTTATGAAAGTTTTACTGAGAGCGAACGTCAAGCCCTGCTCTTTTTTGCGAGATTTCTTTTGTCGCAGAGACGAGAAGACAAACCTTTGCCTGAGTCAATGCAGTGGGATGATTTCCTAGATTTGAAGGGATGCTTGACATCGGATATGTAGGTAGCAGTAAGTTAAATTGCCATGGGTCATTGGCCCATATTGTGATAAAGCGAACATCTCGTCTCGCCTAGAAATACAAATAACTGCCTCCTATCACCAGCAACCTTCAAATATTCTTATTTGGAATATGCCCTAGGAAAATTCTTTTACCCATCCCCTAAAAAAGCGTTATATTACCCTTATAAGCCTTTCCGGTGGATGAATCGACGGTGTTGAGTGCCTCCTGACTGCAACCCGACCATCTCTAGACGAGATATACCGTTCACCCGAGAGGCTTTTTTTTATATTATCTATGATGAAAAAGAGTGTTTACCTTTCTGTTTTATGTGGCTCCCTTGCCACTTTGCTCCTTTCTTGTTCTGGCAGTCCTGCCCCTAAGGCGGAGGTTGCTTCGGAGCCCCAGAAGAATGAGACTGTGCAAAGTTCCGTTTCTGTTAGCGAAATTCCTGAAAGTTACAAGGATATCAGGTTTCCTGAATTTAACTATGTAACCCCCAATCCTGTGGATTATCGAGTGCAAATTGCTGAGGGTGTTACCGGTTACATTGTTTCTAGCAGGTCGCTTCCCCTTGTGAATTTTACCGTGTACTTTGAAGAAGGCCAGTTGCCCTCCGTGATTCAGGATGAAGCGGCTTCGTCTATGGTTGGTTCCATGTTTCGCCGAGGAGCCGGTGGTGGCCTTACTCCCCATGCTCTAGACGATTCCCTTGAATTTATCAGTGCCGGTCTCTCCACATCGGCAGGTACTTTTAGCTCAAGCTTTGAAATTGATTGCCTTTCAAAGGATTTTAGAAACATGCTGGATTTGGCGCAAAAGGTTTTGCTGGATCCTGCTTTTGACAAAGATCAGCTTGAAATTATTAAGGCCAATTACATTACAGCTTATGAACGCCGTTACGATACCCCCGCTAAAATTCTTTCGGCTCTTGAAACCAAGGTGAACTATGCTCCCAACCCAAGGCTCTGGGACCCCAATTTGGAGGAGTATAAAAAGGTTTCTGCAGATGATGTTCGTCGTTTGGCCAAGGGAACTTTTTCTTCGAAAAAAATTGTTTTTGCCTTGTCGGGTGACATTGACAAAGATTCGGCAACGACTTTGTTAAAGGATTTTTTTGCCAAATGGAAGGTTAAGGAAGAAAAGACTGTTGTTGCCCCAACTCCCTACCGCTTTTTAAACAAACCCGGAACCTATGTGGTGGATAAGGATATTAGCCAGGCCAACATTAGAATGAGCCAGCCCTTTGTGAAGCGGCCTCATCCTGATTATTACCCTGCGGCGGTGGCCAGTTTTATTCTTGGTGGTGGGAGCTTTTCTTCACGATTGATGAACCGTGTTCGTTCTGATGAAGGCTTGGCCTACAGTGTTTACAGCTCCGTGGACAACGATTATCGGGATACGGGCATGACTACCATTTCTATTCAAACCAAGGTAGAAACGGTGGATTACGCCTTGAAGTTGATTTTTGAAGAGGTTGAAAAACTGGCAAAGGATGGCCCTACAGAAGAGGAACTTTCTTTGGCCAAGAAAACCTTGATTGAAAGCTTGCCCAGTCTATTTGATTCTCCCGAATCTACGGCTTCCATTTTTGCCGTTGGGGACCTTTTGGGTAAAAAAGACAATCACTACCTGGAATATATTCGGGAGGTTAATGCGGTGACTCCAGAGCAGGTGAAGCAAATGACTGCCAAGTATTTTTCCAAAGAGAAAATGACTATTTCGGTGGTGGGTCCTGTGGCCAAGCTGGAGGCTTTAAAGCCTTTTATACAACTTTCTGTGGATAGTCTTGATTTTAGAGATTAGTTGACAGGCAATGCGGTACTGGTTTTTATTATTGTGTTTGTTTACGGTGGTATGGGCTACGCCTGCCCTTGCTGTAGACCGAGCCTCTCTTTTGCGTCAGTTGGACAATAATGAAGATGATGTCCGTGCCCTATGTTCTGGTTTAAAAAAATGTTTGGATGTGGAATTTCAGGGCTGCCAGGAAAAAGATATGGAGCCTTGGCCCAAGGTGAAGTACAACGAAGAATTTTGTGCTCCTTATTTTGAAGTGACGACTCGAGGTTTTGTGGCCGACCCTAAAGTGGTGATGTCGCCTCAAGTTTTTGCACGGCTTGGCCGCAAGTATCGTGTGATTTACGAAAACAAGGGTACTCTTCCGTTGGGGGAGGCTCCCATTAGTTACCTCTTTGACAATATGCCTTTTACGGCCCAACTGATAAATGCTTATTTGCAGTCTAATTACCAATTGGAATATACCCACCCCACCAACAGGCGTTTTTTTTCGGGGTCTAATGGCAGGAGCCTTTCGGGGGATTTTTATTGGGCCCTTCAAGACAGTGCTGGCCAAAAACTGGGTATGCGCAATTTGTTTTTTGGATACGGCCGGGCTCAAGTGCTAAAGTGGTCTTTGCAGGGCACGGCCATTGCTTTTTTGGACATGGATGAGATTTCCAAAAATGAAATTAGGTATAAATTAACTGCCATTGTTTTTCCGGCCAATTCGGTATTGAATTCCATTATGCAGATGAATGTTTTTAAGTCTGTGGTGGATGCTAAAATTGACCATATTGTTGAAGACATTTCTAAGGCTTCCAAGTCTTATTTTGGAGGAAACAAGGAACCCATGCTGAGAAGTAGCCAGCTAAAGTCTTATGACAATGTGCGGTATTTGGTGGATTTTGAAAAAGTGGTTAATGGTGCTCCCTGGAAACTAGGCGATTTTGAAAAGAAGGAAAAAGCTTACCGGGAAGAACAACAGAGAACGGTTCCCGTCATTATGAAAGAAGACGGTAAAAAAACAGAGGTAAAGAAATGAGCGAATACAGTCAAGAAAAACTAGATGAATTAATTGCACGAGTGACGGAACGGCGCATGGAACTTTTGACGGGGGTGGTTAATAGACGTACTCGCCACTTTTGCATGGTTTTGGAGGACCTTTTTGACCCCCACAATATTTCTGCCGTAATTCGCACGGCCGAAGTTTTTGGCATTCAGGATGTTCATGTGATTGAAGAAGACAATGCTTACAGCGTGAACAAGTCTATTTTAAAAGGCTCCTACAAATGGATGAATATTAATTTATATAAAAAACGCATGCTGTGCATGGAGCAACTAAGGGCCAAAGGATACAAAATTGCGGTAGCCAGCACCAACACCACAAATTCGGTGCTGGATTTGGATTTGAGCCAGCCTATGGCTTTTTACCTGGGCAGCGAGTTCCATGGCAACCACCCCGACACTTTGGCCAATGCCGACTACGAGTTTAAACTACCTCAATATGGCATTACCGAATCCATGAATGTTTCTGTGGCAGGTGGCGTGTTGATGACCTACCTGGATGTGTTTATGCAAAAGGAAGGGCGGGACAAATTTTTGCTGCCTCAAGAAGAACGAAATCGTTTGCTCTTTGATTTTTTGGATAGACATGTTAATGGAATTGAGGAAAATAGCCCCATACGACATGTGGAAGGCTAGGTTTTTGCCCTTAAATGCTTCTTTTGTGGCTTTTAGGGGCGTGCTTTTTTAAAAGAATATACTAGATTAGTCAAGGATGAAAAAGAATTCGACTTTATACGTTTCTGTTGGGCTGGTGGTTCTGCTGGCCATGGTCATTTTGGTTTTTGGCGTATTTTTTCTGAATGAAAAAGACCCTCGGGAAACCTTTAACACCTTCTATTTGCGTTTTACTCAGGTAAGTACACTTGTTTTGGATGACCCTGTTAAGGTGAATGGGGTAAAATTAGGGAAGGTGGAAAATATTGAACTTTCTGGCCACCGTGTGGTGGTGACGATACGCCTTCGCACCGATGTGAAAATTCCTAAGGATTCTGAGATTCGTGTGCAGAACATTGGTATTATGGGTGAACGCCAGATTGGTATGATTTTGGGCGATATGGAAGAGTATTTTGCACCTGGTGATACCATTACAGGGCAATTTGATGCTGGTATTGCAGAAGCGTTGGGCCTGGCTGGTGAACTTTGTGACAGCACTCAAGTTCTGTTGGAATCTGTAAAGAAGGCCTTGAATGGCACTATTGCAAATCCGGAGTTCCAAGACCGGTTTAAGGTGCTGCTCAATAAGGCTGAAAATTTGGAGGACCGTTTGATGACCATGGTCAATACTACAGACCCGGCCTTGAAAAAGAGTCTTTCGAACTTGAATGAAGTGACTTTGAAGGTGAATGGTCTTATTGACAGTGTAAAGCCTCCTATAGACAACCTGTTTGCTGGTACCGACAAGGTGATGGCCAATGCCAACAACCTTTTGGGTGAACTGGAAGGGGTTACAAAGCATTTGGATGAATTGATTGCAAAGGTCCAATCCAAGGACAACACAGTGGGAGTTCTTCTTAACGATAGAATGCTTCATGACGATTTGGTAAAGACGGTTCATTCTGCCGACAGTCTCTTCCGGGTGATCCTTCGTGACGGCCTGGATGTGAATGTGGACATTTTCTGAGGAAACAATGATAGTCAAAACTTTAACGGTCACAAATAAATTGGGTATTCATGCACGCCCTGCCGGAATGATCGTTGATATTACAGGCCCGGCAAAGAGTGATATTTCCATCGTTTTTGATGGATCAAAAGCTAATGCCAAAAGTATTTTGAACGTAATGATGCTTGCTATTCCATCGGGCTCCGAAGTTCGCTTTGAAGTGGATGGCGATGACGAAGAGCAGGTGGTGGCCCAGTTGGAACAGCTTTTCCATGACAACTTCAACGAAGAAGCCTGCTAAAAGAGTGTCATCCTCTAGTGGTGGTTCTACTGAAAAAAAATCGGTAAGGACTGTGCTTGTGGGTGTGCCTGCGTCTCCTGGCCTGGCCATGGGACGGGTGTTTCCTGTTGTCAATCGAGAAGTATCGGTGGTGGAAGAATCTATTCCCGAAAGCCGTGTGGCTACGGAAGAGCAGTTGTTTTTGAAGGCTGTTACCAAGACCACCAAGGAACTTGCCAAAATTAAGGAGATTAGCGAAAGTCGTACTGGCGTTCAGGACAGCATGATTTTTTCCACCCATGTGATGATTCTTCATGACCCTGGTTTGAACAATGGGGTGATGAAGATGATTAAGGAAGAACACAAGACGGCTCGCTGGGCGGTTCATGTGGTTTTGGGTGCCTATATTGAAAAATTTGAGAGCATTGCCTCGGCCCAGATGCAAGACAAGGCCATGGACCTTCGGGATTTGTACAACCGACTGATGGCGGCTATGGAAGATTCTGGGCCTGTGCTGGAAAACGCTTTTGCCAGCGAAGAAAGTGCCATTTTGGTGGCCCACGAATTTTTGCCCAGTTTTTTAATGGCACTAAACCCAGAGCATGTGGGTGGTTTGGTGATGGATACTGGTGGGCGTACTAGCCATGTGGCTATTCTGGCTAGGTCGTTACAAATTCCTGTGGTATCTGGTTTGCGCAATGTGGCGGCCATGGTTACCAAGGGCGATACCATTATTGTGGATGGTACCGGTGGCATGGTTATTATTAACCCCAACGAAGATGACATTCGTCGGTTCCGTGAACGTCAGGAAGTTTTTGAACGCCAGCGCCAGGAACTGTTTACCATGCGACAGCTGGAGCCCATGACTCGTGATGGAAAATACATTGTTCTCCATGCCAATATTGAGCTTCCCACGGAAGCAGACAAAGTAATGGATTTTGGCGCCACGGGAATAGGCCTTTATCGCTCTGAATTTTTGTTCTTTAAAAAGGATGTTCCTTCTTGCGAAGAACAGCAGGAGGCTTACCAGCACATTCTGGAAACCATGGCTCCCAACCCCGTAACCATTAGAACTTTGGATGCTGGTGGCGACAAACTGGTTTCTGGAATAACCGCCATGGATGAGGCAAATCCTTTTATGGGTTGGCGTTCCATTCGTGTGTGCCTTGATAAGGAAGATGTTTTTTGTGACCAGTTGAAGGCTCTGTTGTTGGCTAATACCAAGGGAAACCTGAGAATTTTGTTGCCCATGGTTTCGGGAATGGGTGAACTTCATAAGGCAAAGGAATGTATTCGGAAGTGTCGTGAAGAATTGATTGAACAGGGACACGATGTTGCTGAAGCGAGAGTGGGTGTGATGATAGAAGTGCCCGCCGCCGTAATGATTGTGGAAAAATTGGCCAAGGAAGTGGATTTTTTTAGTATAGGTACCAATGACCTTATTCAGTTTACCTTGGCGGTAGACCGGACTAACGAATTGATTACGGACATGTTCCAGCCCCACCACCCTGCTGTGCTGAGTATGATTTACCAGACTGTGGTGGCTGCCCATAAGGAGGGCGTGCGGGTTTCGGTTTGTGGTGAAATGAGTGCCGATCCAATGAGTGTTCTTCTTCTTGTGGGTTTGGGTGTGGATGAACTTTCCATGACTCCTTGGAGTGTAATGGCGACTAAAAAAATAATCCGTTCCATTAACTTCGAAGATTTACATGATACTGCTCTTACCGTTTTGCAAATGGATGATGCCGAAAGCATTAATGAGTATATGCACAAAAAATATGCTCAAACCATTATGGAACTTGGTATTTCCAGCTTTGTAGGTCAGATTGAAAAGAAATAGCCCCATGAAGATGTTAGTACCTGCTTTTGCTATTTTGTTTTTTTTCGGTTTTTGCTTTTCTCAAGATTCCACCAATCAGAAGAATATTGCTCCGGTATCGGCTACTCAAGAGTTGATTGCAACGGTTCCAGTTGTCTATTCTCATTATGCCGATTTGGAACAAATTGCTCCAGACCATTTTCAGGATAAGGTGGTTCGCTCCCAAGGTGTTTTGAAAGCTAGCCAAGATTCTTCCCTTTCTCAGAATGTGAGGGATTTTGCCAAGGCCGCCTACTTTTACTACACCGAAGCCTGGGATAGTGCCTATGCTGCCTACGATGCTCTTCGCGGGCGTGATGCTGCATTGGAACCTATGGTGATTATTCGCATGGCCAGAACTTGCTTTAACCAGAATGATTTTGGTAAAATGCGAGAGGTTTTGCTGTTGGGAAAAAAATGGGGGCTCAATACAGACTTTGACCGGTCTGCCTCTAGACTTCGTATAGAAGCAGCCATGGCTGATACCACGCTTTCGGACAAGGCCCATTCCGATTCCATTAAGGCTTTTTTGGACAAGTATTCAAAGACCATGGATGCTTCGGCACTGATGTACCGCTACGC
This sequence comes from Fibrobacteraceae bacterium, assembly GCA_021443045.1. GTDB lineage: Bacteria > Fibrobacterota > Fibrobacteria > Fibrobacterales > Fibrobacteraceae > Fibrobacter. The sequence continues at coordinate 29,570 of JABUUT010000042.1, forward strand.
AAGCTACCAGGAGTCTTTTAAACAACTGAAAGAAGCGAAGCGCTATTACATGCGTTTGTTGACCAGCGGAACTTCTTATAGGGATTCTGCTTTTTTAGCCATTAAGCGGTTGAGAAAGGTAAAAGGTTCTCCAGAAACATTGGCCGAAAAAGTGGCTTATGCTCAAATGGCTTGTGCCAAGGATGAAGCGGCCAGTTGCCTTTTGTTGCTAGACTCTATACAAATTATTGACCAAAATTTGTTGGCTAAAAATCCAGAAGCGGCTTTGCCTCCTTCTGAAGATTCTTTGCTTTCAAAACTTCCGGCCAGCACTTTGGATATGGATACCCGCATTGCTCTTTGGGAAAAGCGTGGCGTTACTTTGCGCACATTGGGGAAAAATGAAGCATCCATTGCTCAGTTTAGATTCTTGTTAGATTCTGTAGAGGCAAAGCCTCTGTGGATGCAGTCTCTGTTGCGGTTGTACCGCAAGGATAATGCCAAGTATGCTCGGGAAATTAAAATTTTAGATTCAACCCTTCAGGATGTAAACCAGTTTAGTAAGGAAAACGCCAACAACCTTTGGGTGCGAGGCTTTGAATTTGAACAGAAACAGGAATATGACAGTGCCGTTGTTTGCTTTAAGCAGTTGTCTCACAAACGTTTTGGAAACAACGTAAAGCGCCAATGGGCCAAGTTCCGCATGGGCTTTATCTACTTTAAACAAGAAAAATGGGCCCAAGCGGAAGCGGCCTTTATTGACGCTCTCAAAGACCCGTTCCTCTGGAGCGGCAGCGGTGCTCGCATGTTTCTGGGTGATACATACATGAAAATGGGTAAAGATTCCTTGGCGAGAGAAGCCTATTTGGATTGCATCAAGGATTTTCCCCTTGCTTACTATGCCCACCGCAGCCGCGAAAAATTGGTGGAGTACAAGTTGATGGATGCTTCACAGGTTCCCTATGCCAAGGGAGTTCCTATGTCTAAGGAACAGACTCTGGCCTGGATTCAGGAATCTCAAAAAGGGGTAAAGAAGGATTCCAGCTACAATGCCAAACGCTATGAGCGAATTCGAACCTTGTTCCTTTATGGTTTTAGTGATGAGGCCTTTGCCTTGTATGACGAAGCACGCAAGAAAAATTACAAACGATTGGACTTTTTGTACGAATATGGAAAACTATTCTACGAAGTGGGTGAAACGGCTTCGGGCTACCGCTTGGCCAGGCAGTTCCAGAACAACATCGACCGACGTCGCCTAATGATGGCTCCTATAGATGTGCTTCATTACTTGTACCCGGTGCCCTATTTTGATCAGGTGGTTTACCATTCTGGAAATCGTATTGATCCTTATTTTGTATATAGTGTAATGCGTCAGGAATCAATTTTTAATTTTCAGATAGCCTCTCCTGTGGGGGCATGCGGACTTTTGCAGATTATGCCGGCCACTGGTAAAATGCTCGCCGCCCTAGAAAATTTGGAAAATTTTAACCCGAACCAGCTTTACAATGCCTTCATGAACATTCGTTTGGGCGTTCGGTATTTGGTAGATTTAAAAGCCGAGTACAAAGATGATTATATGTATGTGCTGGGCAATTACAATGCAGGCCCCAAGCCTACTAAACGCTGGCAGGCTGCTGGTGAAGGGCTTCCTTGGGATGTGCGGGTTGAAGAAATTAGCTATTGGGAAACTCGGGATTATGTAAAGCGCGTTATGGGCAATTACTGGATCTATCAGGAGATTTATGATAAGTTGTAAGTGGTTGTCGGTTAACAGTTATGGGTTATCGGTGGGCGGTTGCCGATTGTCAGCGCACAGGTTGCTCGTTTCGAGGATTGCGCTCTGGTTTCTTCAGTCGCTACGCTCCCTCAGAATGACACGCAGGTCGAATGTGACAAAAACAAGCTCGCTTTTTTTTATTGCGGAGCCCCAAAGTCAATCGCACAGCGCAATGACAATACAAACCACTAACCACTCCTCTTTCGTCTATCGTCTTTCGTCTTTCGTCTAATTATGCTCTTCCTTCTTCTCACCATAGGCCCTGCGTTTCTGTTTGCTTGCGGAAACATCCTTGAAAAATCAGGGGTGTCTAAGGCTAGCAAAGTTACGGGAGGCGTGGCCCATCCTTGGAATTTTTTTAAGGGGGTTTTAGCCAATGGATATTGGTGGATTGGAATGAGCTGTTCTGGGTTGGCCAGCGTGGGCTATTACATTGCCATGGCTAAGTATGATTTGAGCCAAGTGCAGCCCATGATGGTTTTGAATCCGGTGCTCACGGCGTTGATGGGGTTCTGGCTTTTAAAGGAACGGCTCACCAAGCGCATTGTGGTTGCCATTATTTTTGTGGTGGCTGGGCTCTTGTATTCTGTGGAAACGGGTGCTGCGAATACCAGCCTTCAGAATGTGGTTCGGTTGTGGGAGTATGCAGGGTTGTTGGCTGGAGCGACTTTTGTGGTGCACCTATGTTGCAAAGATCGGGAAATGGTGGATTCCTTGATTATGGGGGTGGGTTTTGGCATATCGGCGGCTTTCTACAAAAGTTTAGCCATGGATTTTGATTTGGATAATGTGACTCTGGAAAGTGTGTTGGGGCTTTTGCTTGATGCCCGAAGTTGGGGGTACATTGCCACCTATGGCATTGCCTTTTTGTATTCTCAGGTTTCTTTTTCCAGGGGACGCGCCTTGTTTATAGTTCCTTTTAGTGCTGCGGTTGGTGCTGCTGTTCCCACCATTGCGGGTGCTTTTGTTTTTGCAGAAAGTTTTCCTATGGGCAAAATCATTTCTGTGGCCCTGGTATTAATAGGAGCTTCCCTTTTTGTTGTTCGCAGACCTAGAAGAAAAAAATAGCACCCTGCATTTTTTAAATATATATTACTAAGGATGTTGGTTAAATATCTTTCTTTTGTATGCGCCTTGTTACTGGGCTTAATTTCTTGCACTTCGGAGGATGGCTCCGGTAGTGGTTCCCTTGTGGAACCTGTGGTGGACAAGGTTCCTTCCGCTGTGGTGTTTACAGAAGTGGACCCCGTTAATTTGGTGTACGAGGACCATGAAGGGGGTGATAAGGGATGGGTAGAGCTTTTTAACACCTCCGATACTGCAGTGAACCTGCAGGGAATGTATTTGACTGATTCCATAGAGAACCCTACTAAATGGCAATTTGGTAAGGTGGTTATTCCTCCACAGTCGTTTATGCTTGTTTTTCTTTCGGCTAAAGACATTCCCGATTTTGAAGCACCCCACGATTCCATTGATTTGGTGGGCAAGGGGTGTTGGACATGGACGGATGCCCAAAATGACATACCGGGAGAGAGTTATGTGGAAAAATTGCCTGGGCAAACAAGGCAGTGTTTTGTACAAAATGGGCAAGGCATGTTTGCCGGAAAAATGCAGTATGGCGAAAATGAGGAGTTGGGGTGGAGTTCCATTTCTTTTTTTGTGGGTACAGAATCGGGTAATGAAGCCAGCGTGGTTGATATTTCCAATACCAACGAAATTTTACTTCGGGGCTACATTTCTAAAGACCGGCTTTTCATGGTGCGCCTTGCACAAAGTGGTGTGGAGGAGTGGAAGGGTTGGAATAAAACATTGGTGGGCACGGGAGACTCCAATACCGTCTATAAGATTCCTCTGCCTACAGGTTCTAATTTTCCGGATTTGGAGAATATTTATGGCACTCGTTTTAGCCCTGGAGATCAGGAATACCAGCCTGTGGAATTTAAGGCTTTTTCGTATGTGGCTAGAAACCGAGGCCATGAACCCCATGCTAATTTTGAAAGCCATAAGAGTGGGGGTTCTCTGTACATGTTTAATGGTGCGGGAGCTCTTTTAGATTCTGTAAGATACCCTGCGGTACCTGCTGGCAAAAGCTGGTCTTTAGGTATTAACAGTTCTGGTACTGAATCATGGGGGTTTGCAGAATCATCTCCCTATGGATATACTACAGATAAAGTATTAAAATCTCAGGTTGAAATTCCGCAGATGGAGCTTCCGCCTTCTGGTTTTTACTCCGCTCCCATACAAATTATTTTTAGTGAGGGAAGTGAAATTCGATGCGAAAAAGGCGGTGGTGCTCCGACGGAAAAAAGTGCTGTAGCTACAGGAACAATGAATATTGATTCTACAACAGTGCTTCGCTGTGCCTCCTTTGCCCAAGATGCCCTGCCCAGTTCGGTAATCAGCCGCACCTATATTTTTGAATCAAAACCTTCTGTTCCGGCTGTGTTTATAACGGGAAATCCGGGCTCTCTGTTTGATGCGGACACTGGCATTTATGTGGAAGGCCCTAATGCTCAAAGTGCAGAGCCTCATTATGGTGCAAATTATTGGATGGACAAAGAAATCCCCGTTTTTGTGGAACTTTTTGAACCCCATTCCAATAGTGCCTCTTTTGGAGAAAATGCGGGGCTTGCCATTTTTGGTAATTACAGTCGGGCCAATGCAAAAAAATCGGTGGCCATAACCTTTAGAGAAAAATACGGAAAGAAAAGGTTGGAGTACCCGCTGTTTCCAGAATTTCCAGAACTAAAAAAATTCAAGGTCTTTTTGCTTCGTAACAACGGAAGCAACTTTAGAGGCGACTACATTCGAGATATGTTGTCTGGTACTTTGACGTCCGGCATGGATTTGGACTACCAGCGTGGCCGTGCTGCTGTAGTGTTCTACAACGGAGAATATTTTGGAATCCACAATATTCGGGAACGCTCTACGGAGTATTACTTTGAAACCCACTACGATTATGACCCTGACGGTATAGACTTGCTTAAGGCTGATAATTCTGCTTCTAACGGCTCCAGTGTAGATTATGTTTCCCTAATGGATTATTTGTTGAGTCACAGTCTTGAAAATGAGGAAAATTATAATTATGTGAAAAGCCAGATTGATGTGGGTAATTTTATTAATTATGTGGCCTTGGAAAGTTTTGTGAACAATAGGGATTGGCCTTCGAACAACTTAAAGAAATGGCGCTACAATAATCCTAAGACCTTGTGGAAATGGTTCGTTTACGATACGGATTTTGGTTTTGGGAATGAGTACAGCGAGTATACCAACAATTTCTTTGAGTTTGCCATTGATGGGGGTGAAGAAGTTTGGCCTAATGGTGAGGAATCTACTCGACTCCTTCGTTCTTTGGTAAAAAATGAGGAATTTAAAAATGCTTTTATCAATAGAATTGCCCTTTTCCTTGCCACCAATTTTTCTCCGGAACGTGTTTTAGCTAATATAAATAAATTAATGGGCTCGATTGATGGCGAAATAGAGCGGGATCAGAAACGCTGGAACTTGGATGTTTTGTATATGAGTCGTCAGTTGGAAAAAATCAAGGATTTTGCTTTGGTGCGACAGGTTGAGATTTCTCAGGAATTGCAGGAGTATTTTAATTTGGGAATGGAAGTTCCGTTGACGCTAGAAACCTTGGGAGCGGGGAAAATTTTAGTTCATGGGCAACCTGTGGCTGGGACTTCGGTGGTTGTGAACTTTTACAAAGACACTCCGGTGGAGGTTACTGCGGCCCCCATGGGTGGAGTCTGGGCGGGTTGGAGCGACGGGGTAACGGAGGCTACGCGGGTGGTAAATCCTGGGGAAGTGTCGTCTTTGACCGCCTTTTTCAAGTGAGGGCTTGGTCTCAATTATTGAAATTATCTAGATTTTAGGTATTATGAGTTTTAATACCAAAATCGTTTGTATTGGCGCAGGCTACGTCGGTGGCCCCACCATGACTGTTATTGCCGACAAGTGTCCCGATGTTAAGGTTACCGTTGTAGATATCAACCAGTCCCGCATTGATGCCTGGAATAGCGAAAATCTTCCGATTTTTGAACCAGGCCTTGATGACGTGGTGAACCGCGCCCGTGGCCGCAATTTGTTCTTTAGCACCGACATTCCGGCGGCCATCAAGGAAGCGGACATTATCTTTGTTTCGGTGAACACTCCCACCAAGACCTTCGGTCACGGCGCCGGAAAGGCCTCGGACCTGCAGTACTGGGAAAAGACTGCCCGCCAGATTCTGGACATTGCCGACGAAGGCAAGATTATCGTGGAAAAGTCCACGCTGCCTGTGCGCACTGCCGCTGCCATGGAACGGATCCTCAACAGCAACGACAAGGGGCTGCACTTCGAAGTGCTCAGCAACCCGGAATTCTTGGCCGAAGGCACCGCCATCAAGGATCTTTTTGAACCGGACCGGGTGCTCATCGGTAGCCACCAGACAGAGTCCGGCCTTGCTGCCTGCCAGAAGCTGGTGGACGTGTACGCCCACTGGGTTTCTCGCGACCGCATCTTGACCACCAACCTGTGGAGTTCCGAGCTTACCAAGCTTACTGCCAACGCATTCTTGGCCCAGCGCATCAGCTCTATTAACTCCATCAGTGCCCTCTGCGAACGCACTGGTGCCGACGTGGATGAAGTGGCTAACGTCATGGGCAAGGACCGCCGCATTGGCCCCAAGTTCCTCCATGCCTC
>JABUUT010000042.1:36099-47669 GCA_021443045.1 Fibrobacteraceae bacterium
AGCGTGGTGAAGATCAACGAATGGCAGACCCACCGCTTTGTAAGCCGCATGCTGGAATCCATGTTCAATACCATCGCCGGTAAACGCATCGCGGTGTTCGGTTTTGCATTCAAGGCAAACACCGGCGACACCCGCGAAAGCCCAGCCAACCTGGTGGTGCGGGATCTCTTGGCCGAACACGCACTGCCGGTCGTCACCGACCCCAAGGCCATTCCCGATGCCAAGCGTGACTTGAAGGATGTGCTGGAACAGGTGCAATTTGAGGAAGACGCCTACAAGGCTGCTGAAGGTGCCCACGCTGTGGTGGTCTGCACCGAATGGAAATGTTTTGCGGAATTGGACTGGAAGCGCATTTACAGTTCCATGGCAAAGCCCGCTTTTGTGTTCGATGGAAGAAATATTTTGGACGCCGAAGCCCTTCGCAAGATTGGGTTCGAAGTTGTCTGCATTGGTAAGGGTACTGCGGAGTAGTTTTTATGTCATCTATCAGTATATTCGGTCTTGGTTATGTAGGTTGTGTGGGCATTGGGTGCTTTGCAAAACTTGGTCATAAGGTTGTCGGTTGTGACGTTGATTTAAATAAGGTGGAGAGAATCAACAAAGGCCTTCCGACAATTGTGGAACGAGATATTGATGATTTGATGAAGGAAGGCTTTGATGCCGGCTTGATTTCTGCAACGATGTCTGCGGAAGAAGCTGTCGCCCAAACCGAAATCTCTTTCCTTTGTGTCGGTACGCCCAATGCGGCGAATGGTCAGTTGGACACGAGTTATCTTGTTTCTGCAGCCCGTTCCATTGGCGTGGCTCTTCGCAACAAGACTCTGTTCCACACGGTTGTTATCCGCAGTACCGTTCCTCCAGGAACCAACGCGACGATTGCTGGCGTGATTGAAAAGGCTTCTGGCAGGGTCGTGAACAAGGACTTTGCGGTAGTCTCTAATCCGGAATTCTTGCGTGAAGGCTCTGCGGTGAAGGATTTTCTGAATCCGCCTATTACAGTTATCGGTTCCCAGAATAGTGTTGCCGTCAAGATTCTTCGGTCGCTGTACGAACCCTTTGGGTGTGAAATCGCCGAAGTGCCGGAAAAGGTTGCAGAGATTATCAAGTTTGTCAATAATTCCTACCATGCGCTGAAGGTTGCCTTTGGTAACGAGGTTGGCGCTATATGCAAGACTTTGGGCATCGACAGCCATATTGTGATGAATCTTTTCTGCAAGGATACCTCCTTGAATATATCTCCGTACTATTTTAAGCCAGGCTTTGCGTATGGCGGATCTTGCTTGCCTAAGGACCTAAAGGGCTTGAACTACATTGCACATTCCAACAATGTAAAAGTTCCTATCCTCGAATCTATTGAATGCAGTAACGACAAGCACATTATTCGCGCCATTGAATTGGCCAAGTCCTATGGTTGCAAGAATGTCGGTGTAATTGGCTTGACATTTAAAGCGGGCACCGATGATTTGAGAAATTCTGCCTCCACTCGTTTGGCCGAGGCTTTGATAGGTGCCGGCTACAATGTGAGCATATACGATCGATTTTTGAATATTGCTCGCGAAAAGGAAACCAATCTGACGGATTTAAATAAGCGAATCCCTCACTTGCTGCCACTTTTAAAGATTAATTCTGAGGATGTTGTAAAAAATAGTTCGTTGGTTGTCATTACTGTACGCAACCCCGAAATTCCAGAACTGGTTCGCAAGTATCCTAACGTCCGGTTCATTGACTTGGATCGGGTAAAGGATTCTTCTGTGGAATCCTTGGCGAATTATGAGGGTTTTTGCTGGTAATCTATGGGCGAATTAGTTGGAAAAAAGATTTGCATTGTTGTTGAAAATTTGCCAGTTCCTTTTGACAGACGAGTTTGGCAGGAGGCAACATCTCTTCGTGAGGCTGGTGCCGAGGTTACGGTAATTTGCCCCAAAACTCAAAAGTATCCATTGGAGTACGAGGAACTTGATGATATAAAAATATATCGCCACCCGCTACCCGAGGCAAAGAGGAGCTTTGGATATTTTAAAGAGTATTTTTGTGCGTTGTTCCACGAACTTCGCTTGCTGTTAAAAGTATTCCGTAAACAGGGAATCCAGGATGTGATTCATGCCTGCAATCCGCCTGACTTGATCTTCATTGCCGCCTTCCCGTTTTTTACGTTTACTCGTTGCGAGTTCCTTTTTGACCATCACGACATCAATCCCGAGCTTTGGATTGCCAAATTTGGTAAGAAAGGTTGGGGATATCGAGCCATGCTTCTGGTGGAACGAATGACTTATTTCTTTGCCAAGCATGCCATTGTGACAAACGAATCCTATAAGGAAATCGCCATGCGTCGGGGCAGGAAATGCGAAGAGGATGTTACCGTGGTGCGCAGCGGCCCGAACATCCAGAAATTGAAGGTTGGACCTGCCAAGGAAGATGTCAAAAAGGGCTTTAAATATCTGGTGGGTTACATCGGTGTCATGGGCAAACAGGAAGGCGTCGACCTTTTGTTGCAGTCTGTGGATTACATTGTGAAAAAGAAAGGTTGCAAGGACATTCGTTTTTGCATAATGGGAGGGGGACCTGCTTTAGATGAACTCCGTGAAATGAATGAGACCTTGGGACTTTCGGACTATGTGGAATTCCCCGGTCGCGTTTCGGATGAGTATTTGGCAGATGTTCTGAACACCGCCGATGTTTGCGTAAATCCGGACCTTCCTTCAGAAATGAACGACAAGTCCACCATGAACAAGATCATGGAATACATGGCATTCGGCAAGCCCATTGTCCAGTTCACATTGAAAGAAGGCAAGTTCAGTGCTCAGGAAGCATCTCTTTATGCAGAAAATACTAGCATCGAAGACTTCGCCGAGAAAATCTTGTGGCTCTTGGATAATCCAGAAAAGGCTGCGGAAATGGGTGAATTTGGACGAAATCGCGTGGTGAATGAACTGTGTTGGGATTTTGAAAAGCCAAAGCTCATTGGTGCTTATAAAAAGATACTTAATATTGTTTGATTTGCTTTAAAATCGTTGTGCAATGATTCCTGCCTTTTGGTGAAGCTGAACAGGCTTTTTTATTTGGTAATGGTCTATTTTTCTATTTTTACCATGGTATGTCCTTAACTTGGTATATTCAGCGTATTAAAACGTTTTCACCGCAGGAAATTCTGTTTCGCGTGGGGCAGCGTGTTCGAACCCATGTACTTGATAAACGCTTGCTGAAGAAAGACAACCATGAATCTTTGGCGTTGCCCCCCTGTGCAATTGTAGCAGACGAAACCCGACATAAGGAATATCCGATTTTTGAAAAATCCGTAGATATATTCAAACCCATTGACTGGCACTTGGATCTGTCTTCGGGCAAGCGTTTTCCGCAATCCTTTGCCCATAAGATCAATATCCGCTCCGACGAATACGGCAGCGCCAAGCATGTGTGGGAAGTGAATCGCCAGCTGTTCCTGGTTCATATTGCAAAACTTTACCGTGAGACTCTTGATCGCGATTATCTGGATTTGGTCATATATCATTTGACTAGCTGGAAAAATGAGAATCCCTATCTGCTGGGAGTAAACTGGTACAGCAATATCGAGGTGAACATTCGCCTGATTAACTGGGTGTGTTGTTGGAAACTGCTAGATGCGGAAAACCTGCAAAAGACCGATGCAACATTTGAAAAATTTGTAAGCGAGGTATGGCTGCCCTTGATCAAGGATCATGCGGAGTATTCCTACAAGCATCCGTCCTTGTACTCCTCGGCAAACAACCATCTGGTTTCCGAATATGCAGGATTGTTTATCGCGGCCTGCTGCTGGGAAATCCCTCATCGTGAAAAGTATCGCGATTATGCGAAGGTCGGGCTAGAACGGGAAATCCTTTTGCAGAATTCCTCTGACGGGGTTAACCGGGAAGAGGCTGCGGAATACATCCAGTTTATTGATGATTTTTTCCTGCTGTCCGCTGTGGCTGGAGACGTTTCAAATTACCCCATCTCGGACACCTACAAGAAACGCCTGCATCAGATGGCTCGCTACCTGAATGCCATGCTGGACATGAACTACAACTACCCTATGTATGGTGACGGGGATGACGGCTTTTTGCTGCGTCCGGATGTCGGTGGCCATTTCAACAACTTCAGGTCCTTGTTGACCGGATTTGCAACCTTTTTTTGCGATGCAACTTTAAAACGTTCTGATGCCCTGTGGGACGATAAAAATCAACTGATTTTTGGAGACCAGGGCAAGGCTGTGTTTGAAGCCTTGGATGCTAGTGGAGACCATTCCGACAAGAATGTTTTCTTGCCCCAAAGTGGTCATTACATTTTTAGAAAGTGCAGTGCGGGGAAGGAAATATATTTGCATTTTGACGCGGCTCCTTTAGGTTTTTTGAGCATTGCGGCCCATGGTCATGCCGATGCGTTGAGTTTTGTTTTGCACGTGGACGGACTTCCAGTCATGGTTGACTCCGGGACCTTCACGTATCATACCCATAAGGATTGGCGCAAGTATTTTGTAGGAACCCTTGCCCATAACACCATCCGCATCAATGGAAAGAATCAGGCCACCCAGGCTGGGCCTACCATGTGGCTGAACCACTTTAAGTGCAATACATTGCTAATGGAATCAGACTCTGTTACTGCAAGCCACAATGGTTACGAAAAGCTTGGCGTCAAACATATTCGTGAGATAAGTTTTAATCGTGAAAAAGAAGAATTTATTATCAAGGACTCCTTGAAAGGGAATGTCGGGTTTAATGCTGAAATCCCATTCCATTTGCATCCGAACGCAAAAATTCAGGAGGTTTACAAGGGCGTATTCGAGGTGATTGTTCCTGGAACTCGTAAGGTTGTCGTGTCAACGGATCCGTCTTTGGATTGTCGTATTGCTGAAGGCGAAGAGAATGCCTTATTGGGTTGGTATTCTGAGCACTTTGGTGAGAAAGTTCCGTGCAAGGTTATTTATGCCAGCAAGGAATGTTGGGGTACATCTAGTTTTGAAACGAAGGTGAAGGTGTTGTCATGATTGAAAATGTTCGACATATTGGCCCTGCCCTCTACGTTCAGGGTGGCATCAGTTCTGTATTGGTGAGTTACAAGAAATTGTTTGGCATTCCGGAATCAAATTTTATCGCCAGCTACAATGGTTCTTTTGTTAAGTCTTTGCCCGTGCTTTTTTTTGTATGTTTGAAACTTTTGCTTTGTCCAGAAAAAAATGTGGCCTGTTATCAGATCCATACATCTTTCAACGGAAGTTTCCTCCGTAAGTTCATAATCAGTCTTTGTCTTCGATTTCGTGGAAAGAAATACATCGCCCACATCCATGGTAGTCTTTTCAAGGAATTTTGCTGCAAGGCTCCTAACATTCTCAAATGTTGCATTCGTTCATATTTCCTTCATTCTCAAATGGTAATTTGCATTACTCCGGACATGCGGGAATTTATGGATGAGTTTGTAGGGAAGGGGCGGTGTCGATTTGTTGTGGTTCCCAATCCTTGCCAGACAATTGCTGAAAAGCCTATAGACTTGGCATCCCATGAAAAGCCTGTTAAGATTGTTTTTTCTGGACGTTTTGGCCACCGTAAGGGGGTCTATGATTTAATTCAGGCTTTTTCTTTGGCTGAATTCAATGTTCCCGTGGAAATGTACTTGTTCGGTGACGGTGAGTTTGACAAGGTCCGTTCTGTGGCGGAAGCGTCGTCTCGAAAAGAAAAAATTCATGTGTCAGGCTGGTTGACTCACGGTGAATATCTAAAGCGTCTTGTGGAATTTGATTTGCTGGTGCTCCCTTCTTATGCGGAGACCTTCGGTATGAGCCTTGTGGAGGCTATGGGCCTTGGCATTCCTGTGATTTCAACCTTTTCCGGAGGAGTCCCTTATGTGGTTGAAAACGGTCAGGATGGTTTTCTGATTGACGCGGGGGATGTCCAATCTCTTGCAGAAAAGTTAAAAATTCTTGCTGATGATGATTCCCTTCGTATAGAAATGGGAAAAACTGCCTGGAAATCTTGCAAAACGAAGTTTACTGGTGATGTTGTGCTGAATTTGCTGGAAGAATATTATCAAAAGATGGATGGTTAAGATGCTCAATATGGCCGTCTTACTAATGTTCTTTCTGCTTTTTGCGTTTATGCTGCTTGGGGACAAGAAAAATGCCTATGTCTGGGTGTTTGTAAGCTTGGTGCTATTCCCGCCCTGTATTTACTTTATGCAAAGTCCTCAGGTGTCGCCGCAGCAGGCGTTCCTGTATGCATTTTTTATTGTCGCTTTAATTTGGAATCGCTCCGCATTCTTTGATGGAATATTTAAGCATCCTTTGCGAATCCCCTTGTTGTTGCTCCTTCTCTCTTTGATGGCTACTGCGGTTCTTAATGGGGATGGAGTGTCTGGTATGTATAATGGATTCCGTTACTATATGGAAAATTATGCCTATCTGATTGTAGCCTTTATTGGTGGCTTAAATTATAAGAGTATTCGCATTGAAGACAAATGGTTTTATCCTATTGTTATTATGTGTGTTTTTGGGGTGATTGAATTTGTCGCAAAAAACAATTATGTATTTCCGCTTATTTGTCAAGCGTTCCCCTATTACGATGGGTATTATGATTTGGGTAGTGCGGTTTCCGCTTCAAGAACCTATCGTTCCAGAATATTCATAACCACTACTCATCCTACTGTCTTGGGAAGTATTTTATGCAGTTCCTTGATGATGCTGACTTGCCGTTTGAAGGAACTGAATTGGCGGAAGGGTAAATCTTGGATTGCTTGGTGCTGCCTCATTTTACTGGTGGCCCTTTCCGGGTCTAGAACCGCTTGGGTTTGCTCTCTAATTGGCCTTACGATATACGGTTTTATGAAGGTCGGAATTCGCACGAAGTTTATGATTATCGTGGTTCTTGGATTTGGAATGGCATGGATGGCTCCGAAAGCCATTGAATCCTTTGATGTGGAGGGCCAAGGGAGTTCCATGAGCTTGCGACAGGAACAGATGCTGTTCTCCTATTTGCATTTCTTGAAGAGTCCTATTTATGGAAACGGAGTTCGATATACCAGTAAATACGTGATGGAACGTGATACTTATAACGATCGTGTTGTAGATAACGAAATTGGTGGACTTGAGTCGGTCATTTTTTTTCAATTGATTGACTATGGTCTCTTTGGCTTTGTATCCTATTTGCTTCTGTTCCTATTTGCGTTTATTTATTTCTTTAGACGAAGGAAATCTAGTTATGGGCAAACAGGTTTCCTTGTGACGGTGAGTTTCTTCATTTTTGCGTGTCTTTCCGGTGAAATAGGCGGTAACAATACGTATGCCTATATGTTGATTGGTTATTGTATGGGTGCCTGCCGTGTTGAAGAAGATGACGAAACCGAAGAAGATTCTGAAAAAAAGAAGAAGAGTGCCGAAAAAAAAGTTAATCTCTGTGAGGCTGATGTATGAAATTCTCTGTAGTGATTACCACCAAGAATCGTCATGCTCTTTTAGAAAATGCTATTCAAAGTGTGCTTGCCCAAACCGTGGGTGATATCGAATGCATTGTGGTAGATGATGCTTCTGTTGATGAAACACGGAGTATTTACGAAAAAGATTCTCGCATAGTCTATATACGCATTGATGCTAAAGATTCTCGGGGGGGCAATTATGCTCGTAACCAAGGTGTCGCTCGTGCTACTGGGGAATTCATTGCTTTTTTAGACGATGATGATGAATGGCTGCCCAACAAACTGAAAAAGCAGTTGGAACTTTACAATGCTCATCCTGGTTCTGTTATTTTCTGCGGTAGAACTTTTAAAAAAGTTTCTTCTGAAGACGCAAAACTTCATACCAGTATTCCTCCAGAAAAATATTCTGGAAATTTGTCTCGTCTAATCCGAACAACTTATGTTACGTCCACATCCTGTCTGTTTTTTCCGAGAAATTTGTTGGATTTGGTGGGTAACTTTGATGAACGCCTCACTTTTTGGCAGGAATACGAATTATGTATTCGCTTGGCTCAGGTTGCTGAATTTTATTTTGTTCCGGAGGCTCTTGTCGTTTGCCTAGACGAAGTCAATAGTGCGGCGCGTGTTTCCAACAAAGTTTTAAATTGGAAGGAAAATACTTCCTATATAAGAAATAAGCATAAAGTTCTATACGATGAGCTTACCTTTGTGGAAAATTGGGCATATCATGCGACCTTGATGAAGGATGCCTTCCGTAGGCATCAGCGTGCTGGGAAAAAGTTTAAGTCGTTTTATTATGGGGTGCTTCGTTTGCTTATAGAGTATATCCCCACTAAATTGTTCCATATTTTTTAGCCGGACACACGCTTATGAAAAAACAGAACAAAGAACTGACAGTTTGTTTTTATCCTTCGAATAAAAAGAGGACCAATCATTTTTTATATAACCTGTCCAACTTATTGGAATCTACAGGCAAAATTAGGTGTGTTGGTTACAAGGATATTTCCAAAAAGTCCCTATATAGTTACAACGTTTATCATATCAACTGGTTTGACCAAAGCAAAAATTTTGTATCCTTCTTGAAACGTCTTTATTTTTTATTAGCCTTAAAACTGAAGGGCAAACGAATTGTATGGACCATCCATAATATAGTTTCTCACGAAAAGACTCCTTTTTATAACCGACTTCTTTTCAAGACTCTAGTGATAGCTTCGGATGCAATCCATGTGATGTGTCAAGACACTATTTCTATAGCCCGATTGGAACATGTTCGACAGAAAGTCCACTTTGTGCCTCATGGGGATTATTACGGTTCTTATCCAGAAAGTGATTATGATGTTCATCGGCATTACGGTATCGAAAAAAGTCGCCCAATTTTTTTATTTATGGGGGCGATTATGCCATATAAAAACATAGAGGTCTTGATAAGGGCTTTTAAGAGTGCTTTCGAATACAGCGAAAAAATGGAAAAGAACGATCATTCCCCCATACTTTTGATTTGTGGAAAGGTAGAGCCGGAATCCTATAAGGACGTTATAGAAAATCTAATTGGCGAAGATGAACGAATTCATTTTTCTCCGGGTTTTGTTTCTGATGAATGTTTGGCGGCTTACATTCAGTCGTCATCTATGCTTGTGGTTCCCTATAGTTATAGATCTTCATTAAATTCAGGAACGATTCCCTTGGCATTTACTTTTGGGAAAACGGTTATTTGTCCGGATATTGCTTGTGTTAAGGATGTTGTGGTGCAGGCGGATTGCTTGTACAGTTATCATTATGAATCTGAAGAAGATCATGTCCAAAAATTGTCTCAGAAAATGATGGAGGCTATTGATGATGCCCTTCATTTGGACAATGGAAAGTTGCTGGCTAGGGAAAGGAATGCTCGGGATTACATGGCTAAAAATTCCTGGATTGGTCATAAGAAGGAATGGTTGGAACTTTTTGGATTTGATGGGGACTGATGCTTACCTTTATATTGTTGGATTATAAGTCTGCAGAAGCAACTTTGCAATGTGTGAACCACTTTGTCGATAAATGCCGCAAGTCTTCCGACGATGTTTCGTTTGTTGTCGTTGACAATAGCGACGATAAAGAAAATTTTGAAAAACTTTCCTCTGCCTTAAAAACCATTTCGACACGGATTTATGAGAATTCTATTTTAGAGAAAAAAAACATTCGTGGTTACACTTTGTTCCTCTGGAAAAATTTGAGCAATGTGGGCTATGCTCGAGGCAACAATGCGGGAGCAAAAATCGCAGCTGAATTTTTGAATAGTGATTATTTTATTTTTTCAAATAACGATCTTCTGATTTTAGATGATAGTCTATCTATCGATTCCTTGATTTCTGAAGCGCAGAAGCCCAATGTTGCAATTGTCGGGCCTTCTATTGTGGGAAAAAAGGGCGAAGCGCAGAGTCCCTATTTTGAAAAACCATTTTTTTTGCGATGGGGGATTGAGTATCTATGCTACCCTTTTGCTCGTGCTTTGCCGACATGTCTAGGCTCGGGGGACTTGCAAAAGAACTTTGAAAAGAATCCTGTTTTTCGTGTGATGGGTTCGTTCTTTTTGATTTCAAGAACGTTATTTGAATCTGTAGATGGCTTTGATCCCCAAACATTTCTTTTTGCTGAGGAGATGATTTTGTCAAAAAAACTTCGTGATAGAGGCTTTGTGACACATTTCGTTCCGACGGTTCACTTACTTCATAATCATTCTGAGATTATTAATAGAAACTATGATTTTTCCAGGCGGCTGATGATTCGCTATGAGTCGGAAGCGTATTACTATAAAACGTATTGTTCTGTCAGTTCTTTCCAGATATTTATTGTGAGGTTGATTTTAAAATCGTATATTTTGAAAAAGAAAATTGTAAAAAAGATTAAGGAACGTCTTAAGTAAGGTCTATTATGAGTGTTTTAGTTTCTGTTATCATTCCTGTTCATAATGGTGAAAAATATTTAAGACAGTGTCTGGATTCTGTGGCGGGTCAGACATTGCAAAAAATTGAAATAATCTGCGTCAATGATGGTAGCACAGATTCCTCCATAGACATTCTAAATGATTATGCTGCTAGGGATTGCAGATTTAAGATTATAAGTCAAGAGGCGTCTAATGCAGGCCATGCTCGCAATATGGGCCTTGATCAGACCTCTGGGGAGTATCTTTCATTTCTAGATGCCGATGATTGGTTCGAATTGGATATGCTGGAAACTATGATGAATTGCGCGAAAGAGCATGACGCAGACGTTGTTTTTTGTAAGGCGGCGACCTATGATCAGAAAACAGGTATGCATTCTAGTTCATCGTTTTCTTTAAAGAGCCGTTTGGTGCCTAAGAATGAAGTTTTTTCTTGCCGCTCAATACGTGAAGATGCCTTTCAATTTTGTAGGACTGCCGCATGGGATAAACTGTACAAGGCTTCGTTCATTAAGACTGAGGGTTTACGGTTTCAAGAACAGCCTCGTATGAATGACTGTTTTTTTTCAACGATGGCAAATGTTCGCGCAAGGCGTATGATTGTATGCGATAAGTTCTTCGTTCACTATCGTGTGAATTCAGGAACCTCAATCACGTCGATTTCTCCGGATATAGCTTATCCTTGTACATTGAATACTTTTAAAAAGTTGCAACAGAGCATGACTGTCGAAGAATTGGATTTTTTTGGAAAAAGTTGGAAGAATTTTGTCATCAAGAATGTGACCTGCGAAATACAAACATTTACTGAAAATATCGCTTACAAATATTATTGCATGCTTAGGGAGTGTGATTTTGGTATAGATTTGATGCGAGATTGCGAAGCCTATAATTCATTTCTTTTTTGTCTTTACAAAAAGTATTTGAGAAGGGATTGGACTGAAGAAACATTTAAGTCTGCATTTGTTGAATATCGCAAAGAGTTCAGTAATCAGAAAAAATGGCCAAAATGGAAGAAGTCTTTAAATGGATTGATTCCTCTAATTCGTTCCCACAGTTTTGCAAGTCTATGGCTTCAGTTGCGCGGTTTGTTTTAATTTTTTTCCTGCTATTTGGATTTTGTAGTTCTTGGGCTGTAGGGGATTTGGACACTTTGTTCAGTCGAATCCGTTCTGATTTATCCTAAATTCCGCAGTAACTTCTCAAATTACTTTATCCAAAACCCTGTAACATAAGT
>JABUUT010000042.1:49142-53746 GCA_021443045.1 Fibrobacteraceae bacterium
ACACGATGGCGACATATCTATACAGCATGACGACTTATTGCGGAATTTAGGTTATATGTAAATCTTCCTGATGCAAAGCGCTTGGTTCGCTTTTTTGTAGAGGGTAAGATTGATCTTTCTAGCAATGTTCATTACAAGTATTTGCAAGTTAAAATTAATGGTAAAGACGTTGCTAACAAGGATTATGGTGGCAATTTGCTTTTTTATACTCCCAACAACATTGTAATGAGTGGTTACACAGACCCTGGTAATGGAACTATTGTTCATACTGCAACTGCTTTTATTCAGGGAACTTTTTTGACTCCGGGTATAATCACATTGGAACGAAATGTTGCAATTGCGGGTCAGCTTATCGGTAATAAAATTGTTTTCAAAAATGATGTTAATGGAGATTTTCACTATGTGCCTTTTGACCCTCCTGTAATTGACCCAAAAACTTTGGCCGATGGTGTTCTTGAAGAAGAACCTACTGGCAACCATAAGTTGAGTATTCGGTTGGATATGCCTACAAAAGTGGGTGTAACTTTCAATTACTGTTTTGCTTTTGGTCATTCTTCAGAAAATAATGTGAAAAATGCAGACAAGAATGATTTGGGAAGTAAAATGCCCCTCTACAATGAAACTACTAAGTCTTGTGATACTTATGGAACCGTTTCGATTCCTAAAGAAGGTCAATCTCCAATAGCCGATGTAATGGTTGATATTTATGATGATGATGAACTTGAGGGACTTGAATATTTCCAGATATATATATTCGATCTTAAAGCTGCAATTCTTGAAAATGGCGAGGATCATGGATTCCTAGATTTGAAAATTCTTGATAATGATGGTATTGTTCATCTTAGGGACACCACTTTTGCCACAGATGAAGATGTTTCTTTCCCATTCTTGAAGAATGATTATTTGCCTTATTCTACATCAAAAAATGCTAATGTTGATTTGTTTAAAATTGTCAAGACCGTTGACAAGGGTGTTTTGAAGTTCAATGGCAATACTGTTAATGATGGTTTTGTATTTGCTGCGGACGAATTGACTAAATTAACATTTGTTCCTGCAGAAAACGAATTTGGTGATGAAAACAAGGAATTCGCATATACTACATTTGAATTTGCTGCCCATAATAATAAAGGCTGGACTACAGATGTTGTTGGTGTTCCCAAGGCGACAGGTGTTGTTACATTTTTTGTTTATCCTGTAAATGATGCTCCTGTAATTTCCTTTAAGGAAAATTCCTTCAAGATGATTGAAGATGAGTCTTTCTCCTACAAGGATTTTATTTCTGTAGAAGATGTAGATAATGAATGGGAAGATTTTATTTTTGATGTTACTGAGACGACTAGCTTCTTTAAAAGTATCAAGCGTGATGGCGCTACATTGACTTTTGTTCCTAAAGATGATGTTAATGGGGTTGCCACAGTTGTTGTATTTGTTAAGGATGCTGAAAATGCAGAGCCTGTTACAAAGGAATTTAAAGTAAGTATAGTTCCTGTAAATGACAATCCTGGTGCCACACCAGCATCTTTACCGCAATATAAGGAAGATGATTGTAATGAGGGCTGCCTGGTTTTAAAACCATTCCTTTCTATAGTTCCGGATGCTACTGGCCCAACATTTGTTGATGAACGGGATCAACAATTTACTTTTGAAAATATCAAGTGGAGCAATAGCGACTTAATTGAGTCTATCACTTTGATTCTGGGCAATGAAAAGGCTGATGAGGGTGCCTTTAAAATTGTCACCAAAAAAGATGCTCATGGCACTGATAAAATTACCATGGATGTTTGCGATGATGGTACCTCTTCTACCAAGCTTTATGAAATTGACTTTACAACAAGTAAGGAAGATATTCGTTGCGTTCCTGTGGAATTTAATATAGAAGTACTTTCTGTAAACGATGAACCTACAATTACCCTAGACGAAACAAAGACTCCTACAGTTGATGAAGACTTTGACAATTTTACTGTATCTGGATACATCACTGTGGCTGATGTGGATACAAAGTTCTCTGATTTGAAGGTTTCTGTGGTTGAAGTGGCCGAAGAAGGGAAGAACCTTTTAGGTGAAGAAATTTTGGCTACCCTTACAGAATCGGGCGACCTGGTATTTAACATTTCTTCTGTGGAAGACCGCAATGGTGTTGCCACTTTGAAAATCACTGTAGTTGACGGTGAAATTCCGAAGGAAGAAACCGCCTACGTAATTATCCGCCCTGTAAATGATGCTCCTTCTGTGGTTGTGGAACAATCCGTTGAAATTGAAGAAGATGCTTGCAATAATTCCATTATTTGCACCAAGGAAATCTTCAGCAACTTTGTTGGCGATGCCGATGCCAAGTTTGACGATGAAAAGGGCCAGGTTCCTTCCTACAAGTTGGTTTCCGTTGATGAAAATAAGATTGTCACCAATGTTGTAATCAACGAGAAAACAGGCCTTCTTATTTTTAACACCATCGAAAATGCCAATGGCTCTGTTGGGGTTACGGTGCAGGCTTGCGATGATGGTGAATCTTCCACAACCTTTGGCCAGTTCAGTGTAGAATTTGACAAAACTCCACTTTGCACCGAAGCCAAGATTGTTACCATCACCGTAAAGGCTGTAAACGACGCTCCAGAAATTAAGTTTGAAAAGGACTTTGTTGAATTTAATGAAGATGAGACTTTCAAAATCCTCACCAACTTTGCTGTGATTACAGATGTTGATGGTGATGAATTGACTATTTCTTGTGCAGAAGCAACAAACCTTAAGCTGGTTAATCGTTGCGAAATTTCCAAGAATGGTGAGGTGACCATTGTTCCAAACAAGGATGCCAACGGCATTACTTCCGTTGAAGTTTCTGCTTTCGATGGCACTACTACAACAAAGGCTACCTTGGCGGTAAGAACTGTTCCTGTGAATGATGAACCTGCTGTTGCGTTTACCGCCATCAATGTGGATGAACATGAATGTGAGGAGGATAAGGTATGCGATTTCTCAGAGCAAATCGCTTCCCTGGTTTCTCATGTAGAGCCAAAGTTTGATGATGAAATCCAGCAGAAGTTTACCTTTACCATCGATGAATCCGCCTATGATAAGGCTGGCGTTATCAAGTCTTTGACCGTTGACTTTAAGACAGGCGTATTCCACTTGACCACTGTGAAAAATACAGAAGGTGGCAATATTAATGTTCCTGTAAAAGTTTGTGACGATGGTACTTCTACAAATGACAACCTGGCGCCTAGCTACACCATTGACTTTACTAAGCCAGAAGGCACAAGAGGTCGCTGCGTGGAGGAAAACTTGCTTGTGAATGTGAAGTTTGTGGATGACCCTCCTGTAATTACCGTTGATGATACTAAGATTACCACAGTGGAAGAAGATCGTGGTGAATTCCTAACAAACGAAGGCTACATCACTATTACAGATAGCGATACAAAACTAGGTGCAAGCAATATTTCTGTAAGGGAAGTTTGCGACAATGGCAACTGCTTGTTGGTTGTAAACCAGATGAATGTTGTACACTTCAATCCTACCACCGGTGACTTGAAACTTGAACTTTCCACCACACCAGACCGCAACGGTATTGCTAATTTGGAAATCACGGTGAATGATGGTGTAAACCCTGTCAAGAAGAATGTGTATGTTCTCATCGCTCCTGTAAACGATAAACCAAACGTAAATGTGGTTGAAAAGGTTCTTTTTGATGAAGATCAGTGCAACGATAAGGGAGAAAGCGTAGAGAACAATTCTTGCGTATTTGAAAAGCTCTTTAGCGATTTCCATGGCAACCGCATTACCGACAACTTTATGGACGAAGAAATTCAGAAGCCTACTTACAAAATGGTGGCTGTTGAAGACAATAAGATTGTAAAGAATGTGAAGATTGATTCAGAAACAGGCCTTTTAACCTTTAACACCATTCCAAATGCCAATGGCTCTGTTGGGGTTACGGTGCAGGCTTGCGATGATGGCGAATCCTCCACCGACTTTGGTGCATACAAAGACCACGCAGAACTTAAAGAAAAAACAGGCAAAGCTTCTCTCTGCACCGATGAAATGACCTTTGTCATTGAAGTGACCAACGTAAATGATGAACCTCGCATTATTCTTGCTAAGGATGTTATCACCTTTAACGAAGACGAAACATTCACTTCAGATGCTGGCTTTGTTAAAGCCGAAGATGACGACGGCGACGACATTAAGATTGTTCTAAAGGAAATTTCAGAAAACCCAATTCTGGATCAGTTTGTGCTGAACAAGGATGGTTCCTTGGTTGTAAAGGCTAAGGACGACTTTAACGGCGTGACCCTGATTGAAGTAGCCGCTTCCGACAACGATGTTACCGTCTTTGACACTATTACCGTTTACGTTATTCCTGTGAACGATAACCCCAGTGTTGTTGTTGAAAATGTAAAAGTCAATGAAGACGATTGCAACGCTGATAACGGAAACGGAGGCTGCTCTATTAAGGATGTGTTCTCCGACTTTAAACCTGATGCTGAACGGAACTTTACTGATGAAGACAATCAGAAGGCTATTTACACCGAAATTTCTGTGGACAATACCACTCTGATTACCTCCATTGATATTGTAAATAAAGAAACTGGAGAATTCAAGTTCGTAACCGC
>JABUUT010000042.1:53815-58361 GCA_021443045.1 Fibrobacteraceae bacterium
TTTAGGTGAATACGCTTCTAGCTACAAGGCCGAACCAGCCTGTGTTACAAACAACTTTACCATTGAAGTGGAAGCGGTAAACGATCCTCAAGAAATTATTGTAGAAGCTCTTGTTGTGGCTTCTGTGGTAGAAGACTTTGGGGCCTTTACCAACGACAAGGGTATTGTGGTAAAAGACATTGACTCTGACCTAAGCACCATGACGGTTTCTGCCGAAGAACGTTGCGATGCAGAAATTGGTTGCCTAATTACCGAAGGAACTTCTCGCAGGATTCCAACAGAATTTGATGCAACCAGCGGTAAGATAACTTTGAAATTCAACACGGTGGATGACCGCAACGGTATTGCTGATGTCCACATTACTGTTGATGACAACGCTGGCAATATGATTCCTGCCGATGTAAAGGTGGTTGTGGCTCCTGTAAACGATGCTCCAGACTTTGTACTGACCAAGAATGTTGAAACAAAGAATGAAGATGATTGCAACAGTGGCTGCTTTATTGACGTGAAGAACCCTGTGGTTGATGCCCAGAAGTTCTTTAACGACGAAAACGGTCAAAAGCTTACATACTCTGTTTCTGTAGACAACAGCGACTTGATTGAAAGTGCTATGCTCTCCAAAATCAATGTGGCTGAAGACGAAACTGTAATTCTCACATACACCACCAGGAAAGATTCCAGTGGTTCTGCCAAGATTTATGTAAAACTCTGCGACAACGGCGTAAGCACCAACATGGAAATTGAAGGTGGCGATTACAGTGCTCGTTGCAAGGAGGACTCTGTGGTTGTAACCATTAATGCCGTGAACGATGCTCCTAAGATTGATGGCATCAAGACTCCTAAGGTTGTGTTCGACGAAGACAACACTTTCTCTGTTGAAGACGACATTGTGATTATTGATGTAGATTCCAGGAATCTGGATATTGACCTTGTGGAAAAGACTGCAGATGGCATTAAACGCCTTGAAAATGTTGCCGTAACGGTACGTGTGTCGGGTGATACCACCTTTGTTTCTTACAAGCTGGTTCCTGTTGCCGATGCTTTTGGCCCAACAAGCCTTGCCTTGATGGTTAGCGACGGTGAATCTTCTGTAGATACAACCATTGCTGTAGCTATTAACGAAGTGAACGATGCCCCAAGCTTTGTGGCAGGAAGCAACATTAACCTCTTGGAAACCGACGCTCCATACAGCGCTCCATGGGCCACTGGTATTCTCAAGGGCAATAACACTGTAGAACCTTTCAACGAAGTTTCTCAGAAGGTGGTGTTCAATGTAACTTCTTCCAACAAGGACTTCTTTAAGACTATTTCCATTTCGGAAAGCGGCGTGCTCTCTTTTGAAAAGAATGTGGATTGGGGTTCCACCGAGGTTTCTGTGGTCATGTGTGACAATGGTACCACAAAGGGTGAAAAGGCTCCTCTCTGCACCGAAATGGTATCGTTTAGTGTAGACATTAAGCGTACCGAAAACGAAGCACCAAACTTTGCTGTTCGAGACACTGTGATTTACACTGGTGAAGAATGGAAGTATACCGTGAAGATTACCGATGTGGACCCCGAAGACAAGGGCAACCTGAAGATTGAACAATCTCAGGATGCAACTGGCGCTGTGCCAAGCAAAACAGAGGATGAGGCAACCTGGACCTGGACTCCAAAGGTTAGCGACACTTCCTCTGTGGCATACAAGTTTGAACTTGCTGTAACCGATGTTATGGGCGAAAGCAAAACCGAAAGCTTCAATGTGATGGTCCGCATTTCTAACGACGCTCCTGTTATTAACACCGACGTGATTGACGTGGATGAAAACTCCAAGGCCGGTACCGTGGTGGATGTTATAGATGTTAAGGATTCTGTGAACAACCCATTGACCTGCGAAATTGTGGGTGGCACAGGCAAGGATGTGTTTGTTGTAGACACCAAGACCTGCAAGGTGACTGTGGCCAAGGATAACACCTTGGATTACGAAGCCAAGAAGGAATACACCATTGACGTGGTTGTAAAAGATGGCTACACCTACGCTAACGACAATTCCGAGTACACAGGTTCTGTAACAAAGACCATTACCGTAAAGGTGAACAACGTTAACGAGGCTCCTGAAATTGAAGACCAAACCTTCAAGGTGGCCGAAGATGCCAAGGTTGAAACAAAGGTGGGCACAGTGGTGGCTAAGGATCCTGATTCCGACAAGCTCACTTACAAAGCTTTGGATACTTCTAGCGTGTTTACGGTAAAGAGCAATGGTGACATTATTCTTAAGGGTGGCCTTGATTACGAAACCATTACCAACTACACCTTGTTGGTTGAAGTGAGCGATGGAAAGTTGAAGGATACCGCCAAGGTAACTATTAACGTTGAAGATGTGTTTGAAAAATCTGAAGTGGTTATTACTTTGGGTGAAACCAAGGATTCCATGTGGATTTATCCAGATACAATCTACACCAACATTTCGGAGTTGGACATTGAATGGACCGAAGATGGCAAGCCAAGCCGCGAAGGGGTAGAACTTGTTGACGGTGAAAATGTGATTATCAAGGAATACAAGGATGGCTCCAAGAACGATGCTGGCTCCGATACCTTGGTAGTTTACCTTAGCACTTCTATTCCTAAGGTGATTATCACAAAGATTGAGGAACCTTCCAAGAAGACCAACATTTACACCATTGTTGACAAGCAGGACGAACAGGATACCTCCTTCTATGTGAACCACTTGAACAACGATGTTAAGGTTTATGTGGAAGACCCAGTTTCTAAGGTGAAGGATGAATTTATTGTGAATGTGAAGTTGGATACATTCAATATTCCAAAGTCTGTGTTCAGCGATGTTCAGAAGATTGCCGACAAGCGCATTTCTGTGGCCGACACCACCAAGGCTATAAAGAATGTTAAGTTGGCCATTGACAAAAACGTTTACAAGAATACCTACACCTTGGTTGTGGGTAAAGATACGGTTCTGGTTTCTTTTGTGGCCGACAAGTCTGGCAACATCATAGCTGATGAAAATGGCGAAAAACTTATGACGGTTTCTTGTGTCAAGGACGTTGAAGGCCACAAGGTTAATGTTTCTTACACATCCACCTTGAACGGTTCTGTTGTGGAACCTGCCGATGGCTCCGATGGCCTCTACACCGTTTCTTACGCCTACAAGGATAAGAAGAATAACGCCGTTGATGTTTCTTACGTTGTAACAGAAAATGGTAAACTGGCAAAGGATAAGGAGGGCAACGTTGGATACACAGTGGCTTACACTTATGTAAACAAGTACGGCAACTCTGCAACCAAGTCTGTTTCCATGGTTCTCGACCTTATACCTCCAAAGGTGGAAATCAAGACTCCTGTGAACTACGAATGGGTGACATCAAACTATGTGAACGTAGACTGGTATGTTGATTTGGGCGATGGTCAGGGCTTTATAAAGCAAGATTCCTTGGCTGCCCAGAGCCTTGAAACTGGCCTGAACGTGGTGGTTCGCTTCTTCCGCGATAAGGCTGGCAACGAAGCTTCTGACACCGTATTTGTAGGTGTTAAGGGCGTTAAAGACATAGAAATCTTTGTGGAAGAACCTGTAACGGTATTGACTCGTGAAAAGACTGAAGAATACTATGCCGCAAGCCCTCTGCGTGAAGGTGAAACATTTGCCATAAGCATCTATAACCCACAGACCGAAACGGAATTTGAAACCAAGTTCGGTGGTGCCAAGGGTGTTCAGCAGGGCTCCATGGAAGCTCCATACAAGGGTCTTGAAGGTCACTTGGGCCCAACACTTGGAATGAATGTAAAGGTTCCTGTGCTGAACTCTGTAGGTGGCTTGGCTACTTTGGATGACCTGATGATGAACGGCATGATTCCTCTGGAAGGTGTAGACGCCGACGACGGTATTAAGCTTTCTGTAAATGAATACATTGATCAGTACTGCTCTGACGAATTCAAGGAAAGCTATGGTTCCGATCCATCTAAGGCCAATATCTTTGATACCAGACTTTATGTGAAGATTTGGATTTACACCAATCTTGGCCAATTTGTGGACTTCTTCCACTTTGTACAAGATGTTAACGATCCTGAATTTGTTTCCGATGCGGGTGTGCTTAAGATGTACTTTGAACTTAAGCCTGGCATGGATGGCGAACTGAAGGATGCCGATGGTCGTCAGTATGCTTCTGGTGCCTACGTTTACAAGACTACCGTGGCCATGAGGTCTAAGTTGCGTTGCACAGTGCCTCCAATTAGTGCACACGGTGAAATTCCGGCTAAGAGCAAGATGGGCTTTGTAAAGACCACCGACGAAGACCTGCTTAAGCCATTCGGTTACAAGCGCCCCATAGACAAAAAGTAGCCTGAAGGTTATTGAGTAAAAAATGCCCCGGCTTTTGCTGGGGTATTTCTTTTGTGCCAAACGATGCTTATGCGGGTGGTTTATGGGATTAATAATCTTGGAGCAAATGTCGAGCCGTGAAGGATCCAGTGAATGTGGTATCAATTATTAATGGTTAATTCTCAACTTCCAGAAAATTTGACACTAGCGGCCTAATTCCAATAGCCTCCTGAAGTT
>JABUUT010000043.1 GCA_021443045.1 Fibrobacteraceae bacterium
GGCATGAGCAGAATTGATGAAATAACTTATGATGCTCCACTCGCTGATGGCTCTGGAAATGCGAAGGTAAAGATTGTGCCACTTCAGTTCTTGAAAGCTGTGCTTCCTAATCCAAAGGAACTTGGCGAGAACTATGATGGCGAGACTTCAATTGGTTGTCGTATTCGTGGCGTGAAGAATGGTAAGGAACATACTTACTATGTATATAATAACTGTTCCCACCAAGAGGCATATAAGGAAACTGGAATGCAGGGTGTTAGCTACACTACTGGTGTTCCTGCGATGATTGGTGCAATGATGTTCTTCAAGGGATTGTGGAAGAAGGCTGGCGTATATAATGTCGAAGAGTTCGACCCAGATCCATTTATGGAACAGCTTAACATTCAAGGTCTTCCTTGGCATGAAGTATTTGACGGAGATATTGAACTCTAATTCCTTCGTCGATTTTTCCGCGC
The DNA here is from genome assembly GCA_021443045.1 of Fibrobacteraceae bacterium. Lineage (GTDB taxonomy): Bacteria > Fibrobacterota > Fibrobacteria > Fibrobacterales > Fibrobacteraceae > Fibrobacter. The sequence goes on from JABUUT010000043.1 coordinate 456, forward strand.
CATTCGTCGATTTTTTTTGGATGAATTATTATAATGCCCTATCTTTGCAGCGTGAATTAAGAACGAACAAGTGTTTTTATGCACGTTAATATAAATAGGGAAATAAAAAGAGAATAAGTCAAAAGCTTATTCTCTTTTTTTATATGTCCAGTTTTCAAGTTTTGGCTAAGTGAAAACGGTTGGGATAATTCATAAAAGTTACTTCAATCTTTTGTATAGTATTTCCTGTAAAGAATCATCGAAGTGATATTTCATGCCACATTTATTGTCAAGAATCATAGTCGCACGATTTTCTTTAGTATATGGTACCCATTCTTCTACGTCTTTTGCGGAAGGCTTTCCATTGCGAGCGAAGCTTACCCACATATCACTCATTATGTTTGCCATAACTTCTGCTTTAGGATTGTTTTCTCCGACTTGATATCTCTCATCGTAAGGATTGTTGAAAGCGAGAGGAATATCAAGAGAATGATAACATCCACTGCCTTCTGTGTCGAAGTCTGATACCCAAGTGAGGAGATATACATAGATAGGGGCTTGTCCTTCCTTACATGATTGAGCATCTGCTGTTGCCAAAGAAAGTGCTCGAATGTTACTATCAATACCTACCATATCAGCTTCGCTTCCTTCTGGGAATGCTTCATGGAATGCAGTCTTGAATGCCTCAGCCTCATCTCCGTAGATTTGTTTGAGCATATCTTCGGCCTTTTCATGATTGAATGTACTGTCATTATAAACTTTCCTTTCGAGTTCGTTGAATGTTGTTCCTATCATTACAGGGATATCCTTTGCAAGTTCTGAAAACTCTGGAGTGTAAGGTTGTTGAAGTAAGGTTTTGCCGTCGTTAGTAGGACAGTATCCCCACATCTTGATGCTACCAGGTGTGCGAGGTCCAAGTATCTCTGCCTGACATTTCTTGCTGACCTTGAGCAGAGTGTCAAAATCGATTTTCTGAATCTCATCAAGATTATCAGCAGTAAGTCCCAGCTCTGCAACGACATTCTTTCCAAGTTGTTTAGATACTTCGCTCGTGGTAATATTTACTTTTGCACCACTCTCTATAATTGCTTTTTGGAATAATCCTTTTGCCTCTGGCATACAAAGGAGAGTACCAACTTTTCCGCCACCACCAGATTCTCCGAAGATGGTGATGTTTTCAGGGTCACCACCAAATGTTTCAGCGTTTTCTTTTGTCCATTTGAGAGCGTTGATGATATCAATCATTCCGACATTTACTGTTTGTTCCCATTTACCACCAAAATCCGATAAATCAAGGAACCCAAGAACATCAAGACGATGGTTAATACTTACGAGAACCACATCTTTTTGGGCAAGATGCACTCCTTCTGTTGGGTCTGCATTTGCTGACCCAGAGGCGAAGCCACCCCCGTGAATCCACATCATGATAGGGCGTTTCTCTTCATCATTAAGACCCTTAGTAAATATATTTAATAGGAAGTTACCATCTTCAGAAGACCTCCCATCTCTTTCAGCTTGTTTAGCCCATGGCCCATATTCCTTACATTGTTTTACACCATCCCAACTTGTTGGAACAGAAGGCATGAATCGTTCAGACTCAGCATAAGGAATACCTTTAAATACAAATACATCCTCTGTTTTGTATCCCTCGATAGTTCCTCCAGACGTTTGTACAATTGGCAGAACTTCTTTGTTGCAGCCAGAAAGAAGAAATAAGGCACAACATAGTGCGAAATAAATAGGTAAAAAATTAGACTTTGTGTTCATAATTAGATAAATTTAATGCGTGCAAATATAAAAAATATCGCGAAAAAGTGTATTTAATTTTGTAAATTATTTAATAATATTTATATTTGCAATGAATTTTAAAATTATAGTCATGAAAACTCAATCCTTTTTTGCCCTCGTTTTTACAGTTTTTTTATTTGCTTCATGCTCTAAAACAGAATCAGTTTCTCAGTGTTATCATGAAAACTTATTTGTTTATGACAATAGTCCAGAACATAACATTGTGTATCGTATTCCTGCCATAGCTACAACTTCTAATGGAAATATTATAGCTGTGAGTGATTACCGAGATTGTGGTGCCGACATTGGTTTTGGTCTTGTCAGTCTTCATTATAAAGTCTCTCACGACAATGGAAAGACATGGGGAGAGGAGAAGATTTTAGCACAAGGTCACGAAGGGAAATATGGTTTGGGAGAAGACAATGACCTTGAAGCTGGTTTTGGCGATGCTGCCGTAGTTGCTGATAGAGAGTCTTCCAAAGTACTTATCTTGTCTTGTTGTGGTAATGTGTCTTATCCGGATGCTACTTTCTCTCATCATCAGGGTATTGCAAGATTTTATTCTACAGACAATGGCGAGACATTCTCTAATTATGAGGATATTTCTGGCGCTATCTATGATATGTTTAAAGAGACTGGCATAGACCTCGCATCCATGTTCGTGGGGAGTGGTAGAATCTTCCAAAGCAAAACTGTTAAGTTGGGCGAATATTACCGAATCTATGCAGCATGTCTACTTCGTACACAAATAGAGAGAGGTCTTAATTATGTGATTTATTCAGATGATTTCGGACAAAATTGGAACATCTTAGGACACACGGCAACTCCTGCTGTCACTGGAGGCGATGAACCAAAAGTAGAAGAACTTCCAAATGGAGATATTCTAATTTCAAGCCGAACAGCTGGACGAATCTTCAATATCTTTAAGTTTAGTAATGTAAAAGAAGGTACTGGAGAATGGATGAATCAAGCTGTTTCAAACAAAGAGAATAATGGAATTATTGAGGAAGGAAATGAATGCAACGGTGAGATAATGATTTTGCCAGTTGTACGCAATTCTGACCAAAAGAAGATGTATCTTGCTCTTCAATCTGTTCCACGTGGTCCAGAAGTGAGAATCAATGTGGGGATCTTCTACAAAGAACTCGAAACTGCCGAGGATTATGCTTCTCCAGAGGCATTTGCAAAAGACTGGGATGGTTTCTATCTTTGTTCGGAATTACCATCTGCCTATTCAACTATGACATTACAGAAGAATAACTTATTAGGTTTCCTCTACGAAGAGACTACTTTCGGTCCAGCTTATACTATTGTTTATAAGAGTTTGTCTTTGGAAACTATTACGAATAACTCTTATTCTTTGTGTTTAAGGTAATATTTTTTGCTTATGGTCTTTAGTTAATTCCCTCAAGTTACTATGTTCGCTTCAATAAGTGCAAACATAGTAACTTTGTGGGATGTTAATTATGCCAATCTTTTATTCTTTGTTCGTCTTCAAGTTTGCAAATCAGTAAAGTTCCGTTATTTTCTACAACGATGCAGTTGTCAATGCCTTGTATCACTACTTTTTTATCTTTTGGCATTCTCACCATACATCCATTTGCATCAACCATTTTGACGGCATTGCCTATTACGGCATTATTGTTTTCGTCTTTGGTGATTAGGGTATGTAATGATCCCCATGTACCGAGATCGCTCCATCCAAATTCGATAGGCAAGACAGATGCCAAAGATGTTTTTTCCATCACAGCATAGTCGATAGAGATTTTCTCACAAGAAGGAAAGTTATGGTTAACTGTTTCTTGTTCTTTCTCAGTGAAGAATGATGGCTGCATCTTGTCAATGACAGACATTATTTGTGGCGCATAGTTTCGTAATTCTGATAATATGGTCTTTACACTCCAAAGGAACAAGCCGCTATTCCAAGTATATCCTCCTTCTGCAAGGTATGTCTTAGCCGTCTCAAGATTTGGTTTCTCTTTGAAGGCATGTAGCTTAAAGATTGGCATATCCGAACTATCATCAATCTTTTCCCCCGATTGGATGTATCCATACCCAGTTTCAGGACGAGTAGGATTCATTCCGAGAGTAAGAATCACATTGCCATTCTCGACATATCTCAATCCTCTGTTTATTGCTTTCTCGAAAGTCTTAACATCTGTAACGAGATGATCAGAAGGCGAGACTACCATCACTGCTTCTGCATCTTCTTTTGCAATCTTTGCAGAGACATAAGCAATACATGGAGCTGTGTTTCGCATACATGGTTCCAAGAGAATGTGTTGTGGGTCAATGCCTTTTAGTTGATTGGCGACAATAGCCTGATAATTGGCAGATGTAACCACCCATACTCGTTCGATTGGGATAATCGAAGAGAACCTATCAAAGGTCTGTTGTATCATAGTACGTCCGCAACCAATGATATCAATGAATTGTTTTGGACATTCTGCTGTGGACATAGGCCAGAACCTCGAACCAATTCCACCTGCCATAATCACGAGATGATTCATATTACTATGTTGTTTTGTATTAGATTATTTAAGAGATTCCTGATACCAGTCAAAGAGCCTTTGTACTCCTTCTTCTATTTCTATCTTATGGTGCCAGCCTAAGCTATGTAATTTACTTACATCAATGAGTTTGCGCATTGTTCCGTCTGGCTTTGTCGCATCAAAGATTATTTCTCCAGTGAATCCTACTGTCTTCACGATAAGGTCGGAAAGTTCTTTGATAGTCAGTTCTTTGCCTGTGCCCACATTGATATGACAGTTTCTAATCTCTCCGAGACTTGGAATAGCGCCACCACGACCTGCATTGGTGTTGCGATCTGTTGAGCCTTGTGATGAAGCTCCATAATGCACAGATGAATATTTCTCAATTCCGATGATATCACTGAAGTTCACGTTGAGAAGGATGTATACTGAGGCGTCTGCCATCTCTTCAGACCAGAGGAACTCACGCAGAGGAGTTCCTGTTCCCCAGAGTGTTACTTTATTGTTTTCAATACCATATTTTGCTAAAACATTCATGATATCTTCTTCAGAAGAGAATCCACCGAAGCCTTCAACTGGGCGTTTGTCCATATCTTTGCGAATAGCATCCCAGTTCTCATCATTCAGTAACTTTGCAAGATAAATCTTTCTCATCATAGCTGGCATGACGTGACTATTCTCCAAGTGGAAGTTATCATTAGGGCCGTACAGATTCGTAGGCATAACTGCAATGTAGTTTGTTCCATACTGCAGATTATAGCTTTCGCACATCTTCAGTCCTGCAATCTTAGCAATGGCATATTCTTCGTTGGTGTATTCGAGAGGGGAGGTCAAGAGGTACTCCTCTTTCATTGGCTGAGGCGCATTCTTCGGATAGATACATGTAGAACCAAGGAAAAGCAGTTTCTTTACTCCATGTTTATATGCCTCACTTATCACATTGCATTGTATCTTCATGTTCTCCATAATGAAGTCAGCACGATACAACGAATTTGCCATTATTCCACCCACATGAGCAGCAGCAAGCACCACAGCATCCGGCTGTTCTTCATCAAAGAATGCTTTCACTGCATTTTGGTCTGTCAAGTCGAGTTCTTTGTGTCCTCGTCCGACCAGATTCTCGTATCCACGAGCCTTCAAGTTGTTCCAAATGGCAGAACCCACCAAGCCTCTGTGTCCACAAACAAATATCTTACTTTCTTTACTTAACATAATGATTTTCTTTTATTTTTCACACTTATTTTTACACACTTTGAAATACAAATCATAAAGAGAAAAATTTTCCAAGACCTCCCCATCATCAACGGAATTCGACTCTAGGGCATCTCTAATAGTGATTAAAAGTCCTTTTGAACTTTATAAAGGCATTTACTGGGTCGGCATAATTCCAAACTCCACCCAAAAGGGATACTCCAGAAATAGGCAAATCAGATAGTTTTTCAAGGACGTCCTTGTCGATGCCTCCCCACAAAATAAGCGGTACGCTGTCTTTTTGGGCCGAATAATCTTGAAGCTTAATACTTAATTTGTCAAAACACAAACTTTTATCCATTCCCGCACCAGGCACTGCCGAAAGTGACGGAAAAACGGGACCCACCAAGGCTCCTCCAAGCCACGCAGGAAGGTTATCCAGCTCATCCAAGGTGCGGCAAAAGGCAATGCAGCTTAACCTTTTCCAGCTTTCGGATACCGCACTTTGAGTAAAAACATAGCTGTCGGCAACGCAACCCCGCAAATCCAAATTCAGGGCTGCGTCCGGAGAACCTCGCAACCAAATTTTTTCTCGATATTCCATGGATAGGGATAAAAGCCAGCGCTCCGGGTCCCCTTTTTTGTTGAGAATAAGCCGCGAAAGCCCTTGACGAAACATAGCTTCAATGTCGTCATATTCGTTTACAAAGTTGTCTAAACAGGTGGATAGCCAGATTTTTTTTAACATTCAACAAAAATCTAGCATTAAAATTGCAAAAAAAAAGCACTTTTTTTTTAAATTATTGCACAACGCATTTTAAAAGTGTATATTTGTGCAGTACACAAATTTGCACATGGCAGGAAATATGATAGAACAACTTCGTGGGCCCCTCCTTAGAAAAACCCCAACCTTCGCAGTCATTGAATGTGGTGGCGTTGGCTATGGCATCAATATTTCTGCCCATACCGCCGAAAAACTACCCGAAGTGGGGGCTGAAACTACTTTGTTCACCAACCTGGTGGTTCGTGAAGATTCCATGACTCTCTTTGGTTTTGCCGACATGGCAGAAAAAGAGCTTTTTTTGCTGATGATAGACGTTAATGGAGTTGGCCCCAAAATGGCCCAGCGCATTCTCAGTGCAGTTTGTCCTGCTGAATTTTTAAATATGGTGGCCTGTGAAAACAAAGTGGCTTTAGGCAAAATTAAAGGTTTGGGTAAAAAAACAACAGACCAAATGGTTCTCTCCTTAAAAGAAAAATCTAGGGTCATGCTCCAATCCCTAAACGAAAACGGTTCCTTCGATTCTAGTTTGATAGCTTCTTCAAACGGCCTCTCTGGAGCCAAAATGGAAGCCGTTCAAGCATTGCACACATTGGGTGTTAAAGACCCTTCTGCCGAAAAAGCGGTTATCAAGGCTGCCGAAATTTTGGGTGATGGAGCAGATGCTGCCGCCCTTATTCCAGAAGCCCTCAAGTATTTATAAAGGCTGTATTAGTAAAAGGTTATATTTATAAAAGGTTTTTCATGGAAGACAAACGGATTATTTCTCCTCAAAAAGTTTTTAAAGACGAAAACGATATCGATAGGCCCCTGCGCCCCCCTACCCTCTCTGAATTTACAGGGCAATCGTCTATTAAGGAAAGTTTGGCCATCTCCATTGAAGCAGCCAAACGCCGTGGCGAAGCTTTGGACCATTGTCTTTTTTCGGGGCCTCCTGGCCTTGGCAAAACCACTTTGGCAGGCATCATTGCCAAAGAATTAGGGGTAAATATTCATATTACTAGCGGTCCCGTTCTTGAAAAGGCCAGTGATTTGGCTGGTCTTTTAACCAGTTTGCAAGAGAACGATGTTCTCTTTATTGACGAAATCCACCGATTAAATAGAGTGGTGGAAGAGTACCTCTACCCAGCCATGGAAGATTTTAGATTGGACATTATGCTAGACTCAGGGCCTGCGGCACGCAGCGTGAATTTGCCTCTAAAGCATTTCACGTTGGTGGGTGCCACAACCCGAAGCGGGCTTTTGACGGGCCCTCTGCGTGACCGCTTCGGGTTACAGTTCCGCCTGGAGCTATACGATGAAAAAGATGTTATCAAGATTTTAATGCGTAGTGCAAGAATTTTGGACATTGAACTGACAGAAGAAGCGGCACAGCTCCTAGGCGGAAGGTGTCGCGGCACCCCTCGTGTGGCCAACCGTGTTTTGCGCAGGTGCCGCGATGTGGCGCAGGTAAAAGGCAAAGGTATTATCGACTTTCAGTCGGCTTCAAAAACGTTGGAAATGCTGGGCATCGATTCCGAAGGCCTCGACCCCATGGACCGCAAAATTTTAAGCCTGATGATGGATAAATTTGGTGGGGGCCCTGTAGGCATTGGCACCATCGGGGCAGCCCTTGGTGAAGAACCAGACACATTAGAGGAAGTTTATGAGCCTTACCTTATTCAAAAGGGGCTTTTGGCACGTACTCCCAGAGGCAGAATGGTTACTCCCAATGCCTACCGGCTGATGCACGTTACTCCCCCATCTAATTGCGACCAGGTTGAAATGGAATTGTAACCTTTCTACTGGAATTCAGGAGCAATGGTCATAATGAGGCTTATACCATGTGACCCATGAAAACCCAGCTGAAAACGGAACAAAAATAAATCGGGCCTACGCACCCGTACGCCAAAACCATAAGAGTTTACAAAGCGATCAAAGCTCCAGTCGTCAAATTCTTCGGTAAACAAGGCGTATTCATCAAACACTACGCCATCTACAAATCTGTCTATGGGCCAGCGGTATTCGGCACTGAGCCCCATAACATGGTTTGCAGTCCACGCATCGCCATAGCCACGCAAAGGAAAGCGGGCATTGAGCATAGGAAACGCATTGGATGGCGCTCCTCCATCTTCCATTTCCCAAACGGAAATCAACCGATACTGAAACGCCAGCACCCTTCTTTCAAAAAGAGTTTCACGCACATTTTCCGGCCGCCAAACACGCAACGCTTCATCTAGAGAAAAATCGGTATAAAACCGTCTACTTTTTTTGGCTTCTGTGGCAGACAAAATAAATTTATCCGTTTTTCCCAAAAGAAAATAGTGCTGGAAATATAATTCGGTTTTTACAAAATCGTGATTTTTACCCCCATCTTTAATTTTAGGATTTTCAAATTCAAAATCGCCTTCCAGATGAGACAAATCCAGGGTACTGTATTCACTTACAAAGTTGTATGTACCACGCAAGGCAAAGCGGGTACCTCTAGATGGGGCGTAGGGAAAATCCAAATTGTCGTATATAAGAGTGACGTTTAAAGGATATTGCAAACTGTTTTGATACTGTCCCCGATCTTCTGCAGGGTACTTGTCATCAAGGAGGATGCTGTCTTGTATATCGGGCAAATCATAGTAAACCCATTTTACGGTGGTACCCATTTGCAAGTTCAATGTTTTTGACGTGTTTAAGGGAACTCCTCCACGTAATTCAAAACTCATGGTAGAGTCGGTGTGTATAAAGGCATCCTTGGTGCATGGAAGAATATAGGAATCATCTCTATCCATGGTTAAATTAAACCGCAAAGCAAGGAAAAAAGGAAGATTGAACACATTCTGCTTGCTGTAGCGCGTGGTAAAATAAATGTCACTATTGGCATAATAGTCTATTTGTGCCACCAAGTAGTCGTGATCCAGCCATATATTCCGGTGTCGGTAAGAAGCCCCTATCAATGTGCTTGTACCCGGTTTTAAATTCATCACAGGGTAAACCATGATGTTGCGTTCGCTACCAAAGGTAATGAGGTCTACCCCTTTTTCCACGATTCCATTGTCAAAGAGGTAATGCAGGGGGGCCGAAACAGGGTACACCAGCCCATTAAGCAGAGGTTGTAAGACATTGACAAAGGGCCACATCACATAGTGCATGGCGCCATTTTCGTTTTCCTTAGATTCCTGCACACTGGATGTATCCTTTTCTTGACCATAGCATAGGGAAAAAGAACAAAAAAACAACAGCACAAAAAGAAAAACAGTTGCAACACAACATTTTTCTTTTATGGGTTTTGTTTTTCCCTGTATTTTGGCCTTTGTATCCAGCATCTAGTACCAATTTAAAATTTCTAAAACAAAATTATAGTTATATTGTGGCTAATGTTTTCGTTTTTTGCAAAAATTGTGCGTCACATGGCTCGATATCCACGGGTTATACTTCCCGTGTGCATCATTTTGGCCCTGTTGTCCACTTTTGCAGCCTTTAATTTAAGATGGGAACTGCAACTAAACAACCTGCTCCCCTCCACCGACGAAGTTCAAAAATCCAATGAAATCATCGAAAAAAAATTTGGTGGACTAGGTAGCCTCACCATGGTGATTACTTCGCCAGATAGCGCCAAAAACCATCAGCTAGCCCACCATGTTTATTCCACACTGCAGCAAGATACCATGATTCATTTTATTGAATACGAAACGGATCTTGATTTTTACAAAAAACACCAACTGCTCTACATAGACGAAAAAGACCTAGACACTGTTCTCTCCCGCATAGAAAAGCTGCGTATCAAGCAGACCATGGAAGAAAATCCATTCTATGTTAATATTTTGGACTCAGCCAAAGAAACTTCCAATGCCCTTGATTTTTTCAAATTGGACGACCTTGAAAAAAAATATTTTGAAATGCTGTCCACCACCCACTCCAACAACGATGGCACCATACGAGTTTTAGACATCTATCCCAGTTTTACCCTCTCTAATTTACCAGCCTGCAGAAAACTTTTATCAACTGTCGAAAAAACAGTGGGTAAAGCAGACGGTGTAAAAATCTATTATACTGGCAAAGTCTACAACGTTATTCAAACGGGGCGACACCTGCTCCCCGAAGCCAAGAGGGCCGGACTTTTAACGGCTCTGTTTATTTTAGTCTTGCTGATTATTCATTTTTACCGACAACCCCAGCTGATTTTTATATCGGCCCTGCCTATTGGGGTTCCCATTCTGTGCACACTGGGTTTGGCCTATTTAATTTATGGTCGAATCAATTTGTTCACCCTTCTTTTGGCCCTGCTGCTTCCTGGTCAGGCATGCCAAATAATAACCCACATTCTCAACCGCTATTTTATGGAGCGCACCCGCAAGCTAAGCCCAGCCTTGTCTATTGAGAGTGCCCTTTTGGGAATTGGCCCCTCCACCGCCGTATCTGCGTTTCTTATGGCATCTCTATTCTTTATTGTTTCTTTTGTTCCGTTGGCAGGGCTTCAGGAACTTGGTGTGCTTGGTTCCATTGGTTCCGTTTTAAACTGGGTGGGCTGCACTCTGTTAACCACCTCGCTGCTCCAGCTTATGCAAAAAAACAAGCCCTTCAAAGTTAACTTTGTTAGCAAGCGTTTAGACTATAAAATTACGTTGTTATCATACAAAACCAATTGGATTATTTTGGCAACCATTTCTGTAGTGAGCCTTGTGGGGCTCCTCTACGGAAGCCAACTTTCTTTTTTATACGATTTTAAAAAAACAGAAATGCAACCAAACAACCAGGTGGCTGATTCCCTAATTGCACAAACAGGCTTTCACCAATATGACCCCATTATTGTTCTTTTGCCAAATGCCGAAACCGGTGAAATTCTGCAAGAAGATGTAAAAAAACTTAAGGCCAACAAAACTATTTCAAAAATTGACCGCATTTACAC
>JABUUT010000044.1:0-11538 GCA_021443045.1 Fibrobacteraceae bacterium
ATGTTCAACTGGAAAAACTCACGGAGGCGGCCCTTCTGGGCCTTTTCGTAGCGGAAAAGCCTTGGCATACTGAACCACTTGAAGGGTTTCTTCAGTTCTCGTGCCTTCTGGATGACCAAGCGGGCCAGCGTGGGGGTCATTTCGGGGCGAAGGGCGATGTCCCGGTCTCCCTTGTCTTTAAAGTTGTAGAGCTGGGAAACTATTTCGTCGCCAGATTTGCCTGTGTACAGCTCCAGATGTTCGAACATGGGGCCTTCGTATTCTTCGTAGGCAAAGGATTCTGCGGTGGAGCGCCAAGTGTCAAAGATATAGTTCTGGATGCGCTGTGCTTCGGGGTAAAAATCGCGTGTGCCCTTGGGCAACTGAGGAATTTGAGTACTCATAGTGGAGCAAAATTTAGAAAAATTAAAAGGACTCATTTGGGCTCCCCTCTAAAATTTCGTTTTTTGAACCTCCCTTATTGGTGGTTATTATTTAGAAAAAATCTTTCTATACGCTTTTCTTTTTGCTATATTGTATACTGTAAATTACAAATTCAGACTTAAAAGGAAGGTCTAAAATGGCAAGAAAGAAGATTGCGCTGGTTGGCGCTGGTCAAATTGGTGGAACAATGGCTCTCGCTCTGGCTCAGAAGCAACTGGGCGATGTGGTTCTCGTTGATGTTGTTCCTGGTGTACCACAAGGTAAAGCTTTGGATATTATGGAAGGTCGATCCGTAATCAATTCTTCCGTTCAGCTTGCCGGTACCAATGACTATGCCGATCTTGCTGGTTCCGATGTGGTTATTGTAACTGCAGGTGTTCCTCGTAAGCCAGGCATGAGCCGTGACGACCTTTTGGGCATTAACTACGGCATTATCGAAAAGGTTGGCCTTGCCCTTAAGAATACAGCTCCCAATGCTTTTGTTATCGTGATTACCAACCCCCTCGATGCCATGGTGTATGCCATGCAGAAGGTGACCGGTTTCCCTGCCAATCGCGTTATTGGTATGGCTGGTGTTCTTGATTCCTCTCGCTTGGCCTGCTTTGTTGCTATGGAACTGGGTGTTTCTGCCGAAGATGTTAAGGCTATTGTTATGGGTGGCCATGGCGACACCATGGTAAGCCTCTACGAATACGTTTCCGTTGGTGGGGTACCTCTGCCACAGCTCATGGACCGCGAAACCTTTGACAAGCTGGCTGTTCGCACTGCCAACGCTGGTGGCGAAATTGTTGATCTTCTCAAGACTGGCTCTGCTTTCTATAGCCCAGGTCTTTCTGCCATTAAGATGGCCGAAGCCTATCTTTTGGACAAGAAGAGTGTTATTACTTGTGCCGCTAGACTAAATGGCGAATACGGTGTTAAGGGGCTCTACTGCGGAGTTCCTGTTGTTCTGGGTGCAAATGGCGTAGAAAAGATTATCGAAATTAAGCTTTCCGATGCGGAACGTGCTGCTTTCGACAAGTCTGTTGCAGCCGTGCAGAAGAATGCCGAATGGGTTGACGCCAAGTAATTTGCTTTTTCGGTTTCAAAAAAGCTCCTCAAAATTTTTGGGGGGCTTTTTTTATTTGCTGCCTTTTAATTTTTGCCCCACCTTGAGTGGGGCTCCCTTTTTTAAACCATTAATTCGAATAAGTGCTTCTTGGGATATGCTGAACCATGCGGCCACCGATTTGATGGTATCCCCTTTTTTAACAACATAGTAATTAACCTTCTTCAGTTTCTTTTGCATGTTGTAGTGGGCGGTGGTGATCTTTTTTCGGGAAACACATTGGCTGCCGGGCTGAAGTTCCCACTTTGGAAAATTGACGACGGAGGCGGGGTTTATGTTGATGTCGCCATAGCGAATTTCAAAATGGAGGTGGGTGCTGGATGAATGGCCTGTGTTTCCAGCTAGGCCCACGATGTCTCCTGGAAAAACTTGGTCTCCCACCTTGGCTGTTCGTTCTGCCAAATGCCCGTACAAGGTTTCAAAGCCGTTGTTGTGTTGCACCAGAACATAGTGGCCGTATCCACCTTTGTTGTATTTGGAAACGGTAACAATACCAGGCCATGCGGCAACGACGGGTTCCCGATTTTCGGCTTGAACATCCACACCTCGGTGAAGCCTATGGTCACGGATGCCGTAGGGGGAGCCTATGGCGGTGGGGTGTGTGATGGGGATGAGCAGGTTTGAAAAGTCGAAGCACTCTTTTTTTTGCTTTGTGGCATTGATGTGGTTTAGATTAACCATGACAGACTCTGAATCGTACTTTGCATACAAAGTAATTAGTGGTAGGCAGAGTATGAGGATTGGCGTAATTTTCACGAGTCTTTTTGTGGGAAAACCATGAATTTATTTAAGAAATGCAAAAAATACGGCAGCGACGATGAGGATGAAGGATACGATGTGGTTCCACTGTAATGTTTCGGTGTGGAATACCGTGACGGCGATAGTCGTGAAAACGGTGAGGGAGATGGCTTCTTGAATGATTTTTAATTGCATGAGGCTGAATGGGCCACCGTTGATGCGGCTGCCGATGCTGTTGGCTGGAATCATGAAACTGTATTCAAGGAGAGCGACACCCCAAGAGGCAAGAATGACAAGAATCAGTGGCCAGTCGGTGCTGATGTGCATTTCCTTTAGCTTTAAATTCCCATACCATGCGAAGGTCATGAAAATGTTGGAAATGCAAAGGAGGAGGATTGTAAATATTCCGGCTTTCATAATTTTTATGTGCTATGTGTTTCTCAAACGGTAGGGCTTGCCTGTGCTGTGCTGGTAGGCTAGGCGTGCGCGGACTTGTTCGAGGTAATGGATGTAAGTTTCGCTTTGATAGTCACGGTAGGTCCAATCGAAGGCGTGAAAGTGGCCATCCTGAAAGTAAAGGGTCGGCTCGACGAAGATGCCCCTGCCCAGATAGACCCGTTGGCGCTGGTCCTTGGTGGTGGCTAAAAAGAATTGGCCCAGAGTCATATAACCGGGGTCCAAATTGATGGGGCGAAGCCCTGGGGTGCCATTTTTTTTGGCAATTTCCTGCTCCAGGTCGTTGGTCCAAAGTTTGATGTCGACGATGGTTTCTCTTTCTACCAAGGTTTCGTAAGAGAAAAAGGCGCGAACCGGAGTGTCTCCAATTTCATCTTTGTAGTAGTTTGTAAAAGTGAAGGGGAAGGGGGCCAAGTTAAAGTCTTCTTCACCAAATTTTTTTTGGAGAGACTCACGAACCAACTCTACGGACTGGTTTGAGTCTGCTAAAATTCCGATAATGATTTTTACCTTGCTTGGCGTACGAATGGCACCCATAATGAACTGCAATTTAGTAATTTTTAGGCTATGCCCAAGTTTATCTTTTTTATCCTGCTTACTTTTATCCTTTCTTGTTTTGCAGAAACCCCAAGAAAGGTTCCTGTAATGTTGGATTCTATTCCTCATGACCAAACTCATTTTACCCAAGGCCTTTTTTTTGATGGCAAGGAACTGGTGGAATCTACGGGAGGGTATGGTGGCTCCGGTTTGTATCGCTGCACGCCGGAGGGGGATGTTTTGGATTCGGCTCGGTTGGCGGAGCGCTATTTTGGAGAGGGGTCTGTTGCGGTAGGAGGTGATATTTTTTATTTGACCTGGAAATCAAAAAAGGCTTTTATTTATAACCGCAAGCCTTTTAAGCCAAAAGGTTCTTTTTCTATTCCTACAGAGGGCTGGGGCCTTACTTTTTGGAATAACGCTCTACTGATGAGCAACGGTAGCAGTGAGCTTTTGCAAATTGCACTGGGAGGTTTTCAGGTGGTTGGAACCATTGTGGTTACAGATGAAGGTAGACCCTTGAGAAATTTGAATGAACTGGAAGTGGTGGGCAATACGCTTTATGCCAATATTTGGACCACCGGTTTGATTGCTGTTATTTCTCTTCCCGAAGGAAAGGTGACTCAGTATATTGATATGACAAAGAAAGCTTCCGATATCCGCAGCCGTTATCCTAATGCGGATGTGCTCAATGGAATTGCCTTTGACGGGAAGTTTCTTTGGATAACCGGTAAAAATTGGCCACAGATATATAAAATTCAAATGCCGTAGGGGCGCAGTGCTATAAAACGGCTAGTTTCCAAAGGTCCACACAATGCCGTAGGCAAATCTTAAACCTTCTGGGGTATAACCCGAAGCGGGCATGTAGATGCTGTGGTTAAAGTTTTCAATTCGACTGTAAATTTCGAATGTGAGAATTTGCATGCGGGCTTCAAAGTCTAGGGCCAAGTATTTTTTTAACTCCGCCAATTCCGGGAGTCCATCTTCATTAATGGTGCAATCGTAGCGTTTGTCAAACCACTGCCAGTCTACACGAACGCTTACCCCCATTCTATCTTTAACAAAGCGATTTTGCCAATGGATGGAGCCCTTGTAGTACAAATTCATGGCATCAATCAACTTGTAATCTCTATCTAGCACCTGGCCTCGTTCCAGGAAAAACCTCCAATTTCCAAGACGAAGGCCAATTTGAAACATCCAGTCCATGGTTTCTGCGTTGCCGGCATTAATCCACTGGAAGGCCTTTAATACCGAGTCTCTAGCAGAATAAATTAGGGGCGTTAAAGAAGAGTCTACGCGGGATGAATCCATTGAGGCTTCTGGAGTGGCAATTCCTTTGGTCCATCTTTGCCGAATCATGTTCTCGATTTTTTCGTGCCTAAAGCCTATGCCGTAAAAAACTTCCTTAGAGGTCCAGCCCAAATTAACGGTGTGGCGGTCTCGTATTTCGGCTTGCAAGTCTCTGTTGCCAAAGGCGAACCGACCCGTTTCATTGAACATGAGCTGGTCAATTTCTGGGAACTTGTTGTCGTGGCGCGCTGTGACGTTTAGTCGCAGGTGGTAGGGCAGCCGAAGTGTACCGTCAAAGGAGTAGGCACTTTTGTAGTCTACAGAATCTAGAAGGGAACTATTTCGTTGAGCGCCATTCTGAATTCTAAAAAAGGCTGGCCCCAGGGTGTCGGAAAATTCAAAGAAGCCTACTTCCCGATCTTGGAAATGTTCCCTTCTTGTTTTGTGGGCGTGGGCGGTTGCGTTTAAAAATTCGTACCTAAAGCGGATGGCTGGGTTTAGAAATGTTCTGTACTGAATTCCAAAATTTCCAAGAATGGTTTCGTATTCCACGGTTTTGGTGGTGTCGTAGAATGAGGAGTCCCGTTTTTGCCGATTCAATGAATCCACTTGAACCAAGATGGTGTCAATAAATTTGGGTAGACTGTCTTCTGTGATTTCATGGGTGCCATACTGAATGTCGGCTCCGAATGTTAGTTTGTGTGTTGGGTACAGTTCCAGTCCGGCCCCATAGGTTCTGGTTTGAATGTCTATGATGTAGGGGTCGGTCTGGAACGTTCTTACAGCATGATCCAAAGTGTCCAGCAAAACTTTATGGGTGGTGTTGTCGGCATTTTCGATGCTTACAAAGTTCATTTTGGCAAAGAGCTTTCCAAAGCCAAAACGGTAGGTAAGGAGGGGCTGAAAATGCATGGTGTTTAGGGCAATGTTTCGCCCACCAAAGGGAATTTGTGTGGAATCGCGACCAAGGGAAAAGTATGGGGAATGGGTTACCGCCTGGTATTCGTACTCCTTGGACAGTTTGTTGGAATGGCTTGCAAGGCCAAAGTCCAAAGTTACAGAATCGGTAACTAGCCGGCGGAATTCCAGGCGCAGGGCGTTTCCGTCAAAGGTTCCCCGTTCCCAGTTTAAGTCGGTAATAGGCGTATCTACAGGTATTCCGTGGCGTTCTTCGAATAAAATACCATTTTCACCATTGAGGGTGAGTGTGGTGGCGTCATAGCTGAGGCGTGTGGTGTAGAGCCCCGATAGCATGGTGGGGTAGCGTCGGCTAACTTGTGCCAAACCCATGGCAAAAGGGTCCAAATCGGGGTTGCCTAAAATGGATGTGCCCAAAATCCATTCCGATTTTTGACCAGAAACATCGTATGTTCTGTTTAAAAGCTCTGCAAGGGGCAGGGACCACCGGCCAATGTCGGTTTCTCTTGCAAAAGGATCAATGCGGTCTGGAGTGCGCATGGAACTGTCTTGGGCTGCAGGAACTTGATAGGGTACTGCAAAATTGATAGTGGCCTGGGATACCACAACCATGAATAGGAGTAGGGCTAAAAGTCTATGCATCAATACCATTCCGCACGAGACCTTTCACGACGTTCACGCAGTTCCCGAACTACAGAGTAGGGCATTTTCATGCAACCAGGAGGGTAGGTTCCGTTTTCGGCATGAAAGTCGGAGCCTCCCGTTCCCACGAGACCAAAACGGGTAGCCATGTCTTTGTACTTGCGACCCACGGCTCCTTTTTGGGCGGGGCTGTAGGTTTCAATGCCTTGGATACCCCATTCTACCATGTCTTCTACCAGCTGGTCGCTAAGGCCCGACTTGTAGGGGTGGGCCAGTACGGCGATGCCACCGGCGTTTTCAATAAGCCGAATGGTTTGCTGGGGGTTTAGGCCCTTTTTTTCTACAAAGGCCACGCAGCCGTCACCCAGGTACTTGGTAAAGGCTTCCGCAAAGTTTGAAATGTACTCTTCCTCTACAAGGGCCGTTGCTATGTGGGGGCGCCCAATAATTTTTCCTTTGCAGTAGGAACTCACTTTTTCAAAGGTAATGTCGATGCCCAGTCCATTTAATTTTTTAATAATGGCCTTGGCCCTGGTTACGCGCTGCTTGGCAAAGTCGGAAAGTTCCATGTTTAATGCCAAGTTGGTTGGGTCACAGAAATAGCCCAGAATGTGGATGTCTTTTCCTTGCCACACTGCAGAAATCTCTATGCCAGGAAGTATTTCTAGACCAATGGCTTTGGCTGGCTCTAAGGCAATGTTGTATGAGTCCAGGTTGTCGTGGTCGGTAATGGAAATACAGCGAAGGCCCTTTTTTTTACACAAAACCAATAATTCTTCTACAGACAGGGTTC
The DNA here is from genome assembly GCA_021443045.1 of Fibrobacteraceae bacterium. Classification (GTDB taxonomy): domain Bacteria; phylum Fibrobacterota; class Fibrobacteria; order Fibrobacterales; family Fibrobacteraceae; genus Fibrobacter. Next base: position 6,906 of record JABUUT010000044.1, read on the forward strand.
CGTCGGAAAGGTTGGTATGCATGTGAAGGTCGGCATACCCACCATTCTCGTTAATAATGAGAGAACCCTTGTGCATCATTATTTGGAAACCCCGTAATACTTGGCAATGAGGGCCGCTTCGCTGGATTCGTTTTTCTGCAAGCTGATATTTAAGAAGGGGTACACATCGGAAACGTCAAAACCGATGCGACAGGCGGCACCGCTGGTCTTTGCCAAGAAAAGGCGGGGTAAAAATTTGTCGCCTAGGTAGATGCAAACTTCTGGAGTATAGGTCTGTATTTTATCCTGGAGCTCGTTAAAAACAGCCTCACCGAAGCGGCATTCCCTGTCGCTGTAGTAAAAGGCGTGAGACCGCTTTGCCGAAATTAAGGCGTGGAGGGATTCATGGGCAAAGAAATGCACATTCTTGAACCAAGCGTCGGGCATGGCGTGGAGGAATGCGGTGCACCGTTCCATTTCGCGAGGTAAAAAGACCAGTGTCTTTGGATGGTCTTTTAAAATTTCTGGAAACTCGAAGGGGGCTGTAAAATCTCCTGCCTGCTTTATAAACCAGTTGAACAACGACTGCTGGCTACTGAATCGTTTAAGAAAGAACCTGAAGGTATCGGCAAAATATGGTGACGGTTTCAAAAAATCTCCAATGTTAACGCCCATTGAATATATAAATTTTAGACCATGAGCAAAATCAAGTTCTATGCCATTAAAGGCCCGGAAGGGAATAAAATCGTGAATACATGGGAAGAATGTGAAAAACGGACCCATGGAGTAAAGGGTGTTCTCTATAAGTCTTTTTCTTCACAGGGGGCTGCGGAAGCCTGGCTTATGGACGAACCTGCCGCGGAGTCTGGTGGCCTGCGCATATATGTGGATGGTTCTTATTCTCCAGACTGTGAATTTTCGGGGTGGGCCTTTGTGGCTGTAAAAAACGGCGTGGAGCTGGCTTGCAGTTCCGGTGTTACCGAGTTGCCAGCCGAAAGCCGAAATATTGATGGAGAATTGAAGGCTTCCCTAGAAGCCCTCCGATGGCTTTCACAGATGGGGGAGCCTGGAACAATCTGCCACGACTACGAGGGTATTGGCCGTTGGGCTCTTGGCCAGTGGCAAGCAAGAAGCAATGTGGCCAAGAACTATGTGCGGCTGGTGCTTCCTTTAATAAAACAGTGCAAGGGCGTGGTCTTTGAAAAGGTAACCGCTCACGCAGGTGTCAAGTGGAATGAGGTAGCCGATAAAATGGCCAAGGAAGCTATTCGCACTCATGCTTGCTTAAGCAGTGAAGACTGCCTCCCTCTTCAATAATGGTGCGGCAGTCTATACCAATAATCTTACGGTTGGGGTAAACGTTCTGGAAATATTCCTGAGCCACCTTGTCGTTGGTACTATGGTATTTGGGATAAATTAATCCGCCGTTGACGTAGATAAAATTCATGTAGGAGGCTGGAAGAATTTCGCCACTTCCTTCTAGAACACGCTGGGGTGGCAGGGGAAGCTGGTCTACTTGGGCTTTTTTGCCGTAGTGCCTCTGCAGCCAGAGTTCCAAAAGGTACTTGGCTTCTGTGAGAATGGCATTGTTTGGGGATTTTCTCGAATTGGCTTTACAAAGAACCACCCTGTTTTTGGACACGAAGCGGGCTACATTGTCGATATGACCGTCGGTGTGGTCTCCATGAATACCGTGGGGGAGGATTAAAAGGTCTTTAAGCCCAAAGGCTTTGCGCAAGGCGGCGGCCACCTTAAGGTAGTCATTGGGATTATTTCTGTTTTTGCCTACCAGGCAGTCGGCTGTAGTTATGCCCAGGCCGTCGCCGTTCACTTCAATGGCCCCTCCTTCAAAAATGTAGGGTACCGATTTTGCTAGTTTGTATTTAAAGTTGTTGGCGATGTTTTTGGGGATGGCGTTGTCCAGGTTCCATGGCGGAAATTTGGCACCCCAAGCGTTAAATTGGGTTTCCACAATAACCTTTTTTCCATTTTTTTTCATAAAGAATGGGCCGTAATCCCGAATCCAGATGTCGTTTGTTTTAATGGGGTAAAACTTGGCCGGAAAGGGGCGGTCGCTCAGTAAACTTTTTTCGGCACTGGTAAAGAAATTTTTTGTGGGAATGAGCACATTTACAGGCTGAAATTCAGAAATGGTACGGATGAGCTTAATATAGAAGGCTCTGGCCTTTTCTCCGCGAGCGCCGTACCAGTTTTTAGGGTTGTGGGGGAATGCAAGCCAAGTGGCCGATTGTTTTTCCCATTCTGCAGGATAATGCATGATGCTTGAGGACATTACTCCCTCCAAATTTTAAGCAAATCACCATATAGGTCTATTCGACGGTCCCTAAAATGGGGCCACCATCGACGATTTTCTTCAATTTCGTCGGTGTCTATTTCTACAAAGTTTACCCCTAGAAAATCACTTTGGCTTTTTTGCAAAATGTATCCGTCTGGAGCCGCTGCAAAAGATGTACCCCAGAAGGTTAGGTCCCCTTCGGTGCCAACGCGGTTGGCTGCCAGCACAAAAATTCTATTGGCAACCGCATGCCCCCGCATTACTGTAATCCAGCTATCTTGTTGGCGGGGGTAGATTTCGGCTGGTTCCTGTTTCATCCATCCAATGGCTGTGGGATAAATAAGAATATCGGCACCCTTCATGGCCATAAGGCGAGCGGCCTCAGGAAACCACTGGTCCCAGCAAATGAGAACGCCTAACTTGCCGGCAGAGGTTTGGATGGGTTCAAAACCGGTGTCACCAGGAATAAAGTAATATTTTTCGTAAAACTGGGGGTCGTCGGGAATATGGCTTTTGCGGTAGAGCCCGGCGATGCTGCCGTCCCGTTCAAATACAAAGGCACTGTTGTGGTAAATACCCCGGCTTCTCTTTTCAAAAAAGGGAAAAACCACTACGGCGTTCAGTTCTTTTGCTATTTTCTGCCATTCCTTTACAAGGGGAGCCTCTTTTTCAATGGCCATGTTAAAAAAATCGGCGTTTTCCTCAAAGGGAAAATAGGGCGTGTGGAACATTTCTGGCAGCACCACCAGGTCTATTCCCTTACCTGCCAGAGCCAAAGCCTGCTCTTTGTACCAAGCGTTGTTGCTGTCAAAATCGCCGGCCCATTTACCTTGTAAAGTTGCAATTTTTGTTTTCATAGACCATAATTTAGCAAATTTGTTCTATATTTGAAACCGATTTTGGGCATGATGCCCATAAAAAACAAGAAGGTTGAAAAATGAAATTTCCTATTATTCCGCTCTTGCTGGCTTCTTCGTTGGTATCCACTGCTTTTGCTGCCGAACGCTACAAGGATAAATTGTTTGATCAGGTAAAAGTGACGAAGGATGTGGTGTACGCTTCTGGCGTGAACATGCTGAACGTGGAACATGAACTTATAACAACAGCATCCATGCTTTTTGAAGAGCCTTTGCACATGTATGTTGGCGAAGCTCTTGAAGACACGACCAGCCTTTACATGGACGTGTACGAACCCGTAGGCGACATTGAAGAAAACCGCGCCGCCGTTTTGATTATTCATGGGGGAGCCTTTGTGGCTGGAGCCAAGGATGACAAATCCATGGTGATTATAAACTACTGTGAAAAACTGGCCAGGATGGGGTACATGGTGTTTTCCATGGAGTATCGCCTGGGCGTTTCTTTGACGGCAGCCACTCCATACACCATTGAAAGTGACAATTTCTCCAGAACTGTGTACCGAGGCATTCAGGATTCTCGCTCTGCAGTTCGTTTTATTCGTTCCAAGGCCAAGGACTACCGCATTGACGTAGACCGTTTGTACATTGTGGGTAACAGCGCAGGTGCCATTTTGGGGTTGGAAAATATTTACATGGACAAGGAATCTGAAATTCCTGATGTGGCATACAAGGATAGTGACCTTCCAAATTTGGGAAAACTGGATGAATATGGCGTGGCCGGAGAAAATTCCAGGGCTAACGGTGTTGTGGCTCTTTGGGGAGCTGTTCATGACTTGAGCATAATTGAAGATGAAAAGACTCCAGTGTTCATGGTTCATGGTACTGCCGATAAAACGGTTCCGTATAAATCAGGAAAGCCTTTGCAGAATCTGGCAGGCACATTTGATTTGCCAGACCAGTCTTCTATTATTCTGGACCAGCTTCTCAAGGTGAATTCACCAGAACTTTATGGAAGCTACCTTATAGATTCTGTTCTAACCATGAAGGGGATTGAACATGAATTTTATTCTGTGGATGGAGCTGGCCACGAAGTGTATGATTTAGATGATCAAGAGGGTATTATTGAGAAGAAAACTTTTGACTTTTTGTACAGACTGGCCGCAGGCAAGGGCGCTCCTATTCATGCAATCGTCTTTGCCAAGGCCAGCGGTGTAAAAATGGGTGAGGGAAACCGTTACTTTGTAGTTTCTGGGAGTATGTCCGCAGATAGTCGCCCCTACGCGGTGGTAGACTTGAAGGGCCGTGCAATACTCTCAGGAAAGGCAACAGTGGGAGAAAATGTAGATTTGACCATGTTGGAACGGGGTGTCTATCTGCTGAAGGTGAAGGGCGAAAAGCCTGTTCGCTTTGGAATTTACAAATAGTGGATGGTGGCTGGTGCTGTCATTCTGGAGGCACTTCGTGCCGATTACGCCCCAAGGCGAGAGTAAATGGTTATCAG
>JABUUT010000044.1:12025-14279 GCA_021443045.1 Fibrobacteraceae bacterium
GCGGCGAAAGGAATGTTTTATGGCAAATGCAACAGATTGTTCGACTCTGTGCTCCAACGCCCCATTGCATACACTGATGTTAAAAGGCTGGAGCACAAGGCTTCTGCCCTGCGAAATAACAAACTGGCTAGTTTATTGTTGAGCGGGGCAGTGCCGTGGTGCGACACAGAGGATAAAAGTGGTGAAAGATAGTTTGTGGTTGGTAATCAGTTATCAGTGGTTGGTATTTGCATGGATATTCACTGGATCCTTCAGGGCAACGCCCTTCAGGATGACACATTCGAGTAGAAACCTTTCTATAGATCCTTCAGTCAAAGAAACCTCTTTCAAGAGGCTTTTCGTTATCCATTTCTTTAAGATTTTCCTGGGCCGTATCTTCAATGGCGTTGTCAAAGCCTGTGAGTGCGGCAAAGGGGGCAAACTGTGCCCCTCTATCAGTAAGGCTCATGGGAGGGTGCTTGCTCTTTGGTCTGGGCAAGTCTATGATGTCGGCGTATTTTTCTCTGGCGGTTCTGTTGTCCTCTTTAGGCACGGTGACCTCCGATTTGGCGGTTTCTGTCTTTGGTGGTGGCTCCTTCTTCAAAGTTCATGCCTTTAAGCACCGCGTTTTTTCCAAACCTTTTCTTAATGGAAATTAGGGCCTTCTGCATTTTACGTTCTTTTTGGTCCTTGGCTTTTTCTTCTTCCATTAGGCGATATTTTTCTTCGGTATCATTGAACAAGTCGTACTGCCTGTTTTTTTGTTGCAGCTTTTCTACTTGATTTTCGTAGAGGGTGTGGTTGGCCACCACATATATTTTTCGAATAAGCAGGTTCTTGTTCACTAATTTATCGTAAAGTTCGCCAACGGCATCGAGAATGGATTTTGTTGATGAGGTAAATTTTCCCAAGTTGATGGAGCCGTGTGCGGGCTTGGGCATTTTACGCCCATACTGATCTTGTACAATTTCTCCCTGGTAGTTGTACAATCGTTTGGGGTCTGTAATGTTCTGCACGTCATACATAACGGTGAGCACAATTTGGTCTGTCTGTAGGTTTTTATACACCAAATCAAGAACCAGCATGTCGGCCATTTCTAAAACAACAAGGCGTCCCTTGGTGGCTTCGTAGGCTTCGGTTAGCACTTGTCCTTGGCTTATGCTGTGGTTGCTGGGTTTGTAGCTTTTTATGTGGGCAATGGTGCAGGGTTCAAAGCCCCAGGCGTGGTCTATGAGCAGCTGGGCGTTTACACCAAAAAGTTTGTACAGAAAGTCTTCGTTTTTTATAGAACAACGTGCAATATCACCCATGGTGTAGAGGCGGTTTGCTTCTAAGCGGTTGGCATAACCTTTGCCTACACGCCAAAAGGCGGTTAGGGGCCGGTGGTTCCATAGTTTTTCTCTGTAGCTTTGTTCGTCTAGTTCTGCAATGCGCACGCCATTTTGGTCGGCAGGAATGTGCTTGGCCATAATGTCCATGGCCACTTTGCTTAGGTAGAGGTTTGTTCCAATGCCGGCTGTGGCTGTAATGCCTGTGGTTCTCAGCACATCCAAAATCATTTTCATGGCCAGTTCTTTGGCGGTCATCTTGTAAGTTTTTAGATAGGCCGTAACGTCCATAAAAACTTCGTCTATGGAGTACACATGAATGTCTTCGTGGGAAATGTATTTTAGGTACACATGGTAAATTTGGGTGCTTATCTCCATGTACCGCGCCATAGTGGGCTTAGCAATGCAAAAATCTACTTGCAATGAGGGGTTTTTCTCCAGTTCTGGGCCTAGAGTGGATTTTCCTGTAAATTGGTGGCCTGGAGCTTTTCGAAGCCGTTCCCGATTGATTTCCTTTATTTTTCGAATCACCTCAAAAAGCCTGGGCCTTCCGGGAACGCCCAATTTTTTTAGGGAGGGGCTTACTGCAAGGCATATTGTTTTTTCGGTGCGGGTTGGGTCTGCAACAACTAAATTGGAGGCAAGAGGGTCAAGCCCAAGGTCCATGCAGGCCACTGAGGCGTAAAACGACTTTAAGTCGATGGCAATGTAGGTGCGGCTTTCTTGCATTTTACCCCAATATAGTTTCAAAGAAAAAATTTGCCAAGATGTGGAAAAATACTTATGCAACTAATCCCATCTGAAATTTAAATGGATCGTCCTGGACTAAAAATGATTCGTAAATCCGCGATATTCTTTATAAATGCAAAAAAGACTCTTCTTTCGAAGAGTCTTTTTAGCGGGATAGACGAGGCTTGAACTCGCAACCTCCGGCGTGACAGGCCGGT
>JABUUT010000044.1:14344-19916 GCA_021443045.1 Fibrobacteraceae bacterium
CGAACCGCTGACATTCTGCTTGTAAGGCAGACGCTCTGAACCAGCTGAGCTAATCGCCCAAATTGTTACTTATCCTGTTTTTTACCGCCCCATAAAATTCCGATAGGAATTACAACGAGGTAGGCAAGAACCAAAATAAGAGGCGCAACTGTCAAAGACATTGGATTGTCTGCGGGACCCTGTGCTAGGCAAAGGAACCCTACAACAAGTAGAAGAACACCGATAGCAATCAAAAGAAGATTCTTATGTTGTTTCATTGTCTTGTCCTTGCTGTTCCAACAATTACGGGCTCAAATATAAAAAGGTATTTTTCACTTGTCAAGGGATATTGCCTATTTTTTTTGAATTTTTTGATTTTTTTTGAAAAGTCCCTATTTTTGCCCCGGATATTTTACGCGGGTGTGGTAGGTGCCATCTAAACTGTGGAGGAATGCCTTTTCTAGCTTGAACAAATCCTTGATGGACAAATCACTTTCGCTAAACTGGCCTTCCATGAATTTTTCCTGGATAGCCTTGTGTATCATTTCGCTGAGGGCTTCCGGGGTTGTGTCCGACATGGATCGGCTGGTGGCTTCGATAATGTCGGCCAGCATAAGGATGGCGGTTTCCCTGCTTTGGGGCTTGGGGCCCTTGTAGCGGAAGTCTTCTTCCAAAACATCCTTGTCGGTGGTGGTTTCTTTGGCCTTGTTGTAGAAATACTTGGCCAGGGTAGTGCCATGGTGTTCGCTAATGGCGGCGGCCACCAATTCTGGAATTTTGTATTCCTTGGCCAGCAAGTCCCCTTGTTCCACATGGCCGCAGATGATTCTAACCGACTGGTAGGGGTCTAGGTTGTTATGGGGGTTTACGCCCTGTTTCTGGTTTTCGGTAAAGAATTCTGGCCTCATGGTTTTTCCAATATCGTGGTACAGAGCCTGCACGCGGACTAGCAGAGAATTGGCACCAATGCTTTCGGCAACTTTTTCGGCCAAGTTTGACACCTGAATGCTGTGGTGGAATGTACCTGGAGCCAGTTCCGATATGCGTTTGAGGGCGGGGCGGTTAAAGTCGGACATTTCCATTAGTGTAAGAACAGTGGTAACGCCAAATATTCGTTCTATAAGGTGGATAAAGAGAACGGAGGCAACGGCGGTGCAAATGGTAATGTTGATGCTGGCTACAATCAGGGTTTGGGTGAAAGGAACAAAGCCCATGCGGTTGCGGAGCAGGAATATGACGCATATTGCGGCGGCACTTGAAAGAATGCCTGCAAGAATGGCCCAAACAAACTGGGCTCGATAACGCATACGAGAAAGTGGGTAGCAGGTAAAGCAGGTGACGAGTACCGCTGCCATCATGGCAATAAGGTCGTAACCGTTTAATATGCCGAACATCATGCCGGAGAAAAGGGCAAATGCAGTTCCTATGCGGCGGTCGTAGAGAACGGTTGCAAGCACGGGAGACAAGGCAAAGGGGTATAGCCAAGCCAGGTCAAAGTTTTCGGCGGCAGCCACAATGCCCAGCTGCTCGGAGATAATGGTCTGGTAAGAATAAACGACCCAGAAAACCACCATTTGAAGAAGGACAAGAACGATTAAGCTCCAAATTTGCCGTGGGCTTTTAAAGAACCAGCGGGAGAGTGTGGCTGAAAAATAGGAGAAGAATGCCGAAATGATAACCAAGAAAACTAAGGCGTTGCCGTATGGGGCCGTCAAGGTTCTCGACATGGCTTCTTTTTTCTGGGCTTTTTGGTAAGCGTCAATATACTCTAGAACTTCTTTGGTAATGGGCTCCCCTTGAGTTACAATTTCCATGCCACGAGGAACCATGCCCTTGATGAGCGTTACTTTGTTCTTGGCATCTTCCTGAAGTTGATGAGTTTCTTTTTCTAGATAGAAAATATTTGGAGCTGCAAATACATACAAGGCTTCGTAAAAGGCGCTAAGCAGTTTTTGTTCTTTGGGGAATACCGTTTGCAGGATTGCGAATGTTTCATCGATGCTACGCTGCAGAGGCTGAATGGAGCTGCTTTCCATGGTGGTTGAATCTCTATCTTTAATAAAGGTAATGTTGGGCTTGTTGTAGATAATGTATTTAAGGTCTTGAACGTTGTAGTTGTCGCGGAATAGCTGCACTGCGGTTTCGGAACTGGCTATAAAGGTATTTGAAATACCCTTTTGAATCATCTTGTTAAAATGAGCGAACAAGGTGTCTCTGGCTTTGGAATTTTGGCTTAGAGATTTAATGGCTTGGGTGGAAAGGTGCTGCTTTAGAATTTCGTAAATTTTGGATGCCTGTTGAACTTTGTTGTGAACCGAATCCATTTCTTCGTCATCATCTTCGTCAAAGTAGCTTATTTGATTTTGTAGGGAACCGTATTGAGAGAGCTTGTGTAGGTACTGCTTAAAATCTTCAATAATGCGGTTGCTTTCGTCGATGTCGTATGCAAAAATGGCCTTTATTTTTTCGGCCGCCTTTATTCGCTCCGTGGCAATTTCTTGCTCCGACTTGGGCAATTCGAAGTTGATGGTGGAAACAATGGTTCGGGTACTTAATTGTCCCAGATAGGGGCGCTCTGCGTTTAACGCAATGTTCTTGTCTGGAAAAAGCAATAAAGCGGAGATGACGGCGAGCATCCAGCCAATAAAGAGATGGAGTTTCATTTTTCTTTTGCTCATTTTCTTTTGTCCTTTGCTTCGTAGGCCAATAAAATGTCTTTAACCAGGTGGTGGCGCAACACATCTGTGGATTTAAATTCAATTTGGGCGATGCCGGGAATGCCTTTTAATATTTTCATGGCGTGTTCCAGGCCTGATGTTTGCCCTTTGCCTAAATCAACCTGAGAAGTGTCGCCGGTAATGATGGCTTTGCTGTTGGGGCCAAGGCGGGTCAGGAACATCTTCATTTGAGATGTTGTGGTATTTTGGGCTTCATCCAAAATAATGAAGGCCCTCTTTAGGGTTCGACCACGCATGTAGGCCAGAGGGGCCACTTCTATGGCTCCTTGCTCTTCGTAACGTTTAAGTTTTTCGGATGGCAAAAGCTCGGAGAGGCTGTCGTGGATGGGCCTTAAGTAGGGAGCTATTTTTTCTTTAAGGTCTCCAGGAAGAAACCCCAGGGATTCGCCAGCTTCCACCGCAGGGCGGACTAGGCATATCCGTTCGGCTTCCTTTCGCTCCAAACTGGCAACGGCTAGAGCTACCGCCAAAAATGTTTTACCGGTGCCTGCAGGGCCTTTGGCAAAAATAATGTCGTTCTTTTCAACGGCTTTTACCAGTTCGCATTGGGATGGTGTCTTTGGGGCAACTGATATGCCAAATCGATTTCGGAATATGGGAACTGCTTCCACAAGGGCGTTTTTCGAGTTCTTCCCTTTACCTTTTACACATTCTTCTCCCAGCAACCGCGACACCTGGTCGGCGGTGTAGAAGTCTCCGTTTTTAGCGGCAATCTTCAATTGATCCAAGGTGGAAAACAGCCCATCCAGGTCGGCGCCTTTGAGGGGCTTTATAACCAAACCAGGCATTCGGGTCTGTATATCAACACAAAAACGGCTTTCCAATAATCGGAAAACCGTTTCGTTTTCACCAGAAACTATGCGCTTAAGGTTGTCGGAAAGTGAATAGCGTTTAAAATCGCTCATTCTTCGGCTGGACGGTCGATTGGCATTCCCAACTTATTCTTGGCATCAAAGATTTCGCGACGGAGCTTGTGGTTTTCTTCGTTAAACTGTGTAGCTTCCTGTTCGGTCTTTTTCAGCTTGTTTTCGTCAATTTCTTCTTTAGGTGCTGCCTTTTTCTTTTTTACCGGAGTGCCATCTTCGGACATTTCGGTTTCTTCACCTTCGTAATCTTCATCGGAACCGCCGTTGGAACCGGCGCAACCTGTAAAGAATGCAAATGTTAATGCAGCGAGGATAATTTTCCAATTTTTTAAAAGTGACATTAGATAGGCTCCATTGTAGTCTTTGTTGCACAAAATATATATAGATAAAATAAAAAAAATTGTAAAAATCTTAAATTTTATTCATGCAAAAGCCCATTTCCTTACAAAAAACCTATTCTCAGGCCTTTCTTTTTTCTTCTTTTTACAATTCCAAGCTTGTTTATGCCCAAAGACGTAAAAAAATGTTATCGAAATTGGATGCTCCCTGCGTTTTTGCCGGGGTGCAGGTGGAGCCTGGATGTGATGAGGCTTTTGCCTCTACATGGACCCGTTTTGTGCAAGACCCTGCCTTTTTGTTTTTAACTGGAGTGAACCAGGCGGGTTGTTACTTGCTGTTAGACCCCATCTCCAAGTCTGAGATTCTTTTTGTGCCTTACAAGGATTCCTACAAGGAGTTTTGGATGGGTAAAAAGCTGGGCTACTACAAGAACCACAAAGAGGCCGGAGGCCGTGAAGTTGCCAAGGTAACCGGTTTTAAAAGAGTGGAACCTGCGGATAAACTTTGGGAAATTGTAGGGGAACTGTGTAATAAGAAATTGCCCTGCGATAACCAGGGAAAGGCTTACATGTACGGTTTTTTCTATGAAAAATTCAAGGGCGACCACAATGACCGGTTCTCTTTATCTTTTCGAAGATTTTTGAACAAAAAAAATGTGGGGCTACGCTCTGCTGCTTCTTTCCACTACAGTCTTCGCTTGCCTTTAGACAAAGGTCGTGTTTTGGAAGCCTTGGCTGCCCAAAAGGTAACGGACAAAGCGTTTCGAAGCTTGCTTTCTAATTTTTCCTCATTTGAAAACGAACGGGATGTGGCTCTTTTCCTGAACTACCAAATGCAGCGTGGGGGAGACGGAGACCTTGCTTTTCCGACCATCGCTGCGGGTGGAGAAAATGCTTGTTGTTTGCACTATGTAAAGAACGACGAACCCTTGGTTAAGGGTAAATTAATTTTGTTGGACTTTGGTATTCGGATAGGTACTTTACATAGTGATATTTCGCGCACCATTCCAGTGTCGGGTAAATTTAACCCCCTTCAAAAACTGTTGTACCAAATAGTGCTAGATGCTGGGGAGGAGTATAAAAAATGGGTAAAGCCTGGGGTAACTTTAAATGAAGTTGGAATGGTTCCCTGGAACTTTATTGTGGACCAATTGGAAACGCGCCTGGTTCAAAAATTTGGTGGTACATATAAATTAATGTACGACTGCAGGCCTCATGGGGTAAGCCACTTTATTGGGGAGCATATCCACGAGGGAGACCCTGGAAGCCGGTCTCTGGATGTGGTTCTGGAACCGGGCATGCTTATTTCTTGTGAGCCCGGCTTGTACGGAGATTTTTGTGCCAACATCAGCGGAAAAAGGTACAAAGAAAGAATAGGAATCCGCATTGAAGACGACCTGCTTATTACCGCCAGTGGCTACGAGAATATTTCCAGGCACATTCCTAAAACGGTGGAAGAAATAGAATTGCTAATGACTAATGATTAATGCCTTGTCATCCTGAAGGGCATTCGCCGTGAAGGATCCAGGGAATGTCTATTTAGACGGTAGAACGGACCTTTGGTCCTATAGACGAAAGACGAAAGATGGGGGCATCCTGGAGCCGTTAGGTGATAGGATCCATAGAAAATCATTCCTTAAGTCTAACCTCT
>JABUUT010000044.1:19923-28397 GCA_021443045.1 Fibrobacteraceae bacterium
ATAGCGCAGCGTTCTTTCGTCTATTTATTACCAATCACTGATAACCGACAACCGATAACTGATAACTATTAGTGCTGAGTCGCATAATTTTGCAGCGAAGCTGCAATCACCGCATTTATTTTTTGCCTTTGCCGGAGAAATAGTCTTGTTGGCGGGTCGCTCCTAAAACAGCATGCCAGAACCCACCCTGAGGGTCAATTTTTCGGCGCTGGCTAACGGCGTATTCTATGGGAACATGGGAAAAGGCGTTGTTCATGCTGCCCACCACCATGTCGGTTTTGCCAGCCATGGCTGCGTGTACGGCGTTTTCTGCCAGCTGGTAGCAGAAAATAGCGTCGGTGCCCTTGGCGGGAATGCTTCGAACCATGTAGCTGGGGTCAAAATACTTGATGTTGATTTCTTTGCCCACCTTGTGGAAATGTTCCTTGATTTTCTGGGTCAAGAATTCACCAATGTCATTTTTGAGAATGTTTCCGCTGGCGTCGCGACGTTCTTCCTGGTCTTTGAACAAGTGTTGCCCTGCGCCTTCGGCAACGGCCAAAACGGCGTGGGTTTTTCCGCTGGCGTAGCGGCTTTCCAAAGCTCTGAATAATCCGTTTTCGCCTTCCAGTTCAAAGGGAACTTCGGGAACAAGGCAAATGTTAACCACGGTGGTGGCCAACGCGGCATAAGCGGCAATAAAGCCAGAATCGCGGCCCATCAGCTTTACAAGGCCAAGGCCGTTAAAGGCACCATTGGCTTCGTTGTGGGCGCTGGTAATAACGTCAGTTGCACTGAGAACGGCTGTTTCAAAGCCAAAGGTGCGGTCAATGAGATTCAGGTCGTTGTCGATGGTTTTAGGAATGCCTATAATAGAAATAGGTTGCTTGCGCTTTTTTACTTCCTCTGCAATGGCATGGGCTCCCCGAAGGGTGCCATCGCCACCGATGCAGAAAAGCACGTTAATGTTGAGCCGCATCAGGGTGTCTACCATTACGGCGGGGTCTTGGTTGCCCCGGGAACTTCCCAGAATGGTGCCGCCGTCGTCCTGAATGGCGTCTACAACGTCTGGATTCAAAATAATCGGGGCGTGTCTATAGACAGGGTTTAAACCGCGATATCCGTAGGGAATGCCAAAAATATTATGAACGCCATAGTCAAACCAAAGCACCTGCACCAAGCTTTTAATCACGTTGTTAAGACCGGGGCAGAGGCCGCCACAGGTAACAATGCCAGCTCTTGTCCAGGCTGGATCGTGAAAAATGATTTCTCTTGGGCCGGCGGCTTCAAGGGAAGGAATTTCCTGACCTTTCTGATAGAATTCATGAATCTGCTTTACATCGGTAGACAGGGATACTCTATCGGAGTCAGAAACAAAAGGAACTCCACGCATGGGTGACTTTAGTGTTCCTCGGCCAACGGTATCAATGGAAAGGTCGTATTTGGACGGATCTTTCAGAATATCTTCTTGAGTCATGGTAAACCTGCGTTGTTGTCAGGGTAAAAATAAAAAATTGCGGTTCTATAGGGAAATGGGGGGGAAGTGTATTTTGGTTCGCAGGCCTGGATTCGCGTTTTCTATTTCGATACGCATTCCCGTTAACTTGCACAGTTTTTGTACCATGGAAAGGCCTATGCCGGTACCGCTGGTTTTTCGGGTCATTTCGTTTTCTACGCGGTAAAATTCCTGGAACACCTTGCCCATTTCGGAAGGTGGAATTCCTGGGCCATAGTCCCGCACAGCCAAGTAGACGTCGGTTTCTTTAATGCGAAGCTCAATGACAATCATCTTGTATTCGGCATCCTTGGAGAACTTGAGGGAGTTGTCTACAAGGTTGGTGAGAATCTGCATTACTGCATCTTTGTCAATGTTCAGGGCAATGTCGTTAACATCGGTGTCGGAAGAAACGGTTAGGGAGAATCCCTTGTTTTCCACGTTCTTGGTGTACATGGCCACAAAGTCGTCTAGCACCAGTTTTGGTCGAGCTTTGGTAATCTGCACATTCCAACGGTTGCGGTCTAGTTTAGAAAGGTTCAGCACGTTTTGAATAAGTCGTGTAAGGCGGCAAGCTTCGCTGGCTATCATGCCATAGTACTTTTGCCTTTTTTCTTCGTTGGCCACCCAGGAGTTTTGCAGCAGCTCGGCGTACATTGAAATGGAAGTGAGAGGCGTTTTAAGTTCATGGCTGACTGCAGAAATGAAGTCTTGCCTCTTGCTAGCCAAACTGAGGCGGCTTTGGGTAAGGTTGTAGATAGAAATAAGACCGCCACCTAAAATGCAGAGCACCACGATGCCTAGGAACACCAAGAAAACTCCAGCGCCTGCGCCACGGATTTTGGTGCTGTACATGGTTAGGGTAATGCCGTCTAGAGGGGCCAGTAGAGACATCTTGTGGGTGGTGGCTTCTTTGCTGGCTGGAATGCCAAATTGAAGCAGTTCTTCATTTTTTGTAGAAAAAACAAGAGCCAGTTCCTGTTCCTGGGGGTAAAACTGAATTTCGTTTTTAACAAGGCTTTGGAGGTATATGCGAAGGTCTACCACAAAGCCCTGGATAAAGAGGGAACTGCCACGCTTGTTATAAAGTTTAACGTTGCGGTAAAAAACAATGTACTGGGAATTGTAGGTGGCCTGGAACGGTTCTATTTCAACTTCTTTTACCCCATTCAAATCGCTGAGGGCGTCAATAGTTGAAGAATCAATTTCGTCGGGGTAACTGTCAATAATGTCAAAACGGGTGGATTCCACATTAAAGGCAAAGGCTTCCTTTTCTGTGGCTTTTTCATAGCGGTTGGTACGCTGGTTTCTGCGCTTTTTGGTGTTGGTGCTGTCTTTGTCCCGTATTTTATAAATTTGGTCAATAACGCTCTCTACAGAATCTCTAGGCTGGGCCTTTGGGTCTATCCCTTGGTTAGAAATGCCTAGGTCAGATAGAACGCTCTTGATTTTTACACGGACTTCCTCTCTCTGTCGGCGTTCCTTTGGAGGAATCTGCTCCAGAAGAATTTTACCAAATAGACCTTCGGGTAAAAGGGGCGTTCGTAGGGTGCCGTTGGGGGGGAGCTGGAAGTGGCCTACCATGCCTGCATATTGGCTGGTAATGGGGTAGTTCACCAGTTCTGACAAAGTATTTTCTTCACCGCCAATCACTTGGACCGTGCGAATGAATCCATACTCCGAATAGGAACGCTTGTCTTCAATGGCAAGGTCCTTGGCAATCCTTTGGTTGAGGGTGTTGCCCACAAAAAGGGCGTGCCCTTTGTACAAAGATTCAGTACCTACCTGCAGCTGATCATACGCCAAAAATAGGAGCATGACCAGCGGTATGGCGATAATGAAGAAGATGGTAATGAATATTACACTGTCTTTTCGCATTCTGGAGCCGAACGCATCTGGTAGCCCTCGCCGCGGAAGGTGACGAGCAGTCTAGGATGAGATGGATCATCTTCGATTTTTTTGCGAAGCTTGGTAATGTGGATGTCTACAGTGCGGGTGTCCACGGAATCGGCGTTTTCGTAGCCCCATACTTTTTTCAAAAGTTCGGAGCGTGGAACGGCCCGGTCGCGGTTTGTCCACAAATATTCCAGAATTTCGATTTCCTTGCGAGTGAAGGCCAGCTCCTCGGAACCACGAACGCCTGTGTATTCGCGGAAATTAACGCGAAGGTTGCCGGCAACCAGCTTTCCTTCGGCTTCCATGGTTTGGCGGCTTCTACGGAGCACAGCTTCGATTCGGGCAAGGAGCATGGGCACAGAGAAGGGCTTGGAAATGTAGTCGTCGGCACCATACTTGAGGCCATTGATAATGTCTTCATCGGAATTCTTTGCCGAAAGAATAATGATGGGGAGGCTGCGATCCTGTTCACGAATTTTATCGCATACGGTAAAGCCATCCATGCCTGGGAGCATCAGGTCCAGCAGAATAAGACCATACTGTCCGGTAAGGGCTTCGGTAAGGCCGCTTTCGCCATCGGCTACATGTTTTACACGGTATCCGTTAAGTTCACAAAGGTCAACGAGACCTTCTGCAATGGCAATTTCATCTTCGATGATGAGGATATTGGTGCTACAAGTATTTTGTGTCATGAAAAACCCGTTCCCTATTTAATTAGAGTGTGAAACCGGCGCCTAATTCAAGCGCCATCTTGCCTGCATCTACGTCTTTACTGGTGTCGCCACCAAAATAGTATTTAAAGTTGGCGTAAATGGCTATGATGAGGAGTCTTGCGCGAACACCCAACAGGGCATGACCACCAATGCTAGTGGTGAGGCCTTCGTCCTTAACCAGTTCTGTTAAGGCATCGCTAAGTTCTTTGGCTTTCTGTTCTGCAACAGCTGGGTCCATTTGGGCTACAGCAGCAGGGTCGTTTGTGTTGAGCACGTCAAGCAGGGCACTGCCTGTGGCGCTCATGAACTTGGTCATAAAAGGCTTGTCGAGAACAAAGCTGTTCATGTAGTAAGTGAGGCCACCACCAATATAGGGGCGGATGATGGGGAGCCATGTAATAGGATAGGTAATGGAAAGGTCGCCATTCATGGCAACATACTTGGGGGTGGCTTTTCCAAAGGGGGTGCCTGCCAAATCCAATTCAATGGGCTGTTCTACATAAGACTTGTCTCCATTTGCGTCGATGCTTGGAATATACAGGGTTGCATCGTAGGAGGCAAACTGCAGGTTCACTGTGGCTTCGATGTCAATAATGGGGAGCAGGTCTACCCACAGTTTAAAACCAAGCCCATGCATGGTTCCGCTAACGGCTTCACGGGAAAAATCAACGGAACCGACGCCTTGAAGATCGTAAATGGAAGTTCTTTCCATGGCGCTGAGCTTTGTGCCAAAATTTGGGGCGTAATGAGCACCCAGACCAATGATGGCGAAAGACTGGGAGGCCAGCATGGCTGCTGCCGCAATAAACACTTTAAGTTTCATAAGTCTGCTCCTGGTGAAAGGGTACCTCAAAAGGTTCCCAATGAAAACACGTTACTTGAAAGTAACTTAAATTTTGGTAAAAGGGGAGTTTACAAATAAAAAAAGAGGCTTTAAAGCCTCTTTTTTGTGATTTTCGCAACATTCTACCGAATGGAAGGAACAAATAGGAACACTTTTTGCCCTTTTTTCACCTGAATGGTTTTAAAATCAAAAAGTTCCACCACATTTCCGTAGCTGTTGAGGGCGGCGACGGAAACTTTGTGGGTTCCTGCTTCTACAGGAATTCTTGTCATGTGAAACGAGTTGGGGAGGAATAATCCTACGCGAAGGTCGGCCTGTTCCAGCTGGCTTTGACCCACATCCACAAAGAGATTTTTTAGCAAATCAATTAATGGATTGCCTGTGTTGGTGGCGCCTTTGGCTTTTTGGGCTGCAATGGTGCGTACTGCAACCCGGGTGGCGGTGCGGAGAATGGTGGAGGTCTTTTCATTTTCCATATTCTGTGCCAATTCAGAACCCACATCCATTACCTTTTCTGGAAAAATGCCCTTCTGGTTATCTAGGGTAACTTCAAAACGGGCTACATGGCTAGGAATCTTCCTTATTTCGGGAAGGGCAAAGCCAATGTGGAAGGTGTTGCCGCTGCCTCCCGCTACAGGAGGGGCAATAAGGGTAAGAGAACTCATGCGGCCTGTTTCCCCATCTTTGTAGCTAAGGTTTAGGGCGCCTCCGCTAACAAAGGTTCCCTGCATGTACAATTCGCCTAAAATGGGGCTGTGTCCTGCATAGCCAACCACCACAATTTCCTGCCCCAGCTCTTGCACGGCTGTGGCCTTGGGGGTGCCTGGAGGAATACTTACATTCAGGCTGTTTAGCTGGTTTTCCCGTTCGTTTCTCTTGAGGCTCTCGGTCACAAATTCCAGAACTTCACCGGGAAGGCTCAGTTTGCCTTCTTTGTAGGCTTTTACAGTATTCACATAGGAAATGGCGGCGTCATCAACGCTGCCGTCGAGTTCGTATACTAATGCAGAAAGGTAACGCAGAAGGCCGTTGTCGTTAACTTTGTCCTTGTCCTTTTGGTACAAGGCGTTCATGGCAATCTGGGAGCGTTTTACTTCAACCAGGGCTCCGTCTATATCCATTTTGGCCAGGTAATTCAGAATCTGAAACTGGTACATGGTCAGTAATTCAAAGGGCCTGGCACGGTAGGGGCGCACATTGTCGTTGGTAGCTAAGGCTGCCGCTTCGTTGGTTACAGACTTGGTATACAAATCTTCGTAGATTTTTTCGGCCTTGGCCAAATTCTTTATGCTTTCGTCGAAGTTGCGGTTGTAGTGGTGTAAAACCCCAAGATCAAAGTAGTATAGAAACTGGCTATTGGAGCCGTACAGATCTTTTTCTTCTTTTACAACCTTTTCTATTGCTCCTTCAAAACCTTTTTTTTCTAACGCTGGAGCCAGGGCTTCGTAGCGGGTCATGGACTTGTTTGCACAAGCCGAAAAAAGTATGGTTGAAAGAAGGAGCAGAAAAAGGCGTTTCATACTACAGTTTTACACCGTTCTTGGAAATGAACTTCTTGATTTTCTTGTCGCCAATCCAAACCTTGCGGTGGCTTTGGATGTCGGTCAGTTCCAGGTCAATCTGGTAGAATACCACTTGGTCGCCACCTTCTTGGTCCACAATGGAATTGAGGGTGCCGGTGAGCATTAGGTCGGCTCCAATTTCCTGGTGGGCTTCCTTGGCGGTTTCTTCTGTGGCGTTGCCTTGCTGGCTGGCCAATTCTTCGCGAAGTTCCGCTCTTTCGGTGGCGTTGGCTACAAAGTCTACGCGGCCAGAGTTAATAAGGGCTTTTTCCATATCTTTGATGAATGTTTCTACGCTAATGTGCTCGTGGCTCTTGTTGCGGATTTTGCCGATAACCACAGTGGGAATTTTACCACCCTTGTCTTGAATCATGTTGTCGTACCAGGGGCGGCCCAGGCAGTCGTTGATCATTTCATCGGCAACCATGCGGGAGTCGGTGTCGTTCCAGGAACCGGAAAGGTCTGTAACAGAGTTGGCATCGATGCGGGAAACTTTTTTCCCTTCGCTGGCACAGCCAACAAGAAGAGCAATGGCGCCACAGAGGCAAAGAGTCCAGATTTTAGACATGGTATTCTCCTTTTGAGAAGTTTTTTTAGAAAGTTAACAAAAAAGAGCCCTCAAAGTGAGGACTCCATGAATATTAGCTTAAAAAAGTAGGGGGCTACCGTAAAAAATGAATTTTTAGAGGTGCCCTAAGGCAACTACTTCTTTTTCTTTCCGCTGGTGGCATCCAATTCCACTTCTACAGTTTCTTCGCCCTTAACGGTAACGAGAGCTTCTGCAGACTTGCGGTTGGAGCACTCGGCTCGAACCACGTGGTCGCCAGCATCCAGGTTGTGGATGGTGAGAGGGGCTCCATCGGTTTTGTCGGCGTTGTCGCCATCAATGTAGATAATGCACTTGCCTGGCTTTGTGGAAATCTTGATGTTGCCCTTAGGAATTTTTGTACCGTAGTCAAACTTGTTGGGCTTGCCTGGCCATACGTTTACGCGTTCGTTTACCAGTTCGAAGCCCTGGTCAATAACAACGAGGGTCTGGCGGCCAGAAGTAACCTTCATGTTTTCGATGGGGCTCTTGCCGAGAAGTTCGCCACCAAGATAAACATCGCTGTTAGGAGGGTTGGTGATGATGGTAACGGTGGCTGGTTTGCCCCGTGGAGGTGGATCTTCATCTGCAAAGGCAGACATGGTTAAAAATGCTACGAAAAGAGCAATGAGAGAGAGGTGTTTCATTATTAACTCCTATTTAGGTTACCCCTAAAATATAAAGTTTTATCCGAAGTTGTCGTTTTTATTTACTTTTTTACATTGGAAACGGGTCATAAAGGCAAGAAATGAAGAATTTGTACCATAAAATACGTACTCTAGACGGAAAAAATTACGGCTTTTACAAATCCCTGGGGGAAAAATCTTGGGATTTTGGAGACTTTGTTCTAGAATTTATCCATATACAGGGTGACCCTTACGCACCGGCCTCCCGACTTTTACTCAAAACCCCATTGTCTACTTTAGGGTTTGGATCGGAGTGGGGCTCTGACTTTGAACACCGCCTTGCCCTTTCTGATTTTTTGTTGCGGCGCCTTGCTGGGGTGGTGCAGGAGCGGTTTCCTGGAAAAGACGAGGTTATTGGGTTGGAAAAGCCGGGACCGGAGATGCTGGTACGGAACGGTTTATGGATTGATAATGGGGAACTCCGGGTGGTTTTGCAGGTTCGGTTGCCGGGGGATGGCCGAAAGATTCAGGCAGAGACGGCGGCAGAAATCTTGACCATGGTGCTTCCCGATTTGGTGTCGGCCAGCTTATACTATAATAGGAGTGATGAGGCCCTGTTGCAAAAACACTATGGGGTATTGTTCACGCGTCGCTTTATTTTGGAGCAGCTGCCTGTTCTTGGTTTGGCGGCCTTTGTTCCCGATGGTGCGGTTTTGCCTCGGGCTTCGGGCATTTCGCAGGAGCCTATGGAGGGGGCGATTCCCTTTGAGTCT
>JABUUT010000044.1:30324-31655 GCA_021443045.1 Fibrobacteraceae bacterium
TCATCCTGGAGCGGTCTTTAGCCCTGGAGCAGCGCGATAGGGGATAGGATCCATAGAAAATCATTCCTTAAGTCTAACCTCTTTCGTCTATAGTGCAGCGTTCTTTGCTGCTCGGCAGCCCAAATACTGAGTCTCGTATTAGTAGATGGTAGTTAGTATTTAGTAGATAGTAAAGTTTCTGGATATTGCTAGGCTAGAGATTATCCTGACTACCTACTATCCACTACCAACTAATAACTTTTTTAAGTTCGCCGCAGGCTTCGGCTTTTGCATTTGTCGTCTATTTTTCCTCAGGGTTTTACTGTTGCCCCATTTTTTAATTAGATTTAGGCCATGCTTTATGGAATTTGCTCTGATATTCATTCCAATGCTGTGGCATTCCAGGCTGTACTGCAGTCGATGGAAGAAAATGGCGTGGAACGAAGAATTTGTTTAGGTGATTTGGTGGGTTATGGTGCTGAGCCTGACAAGTGTGTGGATCTGGCTCGAAATAACATGGATTTATGCATTATTGGAAACCACGATAGTGTGGCCATTAAGCATGAGTCCTGTGCCGGTTTTAACCCTTATGCCAGGCAGGCTATTGAATGGACCCAGAACCATTTGTCGGCAGAGTCCATTTCCTACATGCGGGCTCTTCCTTTTATTCAGGAAGAAAACGATATTTGCTTTGTGCATGCCTCTCCGCTATCTCCTGCCGATTGGGTTTACATTACCGAATTGGAAGATGCTCTGGATGCCTTTGAACATTTTAACGGGCGCTACTGTTTTGTGGGGCACACCCATAGCCCGGTGATTGTGGCAAGTAGGCCAGGCGCTATTCCCAAAATTTTGGAAGAGTACGACTATCGTATAGAAAATACGGAACGTTTGCTGGTGAATGTGGGGAGCGTGGGGCAACCTCGGGACCGGGATCCCAGGGCCTGCTGGTGCCTTTTGGACACAGAACTAAAGAGCGTGCGACTCATTCGTGTGGAGTACGACATCCAGAAAACACAGGATCAAATGCGCAAGGCGGGCATGTCTAGTTTTTTAATCGATAGACTGAGCGTAGGCCGGTAAAAGACGATAGAACGGCGTTTCACGCCTATAGACGAGAGACTAAATATATGTGAAATCTATCCATTTTTATTTACTGCGCCTCACCTATGTCGAGCGAACTCGCCGCAGGATTCGGCTTACGCATTTGTCGTCTTTGCTGCTCCGCAGCCCAAATGCTTGGCTCGGTCATGCCCGTGCAAGCATGGTCGCGACTCTCGCCTTCCGCATTTGTCGTCTATCGTCTATCGTCTTTCGTCTTTCGTCTTTCGTCTAACATTCCCCTCCCTATG
>JABUUT010000044.1:31910-35605 GCA_021443045.1 Fibrobacteraceae bacterium
TCCGATACCCTCCGGGACCGCTTTCCCGGGAATGTGGTGTTCCTGATTGGTTCCGCCTATGGCATTGACGAAAACCTGAAAAAGTCGGCGGACATGCTTTTGTCACTTTCGCCTTTGACTTTTACCCACGACCACGCCAGGATCATTACCGCAGAGCAACTGTACCGCGTGCAGATGGTGATGCAGAACCACCCATACCACCATCGGTAGGGGTGGTTTCAGGGAGAGCGGTAACGTAGAAATTTTTCTAAATTTACGATGTTTAAAATTTGCATCTAGTCGGATAAAAAAAATGAATCCAGAAATCGAAAAGCGTCGCACCTTCGCCATTGTCAGCCACCCTGATGCTGGTAAGACTACCATTACAGAAAAATTCCTATGGTATGGAAACGTCATTCGCGAGGCGGGCCATGTTCGCGCCAAGGCCAACCGCAGCTATACCGTTAGTGACTGGATGAAAATTGAACAGCAGCGCGGTATTTCTGTTTCCAGCTCCGTGTTGAACTTTCCTTTTGAAGGTTGCATGTTTAATCTGGTGGATACTCCGGGCCACCAGGATTTTTGCGAAGACACCTACCGTGCGCTCACGGCCGTTGATGCAGCCCTGGTGCTCATTGACAGCGTGAATGGTGTAGAAAAACAGACCATCAAGCTGATGGACGTGTGCCGCATGCGCCATACCCCTATCATTACTTTTATAAACAAGATGGACTTGGATGGCCGCCATGTGCTGGACCTTCTGGATGAAATCGAAAACATTCTGAAAATCAAGGTGGCGCCTTTTACTCTGCCCATTGGCGTGGGAAAACTATTCAAGGGGGTGTACTCCATTTCTGAAAATACTTTCCACACCTTTAATAAAGAAGAAGGCCATCAAGAAATTATACAGATGGAGGGCCCCGATGACCCTCGCTTGGTGGAGATGTGTGGCGAAAACTGGGTGAACCAGTTTAAGGAAGAATATGAAATGGTTACAGGTGCCATGGAACCCTTTGACCAGGAAAAATTCCTGAAGGGTGAAATGTGCCCCGTGTTCTTTGGAAGTGCTGTAAACAACTTTGGTGTTCGCCAGCTTTTAAACGCCTTTGCCAAATTAGCTCCACCTCCAATGGTTCGTGTTACGGATAAACGAAATGTAGACCCAGGCGAAGAGGCCTTTAGCGCTTTTGTGTTTAAAATTCAGGCCAACATGGATCCCAAACATCGGGACCGCACTGCGTTTTTGCGCATTTGCTCTGGCAGCTTTACCCGCGGTGAAAAGGTTTTTCATGTGCGTTCTGGCCGAGACATTCGTTTGGCGGCTCCCACTGCTTTTTTAGCCAAGGACAAGGAAGTGATTGACCATGCCTGGGCTGGAGACATAGTGGGTGTCAACGACCCGGGGCTTTTCCGCATTGGCGATACACTAACCGATGGCGAAAAGATAAACTTTACCGGAATTCCCGATTTTGCCCCGGAGCATTTTGCCCGCGTTACTTTGTTGAATCCTCTTAAGAGTAAGCAAATGGCCAAGGGCCTTGCGGAACTTTCGGAAGAAGGTGCCACCCAGCTTTATGAACCCCTGAAGTCGGCCATTCCTGTAATTGGGGTGGTGGGGGAGCTTCAGTTCGATGTGCTCAAGTTCCGCCTCCAGAGCGAATATGGCGCCGATGTTTCCCTAGACCGTGTGCCGGCACATGGCATTCGCTGGGTTCATGGGCCCGAAAAAGATGTGGCCAAGTTTGCCGAAGAATATGCAATGGACTGCATGTTCGACAAGGAACGGAACCTGGTGTGTCTGTTCCCCAACGAGTACCGCTTGAATTTGGCTATGAAAAATTATGAGAATCTGGCTTTCGAAGCCACTTCTCAAGGATAATCAGGCTCTTTTTTAGTTGTTTGTCAAATAAAATTTACAATTCAAAATGGTTCGCCCCGACCTTAGGTCGGGGTGTTTACTTGTGTAGCCATCTTTGCCAAGTACCTTCATTTTTTACTCCATTCTTTTAATATATTTCACCTATCCCATGGGCTATCGCGAAGCCCTATAATGATCATTAAAAAGGAAAAATATGAAACGTATCTCTCTTATCGCTGCTGCTGTATTGGTTGGTAGCCTCGTTGCCTGCAATCAAGCTTCCGCTGGTGGTTCCTTTAACCAACAGGCTCGCTTGGACACTTTGGAAAAAGATTTTAAGCAATTGAAGGAAGACTTTGATGCCTTGGCATACGCCTTGGACAAGCGCGGTATTTCTTTGGAACAGGCTAAGGCCGAAATGGAAGCCGACAACAAGGTTTGGGACATTCCTGATGAAGATAGCCCAGTTTATGGCAACACCAAGAATCCAAAAATCACCATTGTTGAATTCACCGAATTCCAGTGCCCCTACTGCAGCCGCATTGCTCCTGTGATGCAAGATTTGATGAAGAAGTATCCTAACGATATCAAGTTTGTTTACAAGCACTTCCCACTGAGCTTCCACAACAACGCTCAGGCTGCAGCTGCCGCTTCCTTGGCTGCCCAAAAGCAGGGCAAGTTCTGGGAATTCCGCTACGCCCTGGCTCCTCACTTCCGCGAACTGGGCGACTCCATTTATGTTGCTGTTGCCAAGGAAGTGGGCCTCAATGTGGAACAGTTCAAGAAAGACATGGTTCTCACAGACGTGGTGAAGGCTCGTATCGATAAGGATTTCCAACTGGGTACCCAGGTTGGTGTTCAGGGAACTCCAAACTTTTACGTAAACGGCAAGCGTCAAGATCGTTTCAGTGCTGAAATGATTGAAAAGATGCTTCAGGAAAGCAAGTAATTTAAAACACTAAAACAAAAGGAATCGTTATATGATGAAGCAAACATTGAAGGTTGCAACGATCCTGCTCCTCGGTGCAGGCGTTACGGCTACAATGGCTCAGCCTAAACCTCCTCGCGTGGTGCCTTACAAGTTCTTTGATGAGGCTTACCGTCCAGGTGGTTTTGACTATGCCTATGGTGGAAAGAGTAAGGGCGTTACCATCACTAAGGATGGTGGCTACAAGTCTAAGGCAGCCCTTAAC
Organism: Fibrobacteraceae bacterium; assembly: GCA_021443045.1. Lineage (GTDB taxonomy): Bacteria > Fibrobacterota > Fibrobacteria > Fibrobacterales > Fibrobacteraceae > Fibrobacter. The sequence goes on from JABUUT010000044.1 coordinate 34,941, forward strand.
ATTAAGCTGGACCCCAGCGAATATTCTGGTGCTTCCATTTGTCTTTACAATGAATTTTTCGATTTGAACAAGTTTATGCTTGATTCCAAGCTGGAATTCATGATCAAGGGCAAGAAGGGCGGCGAAAACGTAAAGATCGGCCTTTTGGATGAAGAAGTTTCCGATGGCAAGAAAACTCAGGTTGTGTTGCCCATGAACAAGTACATTCAGGGCGGTGCCGTAACTACAGACTGGAAAAAGGTTTCCATTCCTCTGGTAGACTTCCCGGACCGTGGTCTCTATTGGGACAACACCCGCAAGTCCGAATTCCCTGCCCGCATTGATTGGGACAAGATTGCCGAAATCCGCTTCTCCATCGACAAGAGTGGTGAAAAGGATTTTGAAATCTGGGTGGACAACATCGAAATCGTAAAGGGCAACAAGAAGGCTGCTCCTAAGAAGAAGATTGTTTACTGGGACGAAAACAACGATGTTATCGATGGTCCTAAGGATCCTGCTAAACTTGACGGCAAGGTCAAACCTGTCTCTAACGGCGTGTTCTACTCCGACGGCCTCAAGGGCTTCAGCTACAGCTACGGTGGTCTCTCTGCCCAGCGTGAAGCTGACTCCAAGACTCCGGGCAACAAGAACGTTCTCGCTCTCTACATCGACAACAACGACTGGTC
>JABUUT010000044.1:37584-40433 GCA_021443045.1 Fibrobacteraceae bacterium
GACAAGGAATCCCTCATCACTACTTACTATACCGAAAATGGTAAGAAGAAGAGCCTCCTTGTGATCAACAAGAGCCCCTACAGCGAATACGAACTGAAGCTGGATATTCCTGGCTTCAAGGGCAAGGCCAAGATGCAGACTCTGGACAAGACCTCCGAAAAGCTGAAGGAAGGCTTTGCAAACGATCCTTCCAAGAAGGCCAAGGCTGTAGACCTGTCCAAGCCTGTCAAGGTTGGCAAGCGCACCGTGAACCTGATTGTTCTTGAATAATCGCTACGGCGATAATCAAGAATTTGGTTAACTTTTAAAGAGCCTTCGCCGAGGTAAACTCGGCGGGGGCTCTTGTTCTTTTGTATAAAATTTTTATGATAAAATAAAAAAGCAGGCGTAAACCTGCCTTTTTTGTAATTTTTACACCAACCCCTAGTTTTTTCAAAGGGGCGTATCTAATGGGCACTTCTAAGGGCCTTTTCTAATGAGCCTTTTATTTTTCCAAGCGGAAGAACACTGCTGCCAAAGGGGGGAGCTGAATGTCCAGGCTCCATTGGCGATTTTGCCATGGAATATCCTGGGTGTAAACTTCGCCGTAGTTTCCTACGTTGCTCCCGCCAAACATGCTGGCATCGGTGTTGAAAATTTCTTTCCACTTGCCAGGTGTTGTGGCTCCAACTCGGTATGGAGTGCGTGGCACTGGGGTAAAGTTGAACACGCAAAGTATCTGGTTGCCTTGGGCGTCTTTGCGAACAAAGCTTACAATGGAGTTGTCGGCATCGTCGCACCAAATCCATTCAAAGCCGCTGCAGTGGTGGTCTATTTCCCAGAATGGAGCGTTGTCTTTGTACAAGTGGTTTAGCGTTTTAGACATCTGCAGCAGTTTTCCGTGGCTGTCCCAGCTTATCAGGTGCCAGTCCAAGGATCGTTTTTCATTCCATTCCCTGAACTGCCCGTACTCGTTACCCATAAAGTTCAACTTTTTACCTGGGTGTGCAAACTGGAAGGCGTAGGTGAGGCGCAGGTTTGCAAATTTCTGCCAGTTGTCTCCTGGCATTTTGCCCAGCATGGAGCCTTTGCCGTGAACCACTTCATCGTGGCTGAATACCTGGATAAAGTTTTCGGAGTAGGCGTACACCATGCTAAAGGTAAGGCTGTTGTGGTGGTACTTGCGGTGAATAGGTTCATGCTGAATGTAGCTTAAAAAGTCGTTCATCCAGCCCATGTTCCACTTGTAATGGAAACCTAGGCCTCCTTGTTCTGGAGGTCGTGTAATGGATGGAAAACTGGTGGATTCTTCGGCAATGAGAATAGCGTGTGGGGTTTCGCGGCCCATAATGCTGTTCAGGTGCTTTAAGAATTCCAAGGTGTCGTAATTGATGTTGCCGCCATCTTTGTTTGGAACCCATTCTCCAGGCCCTTTGCCGTAATCCAGGTACAGCATGCTGGCCACCGCATCTACCCGAAGACCGTCGCAGTGGAATTCCTTGAGCCAGTACATGGCGTTGGCAATGAGGAAGTTTGAAACTTCCTTGCGGCCCAGGTTAAAAATGTAGGTGCCCCAGTGGGGGTGTTCTCCTTGGCGGGGGTCGGCGTGCTCATAACAGGCGGTGCCGTCAAAGCGCCCCAGTGCGTGGGCATCTTTGGGGAAGTGTGCCGGAACCCAGTCTATAATAACACCAATTTCGTTTTGGTGGCAAAGGTCTACAAAGCGGCGGAACTGGTCGGGGGTTCCGTAGCGGCTGGTGGGGGAGTAGTAACCGGTAACTTGGTAGCCCCAGGATTCGTCTAGAGGGTGCTCCGCCAGTGGTAAAAATTCCACATGGGTGTAGCCCATTTCTTTAAGGTAGGGAATCAAACTTTCTGTCAGTTCTTCCCAGTTTAAAAAACGGTCGGGGTTTGCCGGGTCGCGGCGCCAGGAACCAGCATGAACTTCATAGATGTTCATGGGGCTTCCAAAAACCTTGGTGGCGGAATGAGTCCACATGTAAAGATCGTCGCCCCATTGGTATCCATCTAAATGTGTTACAATGGAAGCTGTGGCGGGGCGAACTTCGCTTTGCTTTGCAAAGGGGTCTACCTTCACATGGAGGTTGCCGTCGGCACCGTGAATTTCAAAGCGGTAAAGCTCTCCTTCGCCCAAGTTTGGAATGAAAATTTCCCAGATGCCGGAACTGCCTAACATGCGCATCTGGTGGCGTCGTCCGTCCCAACTGTTAAAGTTGCCTACAACAGAAACCGCCTTGGCGTTGGGTGCCCAGACTGCAAACTGAATGCCCCTAAAGCCTTGGTGTTCCACCAGGTTTGCGCCCAGTTTCTTATACAACTCATAGTGAGTGCCGCTGTTGAACAAATGAATGTCCAATTCCCCAAGAACAGGAAGAAACGCATAGGGGTCCACAACGGAATATTCGTGGCCATCGCCTTGTCTAATAACAAGGTTGTAAAAGAAGGGCTGGAATTCCATGTCGAGAATGGCTTCAAAAAATCCGGTGTCGCCCAGTTTGACAAAGTCAAATTCGCATTGGCCGTCTAAAGATTCTCCCCGAACAAAGGATGCTTGAGGCTGGTAAGTGCGAACAGCCGTTTTAATACCCTTGTCTGTTTCTAGGGGGTGTATGCCAAGCACTGAAAAGGGGTCTTTGCAGTAAAAGTCCCAAATGGGGAGCATTTGCTCTTTGGTGAGGCTTGTAAATTCATTCCAATCCATAACATCTCACTTTTAGGAGTTTTTTAAGGAAATATAACATAAAATAGGGATTCCTGCAAAACGACGTGTATGATAAAACCTGGTTTTCGGTTGTCAGTAGTGAGGTTCGGCGTAAACGCCTAGAGGCATGAGGTTTGAGCTCAAAGTG
>JABUUT010000044.1:40618-51962 GCA_021443045.1 Fibrobacteraceae bacterium
ACCAATAACTGAAAACCGATAACTGATAACCATTTACTCTCACCTTGGGGCGTAATCGGGCACTGCGTGCCTCCAAAAACATGGACTTTTGCAGATGAACCTTTAAAAGGCTTATAGGTCACTTTGGAATATTCCAAAAAGGATGTCTGTTATCACACTTTTTTTGAATGGTTGTATCATGATTTTTAATCAAAAAAGCTATTTTGTGGTGTAAAAACTTTGTTTTTTAAATAAAAAGTTAAAATTTGTATCATAAAACTATTGTTTTGCCCCAAAAAAGAATATATATTGAAAACTATGAAACCTGTGATGGAATACCAAAACTTTCGCGTCTACATTCGCGAATTCTACACCGAGGGCCACCAACGCTCCGGTTTTACTTGGCGGGACTTTGCCAAGGCTGCAGGTTATTCCTCTCCGGTATTCTTAAAGCTGGTTTGTGATGGCAAGGCCAACTTGAGCGAGGTTGGAGTGGAGCGTACGGCTTCTGCCATGGGCTTGGTTGGGGTGGACCTTTCTTATTTCCGTGCCTTGGTTGCTTTTAACCAAGAAAAAAATACGGCTCAAAAAAAGGCTCACTTTAAGGTAATGCGTGAAATTGCCAAGGAAAATGCTTCCAGTTTGGTGGGTGAAGACCAGTACGATTACTATGAATCTTGGGTTAACCCCGTGGTGCGTGAACTGGCTCCTAAAATCAAGGGCGCCACAGCCTCTAAAATTGCAGAACAGGTTGAGTTTGGCACCTCTACGGCAGAGGTGAAAAAAGCCTTGGCTCTTTTACAAAAAGTGGGCCTGTTGTCTAAAGATGACAATGGAAATTTTGTACAAAGTTCTAAAGCCATTACTACAGGCAGTTTGGATGTGGCCTCCCTGTCGGTGCGTGAAATGCACCGGCAGATGGGGGAGCTTGCAGTAAGGTCCTTGGATGAGGTGGATGTTGCCAAGCGTGATATTTCTGGCCTCACCATTGGCATTTCCGAAGACGGGTTCTTTAAAATTTCAAAAGAAATCGAAGACTTTCGTCGTCGTGTAAGTTCCATTGTAATGAATGACAGGGGTGACGAACGAGTTTACCGCATGAATATTCAGTTGTTCCCCTTAACAAAAAATAATTTGGTTTGTGAGGGAGGCGAAAATGTCTAAGGTTGCTTTCCTTCTTGCTCTTTGCCCCATGTTGCTGTGGGTTTCTTGCACAACTACCGATGAGGTTGCCGGTGGGGTTGACGAGCAGACCAACACCTTGGCTGGTGTGGTTGTAGATACCGATGGAAAACCGGTTTCTGGGGTTCGGGTGTTGGCCCGTTCCTTTGATTGTGAAGACCAGTCTTTTATCAACACCACCGATAGCAAGGGTGAATTTAGAATGCCTTTAAAACGAACCGGAAACTATGGCGTTTCGGGCTCCAAGGAAAAGTTGTCTTTCTACCAGACTGTGGAATACCGTGGCGACAGCATTTCTATAAACCCCAAACTTGTTAGTTCCATTGATTTTAAGGGCTCTATCAACCTGCGTAAAGATACGACCACTGCCGGCATTGTGGTTAGCCTTCCTGGCTCCCCCTGGGTTGACACTACCGACCAGGACGGAAACTTTACCTTTAAGAATATGCCTGTGGGTACGTATCCTTTGGTGGCTGAATCTCCTGACCCAACCCATTATGTATCGGCTCTGTATTCCTTAAAATTTGAAAAGGATGGAAGCTCCTTTGTGGGCCCTTTCCCGATAAACTACAAGGGCGATGTGGCTAAAATGCTCTTGGGGGATACAAGCGGTATTGAAAATACGGACCAAGACTCCAGTGATGTGGCTTCTGAACCGTACTATGTTTCTACCCTGTATCATGGTTATGTTGGAAATGAAAATTCTTATGTAGAAAACAATCTTGAATTTCCGCTGTCTGCAGAATATGGGCTTTTGAGCTGGTGGACTATGGATTACCTTTTGGATTCCAAGAATGGAACCAAGTTATTGAGTGATGCCCGTGGCCGCACGGAACAAATTGTGGTTTACGGAAAGGCTGAACTAACCACGGGCATTAGTGGTAACGCGTTGGCTTTGACTGAAGCAAGCCAGTATGGTGTTTTGGAAAATGACCGCTATGCCTTTGATAATGCTACGGCTATGTATGTGGAGGCCTGGGTTTATGTGGATTCCTTGGAAAATGCCGAAAACTATAGAAAGAATATTGTAGGCAAGTTGGGTTTTGGCAGCGAAGAAGATAGGGATGTGTTTAGCCTTGCTATTGTGAAGGGCGAATGTGGTGCCGATAAAGCGAGCTTTGCCTTCTTTGTAGCCGATGGTAGTGGCGACAGCTTAAGTTGTGACAATGCCGCTGTATCTAAGGCTTCTCTGGAATTTGGAAAATGGGTGTACCTGACTGGTGTGTGGAATGGTGAAAAAATTAATTTGTACCAAAATGGAACTTTGTACGGTTCTCATTCTACCACAGTTGAAAAAATTGGAACTTCTTCGGAACCAATCTTCTTTGGCAAAGAAGACATTAACCTGAAACTAGATGATGTGCGGTTGGGGAGGGCGGCCCTGGAAGCTGTTGATGTACTCTACCGCTATTATCTCCAAGGAGGTGTAAAATGACCAGCCCAAACGAAACTCCCGAAATTGCATGCTTTGATGTAAATCAGCATGGCCGCTTGATTTGCGGCAATAGGCGGTTTTGCCGAATGTTCGGTTTTGAAGAGTCTGAAGTGATGTGGCATTACATCACCGATCTCTATCGATTTGAAAAAGACTGGCTTGCCTACAAGTCTTGCGACAATACCAATGAGCATCATTTTGTGTGCCGCATGCGCAACCGCAAGGGTCGCAGTTTTAAGTGCAGCATTGTGCGCACCGCTTACCAGAATGCCGAAGGAACATGGATTTTTCACAATGTGGTTTCTCGCCTTGGTGAAAATGAGAACCCTGTGGCAAAGGTGGAAACACCTGTTTCCGAAGGCTTGGTATTTTTGGCAAAGTGCGCCGATTGTGGTTGCCAAGTCCCAGTAAGAACTTTGGCTGAAACGCGCCTACGCATGCTTTGCAATGGTTGTGCAGCCAAGGCTTACCCCGACGCTTACCACTTAAAGGAAGCGAGTCTCTAGAAATTGCATCATAGAACATAGAAAAAAGTCCAGAGGTAATGCTACGCCTCTGGACTTTTTTGTGGGTTAGTTTTTTGCAACTTTTAATCCTGGTAGAATTCCTGGACTTTTACCAAAACATCATCCAGTTTTACCATGGAGTGTTCCTTTTCGGAGCGGAGTTTCCATTCCACTTCGCCGTTTGCAAGGCCCTTGGCTCCAATGGCAATGCGCACAGGAATGCCCCACAGGTCGGCATCCTTGAACTTTACGCCAGGGCGTTCGTCGCGGTCGTCCACCAGCACTTCGTAGCCTGCTTGTTCCAAAGTTTTTTCAATGGATTCGGCGGCTGCAAATGCAGCATCGTCTTTTCCGATGGGCACAATTTCCACCTGGAAGGGGGCTATGGACTTGGGCCAAATGGGTCCAAAGTCGTCGTGGCTGTTTTCAACCACAGAGGCCATGAGGCGACCGATACCGATGCCATAGCAGCCCATAATGGCAGGTGCTGATGTTTTGTCGGCGGAGAGGAACTTGCAGCCCATGGATTCACTGAACTTGGTTCCCAGCTTAAAGATGTTTCCTAGTTCAATACCGCGGGTTTCGCTAAGGGCTTCGCCACAGCTTGGGCACTTGCAGCCGCCTTGGGCTTCGGCAATGTCGGCCACTTCAAATGCAGGAAAGTCTCGCTTGGGGGTGCAGTGTTTTAGGTGGTATCCTTCTTCGTTGGCGCCCATCACCAGGTCACAAGCTTCGGCTAAAGCTTCGTCAATAATAATGCGGGTGTCGTGGGCTCCAATGGGGCTTGCAAAGCCTGGAACCATACCGCACTCCCGGATAAGGGAGTCGTCTGCGGGGTAAAGTTCCTTGGCCTTTAGCAGGTTGTGGAGCTTGATTTCGGATACGTCCAGGTTGCCAGGAACCATGACGGTAATGAGTTTTCCTTCGAAGTCGAAGAATACGCATTTGGCAGTAGCCTTTGCATCTACGTTCAGGAACTTGCTTAAGTCTTCAATGCTTGCGCAGTGGGGCGTTTCCACTTTTTCAGGGGTGGCGTTTGCGTTACCCTTGTAGGTTTCACGGCCAAACTTTGCTATTTCACGGTTGGCCTGGTAGCCGCACTTTTTGCAGAGAATCAGGTAGTCTTCGCCGTTTGGAGTGTCCAGCATAAATTCGTGGGCAATTTTACCTCCCATAATACCAGTGTCCGATTGAACTACAACAGGTTCAATTCCTACGCGACGGTATATGCGCAGGTAGGCATCGTATTCTTCTTGGTAATGCTTATCCAAATCTTCTTGTGTGGCGTGAAAACTGTAGGCGTCCTTCATCAAGAATTCGCGAACACGAATAAGTCCGCCACGTGCACGGGCTTCGTCACGATACTTTGTTTTAAATTGGTAAAGCATAAAGGGGAGCTGCTTGTAGCTGGAAAGCACGTAACGGGCCAAGTCGGTCATGGCTTCTTCGTGAGTCATGGCCAACACCATGGGGTGGTTGTTTCTGTCTTTAAAGCGAAGGAGTTCGTCACCAATGGCCTGGTAGCGCCCAGATTCACTCCACAGGTCCGCGGTCTGCACCACGGGCAGGTCTACTTCAATACCTCCAATTTTATTCATTTCTTCGCGGACGATGTTGGTTATTTTTTGAATAACGCGGTAACCCATGGGCATCATGCTGAAAATGCCGGTGGAAAGGGGCTTAATGTAACCACCACGCATTAGGAATACATGGCTGGGGAGGGTGGCATCGGAGGGTGTTTCACGTAAAGTTGTATAAAAATACTTTGAAAGTTTCATGGGTTTGTCCTTGTTTGTTCTAAAATTTAGCAATATTTACTAGATTTGTACCTGAGTTTGGGGTATGTACCGAACTTTTTAACGATTCCCAGGAGTCTAAAAATGAAAAAGATGATTTTGATATTTGGCTGTGCAGCTCTTGCAACCATGTCTCTTGTTGCTTGCGATTTGCAAAAGAGCGCCACAAAGGGCGAAGCTAAAATTACAGCCTCTTCCACTGACGACCAAAAATTTGCCTATATGCTGGGTGCCCAAATTGGTGGTCAGAATTTTTTGATGCTTCCTCGCCAAATGGGTGAAGAAATGGATGAAGATGTGGTTTTTCAGGCTGTTAGGGACGGTGTTAAGTCTAATAAGGATACTTCCTTTAAAATGCAGATTACTGCCGACACCCTTCGTGCTGTAGGGGCTCGATACTCCCACACTGCCAATGGTCGCGTGCAGTCGGCTCGCCCTGATAGTGCTACTGCCGCCACTGTTACCGATTTCCGTGCCTACATGGACTCTGTGCTCAAGAGCCTTCCGGTTAAAAAGGCTCCAGAGCCTAAGGGCATTGCTGTAACGCTTTCCAATGAAACCGCTACCGACAACCAAAAGTTCTCCTACCTGATTGGAGTTCAGTTTGCCAATCAGCTTACGCAAGTGGGCGAACAGTTCCAGACCTCCTTTGATGAAGAATACTTTATTCTTGGTGCCAAGGAGGCCCATAAGAAAAATAACGATAGTGCATTTGTTCTGCAAATGTCTGAAGATTCCCTTAAGGCTATTGGTGACCGCTACAACGAAAAAATGAAGACTCTTCGTGAAGAGGCAATGAAAAAGGCTCAGGAAGAAGAGGCTAAACTGAAGGATGCTGTTACCGCCCTTCGTGGTGACACCTTGGTTAATGGCATGCCAAAACTCATGAACTTTGCGGTTCCCGTTACAGGCATTACTTTAAGCGCCACCAACCTTGAAAAGTTCAAGGGCAAGCCCCTCCTCATGTTCTATTTTTCCACCACATGCGGGCACTGCCGCCATGCTGCTCCCTCTATTGGCGAAATCGCTGATGAATTTGCTAAAGATGGACTTACCACAGTTACCGTTGCCACCGGTTCCAACAACAAGCGGGGCATTCGCTCCTTTATGGAAGACATCAAGTGGAGTGACAACCTGAATGTAACATGGGATGAAACTCGCCAGTTTGGTGAACTCTACAGCGATGGTTACGTTCCTAAGGTTTATGTTGTAAATCAGGATGGTACCTACAAGCTGTACGGTTCCATTGATAGCGAAAAGGATCAGCTAAAGGCCGACATCAAGGCTTTGCTGGCTGGTCAAAAGGTGGAATGGAATCCAGAACCACCTAAAGCTCCTGCCACAAAATAAAAAATGAGCTCGATTATAGCGGAATTTGATGTGGTTGTGGTCGGTGGCGGCCACGCCGGCATTGAGGCTACCCATGCCGCCTGGAAGCTTGGGGTAAAAACAGCCATGTTGACTATGGATATAAATGCTATTGGTCGCATGTCTTGTAACCCTGCTGTTGGTGGCCTGGCCAAAGGCCAAATAGTGCGCGACATAGATGCCTTGGGCGGATTAATGGGAATTTTGACGGACAAGGCTGGAATCCAGTTCCGCATGCTCAACATGAGTAAAGGCCCTGCAGTCTGGGGCCCAAGAGCCCAGTGCGACATGAAGTTGTACAGTGAAATTGCCCGGGATACTATTTGCTCTTTAAGAGGTCTTTGTGTAATTCAAGGGGAACTGGCTTCTTTTAGTCGTTTGCCCGATAGCCGGCTTGAACTCGTTCTTTTAAACGGAGACCGGTATATTACAAAGTCTGTGGTGGTGACAAGCGGAACTTTCTTGGCATCAAAGATGTTTACGGGGCTAGAAACCAGCATTGGTGGCCGTGTTGGAGAACCTAGTGCAGATAAATTATCTGAATGTCTGGCTTTGGCGGGTATAAAACTCCGTCGCTTAAAAACGGGAACTCCTTCGCGCTTGGATCCGGACTCCATTGATTTTGATCAGTGTGAAATTCAACGTGGGGATGAGGTACCTTGGTCTTTTAGCGATAGGCTTTTACACCCTCTCCGTAACGACTGTGTTTGCTGGGCTACCCGCACTAATTTAAAAACCCATGATATTCTTCGATCCGGCTTTAAAGACAGCCCCATGTTCTCTGGGCGAATTCACGGCAAAGGCCCCCGGTACTGCCCCAGCATTGAAGATAAAATAAATCGCTTTGGTGATAGAGATGGTCACCACCTTTTTTTGGAACCGGAACAGGCCGATATTGGCCGCGTTTATGTAAATGGCTTTAGTTCCAGTTTGCCTGCTGATATTCAGTTGGCTGCTCTGCACACCATTCAGGGCTTAACTCGGGCCAAGGTGCTGCAGATTGGGTATGCGGTGGAGTACGATTCCATTGATGCCACCCAGCTTTTGCCCACTTTTGAATGCCGCAATTACCCAGGGCTCTATTTTGCAGGCCAGGTTTGTGGCACCAGTGGTTACGAAGAAGCGGGAGGCCAAGGTTTGATGGCTGGCATTAATGCGGCTCTAAAGGTAAAGGGCCAGGAACCCTTTGTGCTGGGCCGCTCCGAAAGCTACTTAGGCGTAATGGTGGATGATTTGGTAAATGTGTTGCTGGATGAACCCTATCGCATGTTTACTAGCCGTGCCGAGTATAGACTTTTTTTGCGTTCCGACAATGCGGAAACCCGTTTAAAGGAAAAGGCCCACCGTATTGGCATGATTAGTGACGAAGATTATGCATCTTGGAATAAGCGCAAGGATTTAATGCAATTGGCGAAAACGCGCCTTACGGAAGAGGCGGCTACACCAGAACAGGCCAACCAGATTTTGGCTCCTGGGGGCCAGGCTTTGGCAACGGAACGGACACGATGGATTAATGTGCTTCGTCGGCCCGGAATAGATCCGGAACTTCTTTTTGCCACGGCCTTGCCCGATGTGAAGCTCACTCGCCGAGACCAGTGGTTTTTGTTTGCCGAAGAAATCTATTCCGGTTTTTTTGACAGACAGGCCCGTGAAATTGAGGAACAGGTCAAGTGGGATAAGGTGAAACTTTCTCCGGATATGGACTACATGACCATCAATGCCATTAGTATAGAAACCCGTCAGCGGCTTAATGCGGTAAAACCCATGACACTTAGCCAAGCCAGCCGGGTTCCCGGAGTGCGGCCTGCTGATATTACTGTGCTGGCCCATTATTTGGAAAATCATGAAATATAAATATGGGGTGCCAAAGTATTTTTGGAGGTGCCTTATATGTTTTTTTGCGTAAAATATGCGGTACAATAGTCATATTTTACTTGTTTTTTTGTAACCAACTCTCGGAATAGGGGTTAATTTTACTAAATTGTGCCCGTCAATTCATAAACATTTTCCAAGAGGTACAATATGGCAGAAGAAACAGAAGTAAAAACTGAAGAAGTTAAACCTCAGGAAACCAAATCCCAAGAAAAGAAGGCTCCAGCAAAGAAAAAACGCCCACGTGGTGGTCGCAAGCCTTTTGGAGCAAAAGGTGCTGTTGCCAAAAAGCCTGCAACCTTTAGTGATTCCCTTGCAGATCGTTTCCCAAGCCTCGCTGCAAAGCTCAAGAAAAAGCTGGAAGACGACTTGAAACAAAAAATCAAGGATGCTCAGTCTGATCCTAAGGTAAAGGCTGCCTCCAAGAAGTTCGCCGAAAAGGTAAATGGTGAAAAGCCTGCTGCCAAGAAGGCTGCTCCCAAGGCAAAAAAGGCAGCTGAATAATCGTTTCCTGTAAAAAAAATCCCGACCAAGTTTCCCTTGGCCGGGATTTTTTTGATTATCCGCAAAATCATTTGTGTGGTAAAAATCGATTGTCACTTTTCGGAGTTCACTTCAAAGGTTCCAACCTGAAGGATCCAGTGAATATGGTATCAATTATTAATGGTTATTTTTTAATGATTAATTGTCATCCTGACCCTGGAGCGGCCTTTAGCCCTGGAGCTGTGATAGGGGAAGAATCCAGTGAATGAATTTAGACGATAGACGAAAGAGGATTATGCAAATACTGAAAACTGACCACCAGCCACCAATAAATGGGTGTATGAGCCTCTTTTATCTAACCTGAATTACCTTAAAGGTATCTTGGGTTTTAACCATGTAAATACCTTGGGGGAGATTTTTTGTAATGGATTCTGCTGAACCGTGACGAAGCTTTTTGCCTTGTATGGTGTACAAAGTGGCGTTGTCATAGCTTGTAATGGGGCGTTCTTTTTGTGTAAAAAAGGTTGTGGGGTCTTGGGAGTCTAGTTTAACGGCGGTAAGGCTAATGGCGTCTATGTTGGGGCCGTCATTTCCACCTACAGTTTCAAAAATAATGGTGCTGTAGCCTTTGGGAAGAACTACTTCAACATCCTTGGCGACGTACTCGTTCCAGGCAGAGGTGGCCTCAAAAATCAACCCTTTCTGTGTGGTGCCCACTTTAATATTCAGGCTGCGAGCCTTTCCCGAACCGTTGGCATATTTTATAGTCATGTTGTAGATACCAGACTGTGCAAGGTAGATGGGCACTTCACAAATGGATGGGTCTCCTGCACCAAAGTTAATGTAGGCGCTTCCGCTGAATCCTGCGTTGGTGGCTTCGACAACGGCGTTGGTCAGTGTGCCGGATTCGGCCTCGTATTTTAACGGATCTATGGGCATAAAGGTGGCCGAAACTTCCGCTGCTTTTGTAAGTTCTGCAATTTTATAAGTGGCGATGGCTCCAGCTTGTGCAGGAATTTCGGCGGCCATGGCATCCCCGCCCCAGGCTTCTACCTTCCAGCCCTCCAGCGGTGTTGCTGTAAAGGTGACGGGGTAGCCTTTGGGCAAACTGTTTCCATTGGGGCTAGCAGAAAGGGTCCCTCCAAAATTCTGTGTGATTTTTACTTCCACCATATCGGCTGGGTCGGCTGAGGCAACGGTAATTTCATTGGACGGGTCTCCCAGGCCTCCTCTGCTGTTGGCGGAGCGCACTGTAATCTTATCGCCTACGGTAAGTTTGCTTACCATGTAGCTGTTGGTGGCCACATTGTCAAAGTATTTGCCGTTTTTAAAGATGGCGTAGGCCCGTGCATTGGCGTTGTCTTCCCAGGTAATCATGGGGCCAGCCTGTGAAATTTTTGGGGCGGCCACTTGCTTTGCAATTTCGGCGGGCCTCCAGTTGTCGGTGCCTCCAAGAACATTTTCTACTGTGTACTTGGCGGCTTCGCTTGCGCTAAGAACGGGGTTGATGGTAGCGGTTTTGCCGCTTTTGCTACTGTAATATTGGGTGCGGCGTTGACTCAGGTTTATGGTGCCGCCAGATCCGTTTTTGCTGTTGTATTCTGCAAACCTTTCGGGAACGTCGTTCATGGGGTCGCCCCACCCTGCGGCAGTGGGTTGGGCATTCATTTGGGCATTGATGAATATGGATTTTGCACGGGCATTCCAGGAGCGGCCCAGCATGTAGGTTCCTGCGGCACCGTTGGTGCCGTCGATGGTGGGCTCGTTAAAGACATAACCCCAGGTGCTTGACTTTGGAGCCGTAATCACGCCTCCGGAACGGGTTACAGATAAATGAACATTTTGAAAGAATACTTCGCCACTGCCGCAGATAAAGTCCACAGTGCCTTCAATGTGGCCGCCTTCGTAGTAGGTGCGTCCGCTGCTATTGGTGTAGTAAGTATCTTGACCACTAATCTGCTTTACATTTTTGTAAATGTACTTGTCGCCAGTTTGCATAATCACCACAAACCGATTGGCTTTGGCATTGGGATTAACGGAGGCCCTATTTTCCAGCATCAAGTCTTGCATATACACATTCTTGCCGGTAGTTTTAATTGTGGCTGTGGTGCTGATGGCCTCGCTTTTGGCGGTATTATAGATTTTTACGTTGTCTGCACTTTCTCCAATCAATGAAATATTGCTGTGGCCCATGGTGGTCATCTGGTTGGTGTCTCCAGTCAGAGCTCCAATATTGTAATTGCCATTTGGAAAAAAGATGACAAAGGGGGAGTCTTCGGTTCCTGGCTTTGCACTGGCAGCGGCGAGGGCTGCCTTAAAGTCTCCATCAAAGCCTACTACAAAGTCAAAAGTTTTTTTTGTGACGGCAAAAACATTGACTGCACTGGCCAATGTGAGTACGAAAAAATAGCGAGAAAGCTCCATGCCAAACATTCCTTTTTTATAAAACCCAAACACTCTAAAAAAATACATTATTTTTTTCAAAAAATTTAGCAATGTCTATAAGGGCTCCTCTAAAAATGCTCTAGCATAGAGAAGTCTATAAAGGGCTCCTCTAAAAATGAATTTTTAAAGGTGCCCTAAAAAAGGGTGTTTTTTAGAAGAACTCTTTAGAAATTGTGGCCGTTGTGGCCCCAGTCCCTAAAGCCTTGGTAGTTTACGTAAACATTTTCCGAAGGAATGTCGAACTTTGCCAGGGCCTTGCTGATTTCGGCTGTCATATC
>JABUUT010000044.1:52757-54540 GCA_021443045.1 Fibrobacteraceae bacterium
GGCTTTGCCTCCTAGAGGTATGAGGCTTGAGCTCAAAGTGAGCGTAGCGAACGGCCTCACGCCTCAAAGCGACACCGTCGCGACCGCACCACTTTTTTCGTCTATTTATTACCAATCACCAGCCACTGATAACCGACAACTGATAACCGACAACTGACTACTGACAACCGACTACTGATAACTTTCTTTAAAACTTAATCATGTATCCGGCACGCCATAAAAATTTGGGGTCGTCGTGTTCCTTAAAACGGTATACGGGCAGGGCAATTTGGGTAAAGAATCCGTAAAGATGGATCCAGATTTCAGCGGATACATCTAGGAGTTCTTTGTAGTTGTAAGGGTAAAGGTATTTTCCGCCGTTGGCCTTGTTGAATGTTTTGTGCATTTCATTGGGAGCTTCTGCAAAGGCGTAGCCCCCGCTAATGCCGTAATCAATGGAAAAAGGCTTGTTTCTAAAGAAACTCCAGTCTATTCCTCCGCGAATGCCGCACCAGTAGTCGTTGGCATCGTAGTGGGCACCCATTCCCTGAAAACGAAAAATCACAGAACTGTACCCAACCCCCAAAATAACGTTGGCCGGAATAACATTGCCCACACTAAGCCCCGCTTCAAAACGCCACGGGGAAATTTCGGAACCATGGGAAATTCCAAGAGCCAAAATACAAAGTGCCGCTAGAAGTTTTATTTTCATGGCTTAAGTATAGTTTATTTTGATTGTGTTAAGGGTTTTAAATTGAAAGTCGTTATAAAAATGTTTATTTTTTAAAAGGTAAATTTAAAAAAGGATAATAACATGAAAAAATCCCTGTTTTCCATAGGCTTTGCCTTGTTGGTTTCTGCTTCGGCTGCTTTTGCTGAAGGCGGCACCTTTGAAGATTTTCTTCCAGAAAACTGGACTGCCGATGTGGTGGCTAGCGTAAAGTACACGCGTATGCACTACAGCAACTGGGTTGATGGAGGAACATCCACTTACACATGGCTTTTAAAGTACGATGCCGATGTTCAGGGCAAGTGGGCCTATGCCAATTGGCGCAACCTGGTCAATTTGGCTTGGGGTGAAGGTTGGACCGACGGCCTGGGCAAGCGCAAGTCCGAAGATAAAATTTTCTGGGAATCCACAGTAGACTTTAACGTGTCCGAAAAGATTAAGCCTTACCTGGGCGGTCGTTATGAAACCCAGTTCTCCAAGACTTATGCTTACGACGAAGATGGTGAAATTAGTGACGAACTTTCTTGTTTCATGGACCCAGTCTACCTCACTCAATTTGCTGGTTTGGCTTACATTCCCAACGACAATTTCTCTCAGCGTTTGGCTTTTGCCAACCGCATGACCATCTCCCATGGTTACGGCTGGGCCGATGATGCCGACACCGAAGATGAGATTGAAGAATTTAGGGATGAACCTGGTCTTGAAAGCATTACTGAATTCAAGTACGCCTTTTCCGACATTATGAACTTCAAGACTCGTCTTTGGGGCTTTGTGAACTTTAAGGGCGTTGATGAAATTGACGGCAAGTGGGAAAACACCCTTTCCATTATGTTGGTTCCATTCATTGAACTTACTGTTGGCTTCGATATGGCCTACGACAAGGATCAAGACTTGGATGCCCAGTACAAGAACATGGTGCTCTTTGGAATCACATGGCGTTGGTTCTAATTTAGTTGTCGGTAGTCAGTTGTCAGTAATCAGCTGAGTCATCCCGTGTTATCAATGATTAATGATAAGGGCCTTGTCATCCTGGAGCCGTTAGGTGATAGGATCCATAGAATGGGTTCAACTCGA
>JABUUT010000044.1:54662-58581 GCA_021443045.1 Fibrobacteraceae bacterium
GGACTGCTTGCAGGCCCACTTCCAAGTCGCAAGAGTTGGCAGCTCCGCTGCAACCACCAACCACCTTTTATTCCATACTCAGCAGGCTTTGTTCCCAGGAGTCCCGCAATTTTCTAAGGGATTCCAAGGAACTTTCGTCGGCCAAACTGTTGTCCCGGACTTTTACCAATTCCAGATAACCTTTTAAAATGGTTTCTGCCTTTGGATAGTCTGGGATTAATTTATTTAGAGCCTTCTCGATAGCCTCGTCGGAATAGAGGCGTGCAATACCTTCCAAAGAATGTTCTATGTAACTTTTGGAGTCTCCCGCTTTTTTTGCTTCTTCCGCTTCCTCAAATTCCAGAGGAGTAATCTGGTCCATCCAGATAGATTCCTGGGCATAGAGTTCGTTGTCTTCGGCAATGGCGTCTTTTTGCCGGTATAGTCGCAATTGCCTGTCAAAAAAATGCTTGTAACTGTCCATGTTAATGTTTTGGCCTCTCTTTTGTAAAAACTCCCCCAGGTTTGTCATGCTAGCCTTGGTGGGGTTGTTTAAAAGGCATTCCTTGAGTATGGCCAATTGGTCTTTGGCTGGCAAATTTTTAAAGGAATCGGTTTCTAGGCTGTTGGCTTTTACCTTGAGCCAGAGTACCCGTAAAAGAATAAGACCAATGCAAATGGAGAATATTATGGCAAAATTCATAGATAAAAAGTAAAAAAAGGGTAGACTTGGTATAGGGGTTGGGGTAAAAGTCCATGCAATTTGTCACAAAAAACTGCAAAAGTAATGTTTTACCATTTGTTTTCAAAAATTTATTTTGGCTTTGTTTATTTAATGTTTATATTTAAGGGGTATATGTAAAAACCCTAATTGGGGTGGAGATTAAGTGTATGAAAAAAACATTTCTTGCTAGCTTGTTTGTTGCGGTGCCTTTAATGGCCCAGTTGCCCGATACCGTACCTATACCCGTGGTGGTTCGCGACTTTTGGCCAAACCACACTGACTTTGAAAACTTCTCCGAAGTTTCCATCAAGTGTACCAATAACTGCAATATTAACGGTACCCATACCGGTATTCTCAATACCGGCCTCCCTGGTTACGGTGGTTCCGATGAACTGAGTACCCAGTGGCAGGTTCTGGGCCAAACGGGTTACCACAAGACTTGTGCCAACAAGGAATCTCCTAATCCAAACGGCGCCATCGACGTTAACGGTAACCTTAAGGCAAAGAATCTCTATTTGCCAGCCTATTTGCAAACCCAGTCTTCTGCCGAAATCCTGGAATATGGCGAATGTGCAGGCTCCAAGAAGCGGGGCTTTGTAAATGCAGCTAGCACCGTAAGCGGTGAAAAGTGCGCTAAGGGCGATTGGGCTAACCCAGTGTATGTAACCCCAGGCATGGTAAACAGCTACCTTACCTTTGGTAACGGCGCTGGAGGCACTGGTTTTGACGCCAACTATTTTAAATCTCTAAGCGATGTGGATAAAGACCTCTACATGATTCAGAATGTACAGATTACAAAGGCTCAGGAACTTTGCGACAACTTTGCCTTTGAACAATGGTACACTGATGTTCCTGGTACCAACGCCACTTCTGTAAGAACCATGGTTCTTAATAGAGATGGTAAAACCAGCTACTACCAGATTGACTACAACTACAATAATGGTGGTTACTTCCCATTGGACATTGTCAATGCCAATGGCGAATGGCAAGGGGTGAACACCAAGTGCATGACTGAATCCGACCTTGATAAAAAGATTGGTTGCAATACTTTGACAAGTGCAAGCTATCCGGAAATGTCTGCTGCCACTGGTTACAGCCTTTCCATTATGTGCCCTCCATACGACTATGAGTATGCAAGCACTCAGACCGACTACAAAAACCAGAATACAGACGCTCTTTGCCAAGCCTGGAAGCGTAATGGTGGCCCTCGTGAGCCAACAGCCGCATACAACGCTGCTGGTTCCATTGGTTCCTTGGGCTTGCAGCACCTCCGCAATTACAGCTTTACCATGATGGGCTCCTTTACCTTTAAGTACAAGAACGACAACCAGATTCCTAACCACGAAATCTTCGAATTTACTGGTGATGACGACATGTGGATTTTTGTGGATGGCGTTCTGGTTGTGGACCTTGGTGGTACCCACTTGGCCGCTCCTGGTAAGGTGGATATTTTCACTTTGGCAACAAACAACCATGGTTGCCCAGGTGCCGATGCAACTTTGGAAAGCCTCTACGGCCCCCCTCCTCTGTCTGCTAACTGTACTCCTGGTACCACCGTGTGGGAAGACGGCTCTTGGCACTATGTACATTTCTTCTACGCCGACCGCCAGACCGATGGTTCCAACATGTACATCCGTTCTTCCATTGCTGAAGTTCGTACCGTTCTCTTTGGCCAGGCCAGCATTCGCGAAGCTCAGGTTACTTTGAACGCCGATGGTACCACAAGCAACCAGCTCCAGCTTTCTTCCAAACTCAGCGAGGAAACTCTTGAAAATATGAGAAAGGGCGATTCTTACCCCATTACCGTTATTCGCCAGAATGGTGTAGATGCCACAGGCAAGCCTACTTATGACACCTTGGCTTACAAGGTTACCGCCATTACCCTCAAGAGTGAAGGTTCCGATGGTTACTACTACGACTTTGTTGGTGAACTTTACGATTTGACAGGCTCCAACATTAACCCTAAGACTGGTCTTCCTTATATGGCTGCCAACGGTGATGAAATTGCCTTTAGCCACCCATTTGACAAGGCTATAGACGGTACCGTTGATAACTTATTCAATAGGTCTATGACTTACAATGTTACCAACACCGCCAACAAGCCTATTACTTTGTACCCAGAACCTGGTACATGGGGTAAAATTGTGATGAACGTAAAACTCCCAGATGAAGTGAAGGTAAAAGACACCTCCATTACTCGTCCAGACTTTGCCACCGACGCTCTTACCGATCTGGCTGGCGGAGACGATTTGCCTCTGGATGCTACTGGTGAATTGCTCATTACCACATTGCCTGTAAATGCTGGTGGCGCTCCAGGAACCTCCATTGATGCTTGGCTCAAGGAAATTTGCACAGAACCTGACGCTAACGGTAGAACCAATGCTGAATACTACTCTTCTTCTCAAAACCCCAATGGTGGTGCCGGCATGGTTGTTCAGGGTAGCACAAAGGGTTCCTCTTACAATTTGACTTACAACTACTTGGTTTCTCATGGTGCCGGTGATGGTGCCGGCGGTTCTGGTACCGACGGTAACGGTATTGCTCGCTGCTATGCCGATGCTAATGGTATTGAAAGTTGCACCGGTGTAACTTTCCTTACCTCTGAACCATTTGCCATTAACGTTCGCGTTTTTGACCACTTGGGCCACTTTGTAAGCCAGTACCAAAAAGAAATGGATGAAAAAGACGTTGTTGCCATGCGTGCCAAGCAGAATGCTGCTGCTGGCATCGACTCCAAGGCCGTATGTACTTCTGGTAGCAAGAGCGCTCCCCAGAATGCCGCTGGCCCAATGATGGTTACTGTGAAGATGTATCCTGTAAGCCAGAATGGCCGCTTGTTGGGTACTGGTCCTTACATCTATCAGGTTTCCTTTATTGAAAAGCCTCTGGACTACTGCATTAACAACAACGGTACCCAGGCCTTTATTCCTGGTAAGTATGCCCGTCGTTCTGTAAAGTATGTTCGTGGTTACCGTCGCCAGAACAAAAAGTAGTTCTTGCGAAAGCACTCTTAAAGAAATGTTCAAAAAGTCCAGGGCAACGCCCTGGTCTTTTTGAATTATGAATATGGTCATCCTGAAGGGCGTAGCCGTGAAGGATCCAGGGAATGTCCGCACAAGTCGGTCATCCTGAACGGCATCGCCGTGAAGGATCCAGGGAATGTCCGCACAATTCTGTCATCCTGAATGGCATCGCCGTGAAGGATCCAGTGAATGT
>JABUUT010000045.1:0-8807 GCA_021443045.1 Fibrobacteraceae bacterium
TTTCCTAGATGCGGTGTTGTAGAACTGTAAAGCCATGTTGGACTCCTGTTTAAATTTTGACGCCCTGCGCCTTTTCGGCACACAAAGATAGCAAAAAAGGAAGGGTGGGGCTTAAAAATGGCTGAAGAATGGGCACCTTTTGTCTTTGAAAAATGTGGGGGGAAAGTTTCAAAAGTGTGCTAAGTCACACTCCAAAAGTTTTTTACCACCAACCCCTAGGAATGTAAAATAAAATTTCTATTTATTGTGGTGTTAATAGAGGTAAAATATGAAGACCTACGAAATCTTTAACCTAGTTATCGTTTTCCAGACCCTTCTCATCATTCTTCTCTGGGGCCAGTCCTAATTCCTCAACTACTAAACTGTATCAATTTTTAGATAAATTTTATACAGTCTGATTCCGTGCCGAATCGTCCTTGGAATGGCGAAATTGTCTATATTTATACTATGACATTGGACGAAATCATAGAAGCAAACTATTGTCCCGAAGAATACCCGGCCCTAAATAATTGTATGAGCCGTTGGGGTTACCAGCGGCCCTTTGATGGCAAAAAGGTTCTGGTGGCAACCCCCATTTACAGAAACACCCTTGTTCAATACAAAACCCTTCTTATGGGCGGTGCGCAACTTTTTGTTGGAAATTCCATGCCCAGCGATGAGGGTGTGGTAAAACTATTAAAGGAATGGGGCATAGCCGTTATAAAACCTGGCGACAAAGACGAAATTTTTGATGTTATTTTTGATTGTGGCGGCCAGTTTGCCCACTTTAGGCCTAAGGTGGGCTTTGTGGAGCTTACCCGCACTGGGGTTCATTTTTATGAAAATTCCAACTACCCCGTGTATGTGGCCGATAGTGGCGTGGTAAAGCGGATTGAAACCTGCCTTGGTACAGGTGACGGCTACATTCGAGGGCTTTGCCAATGGGGTTTTAGTTCGGTTGAGCATAAAAAGGTGCTGGTGTTTGGTGCTGGCAAGGTGGGGTGCGGCATTGTGGTGCAGGCTCTTGGCCGTGGCGCCATTGTAAATGTAGTTACGGATACCCACCACAGTGTTAATGGAGTTCTTGAAGCAAACCATGTAACGGTAACCGATATAAGCTGTATTGATGAGGTGGTAAAAAAAATAGAGGAAGCCGATTTTGTGGTGACTGCCACCGGCGTGAAAAACGCTCTAGACAAGCCGGAACTTGCTTTGGCGCTGCTAAATTCAAAGGCTGTCGTGGCCAACATGGGCGTAGAAGATGAGTTTGGCCCAGGGGTGCCAGAAACTAGAGTGCTGAACAAAAAGGTTCCTCTTAATTTTTCGTTGGAAGAACCAACCCACCTTAAGTATATTGAAGCTTCTCTTTGTTTGCACTTGGAACTGGGAGAACTTTTACTCCAACAAAATGCAAAGCAAAAAGAAAATGTCTCCCTTCAAAACGACGCTGGCTTTGTGGGCTTTAAGGGCCCTATGGACCCTCCGTCGGAATTGGAAAACCGCATTATTGTAACCACTCTGGAGCACGGCTGCATTCAGGCGGAGCTCCGAGAGATGATGGGTTTGTAAAACACCTATTTTTTAGAATGGTGTTTGTCAAAGTACTTTTTTGTTTCTCGACCGACGATGCCGCTTAATAGAATCAAGGCTATTAGGTTGGGGAATGCCATGAGACCATTGAAAATGTCGGCCATGGTCCAAACGGCACTGACAGTAAGGTAGGGGCCAATGAAAACGGCCAGCACATAAACCCAACGGAATGCTATGGTGGCGCCTATTCTTTTTCCGCCTAAAAGGTACTGGAGGCATTTTTCGGAGTAGTAGTTCCAGCCTAAAATGGTGGTGAAGGCAAAGGCGGCCAAAGAGCAGCAGAGGATAAGTTCAGAAACCACCTTGGCAAAGGGGAGCCCGTGGGCAAAGGCGTACATGGTAACGGCGGCGCCCTCCAGAGCGTTGCCTGCGGCATCGCTCTGGACCCAAGCCTGAGTGATTACAACGGCAAGGCCGGTCATGGTGCAAACGATGATGGTGTCAATGAAGGTTCCTGTCATGCACACCAGGCCTTGCCGTACCGGTTCCTTGGTCTTGGCGGCGGCGGTGGCAATGGGCGCAGAGCCTAGGCCCGCTTCGTTGCTAAAGATGCCTCGGGCAATACCCTTTTGCATGGCTACAAATATGGTGCCCATGGCACCGCCCGCCAGGGCGCCACCGTTAAAGGCCGATTTGCAAATGGTGGCAATGGCCGCTGGAATTTCGGTAATGTTGCAAATTAAAAGAATAAGGCAGCTACCCACATAGGCAAGAATCATGAAGGGCACAATGATTGTGGTAACCTTTGCAATGCGGCGGAGCCCGCCCAAAATTACCAGAGCTACTAAAACGGTGACAATGGCACCTGTAATGGCGGTGGTGTAAGAAATGGAATTTCCGGCCAGAACAAAAAGTTCACTCGATGGAATCATGGAATTTAGGGCGGTGGTAATGCCGTTCACTTGAGTGATGGTTCCAATGCCCATAAGGCCGGCCAAAGTGCCAAACACGGCAAATACAACGGCCATCCATTTTACATTTTTACCAAATCTCTCTTTTATGCCCATTTCTATGTAGTTAAAGGGGCCTCCCAGCACTTTGCCTCGGCTGTCTAGGGTACGGTATTTTACGGCCAGCACTCCTTCGGCATACTTGGTGGCAATTCCCAAAAAGGCAGCCACATCCATCCAGAATAGGGCACCAGGGCCACCTAGGCAAATGGCGGTGGCTACACCAACAATATTTCCGGTTCCAACAGTGGCAGAAAGGGCTGTGCACAGGGCGCCAAAGCTGGAAACTTCGCCTTCTCCATCTTCTTCGTTGGAAACCATGAACTTGAGAGCCTTAGGCAAGTGAAAAACTTGCAGCAGCTTGAGACGGAAAGTTAAAAGAAGTCCGGTGCACAAAACGATGGCAATTAGGGGAATGCCCCAAACGTAACCATCGATGGTGTCTAAAATTCCGTTGAAATCCATGAAAGGCTCCTTTAAAAAACAAGGACAAATTTAGAAATATTTTGTGCTGTTTATGGTGCCCTAAAGTTGAAATTTTCTATATTTTGACAAAAAATGTCAAAAAAGGATTTTTTATGGCTCAAGATAAACCCGTTCGCGTTCGTTTTGCTCCAAGCCCCACTGGCTACCTCCATGTAGGGGGCGCCCGCACCGCTATTTACAACTATTTCTTTGCCAAGGCTACTGGTGGCACTTTCTATTTGCGCATAGAAGATACCGACCGCAAACGTTACAACGAAGAAGCGCTTAAAGACTTGATGCGGGACTTGAAGTGGCTGGGCTTACAGTGGGACGAAGGCCCGGGTTGTGAAGGTGGCTGTGGCCCCTATTTTCAAAGTGAACGCCTAGACATTTACCATCGTGAAATCCAGAAGCTTTTGGATTCTGGAGATGCCTACTATTGCTTCTGCACCGAAGAACGTTTGCAGGAAGTACGTGCAGCCCAGGAAAAGGCGGGCGTCTCTGTGACGGGTTACGATCGCCACTGCCGTAACATTAGCCGTGAAGAAGCCGAAGCCCGCATTGCAGCCGGCGAAAAGGCGGTCATCCGCTTCAAGGTTCCAGAAACGGGTGTCACCGAATTTGACGATATGATCCGCGGCCACATTGAATACCAGAATGAACTTTTAGACGATTTGGTTCTTATTAAGCGTGATGGTTATCCAACTTACCATTTTGCCAGCGTGGTGGATGACCACCTGATGGGTACCACCCATGTTCTTCGTGGTGACGAATGGATTAGTTCCACGCCTAAGCACATGCTTTTGTACAAAGCCTTTGGCTGGGAACCTCCTAAATGGGTTCACCTGCCTGTGATTTTAGACAAGAACGGAGGCAAACTTTCTAAACGCAAGGGAGCGGCCTCTGTTGGCGATTTCCGTGATTTGGGATACCTGCCCGAAACGCTGGTGAACTACCTTGCACTTTTGGGTTGGAACCCGGGAGACGACCGCGAGGTGATGACCGTAAAAGAAATGGTGGATTGCTTTACCTTGGAACGAATCAACCCCAAGTCGGCTTCTTTTGATGAAAAGAAACTGCAGTGGATGAACGGCCAACACATTCACCAGTGTGATGATGAATTTTTGGCAGGATTTATGATGGAGGGCCTTAAAGCCAAGGGCATTAATGTGGATGGCGAACCAAAGGAACGGATTGCCGAAATCGTAAAGCTGTTAAAACCGCGGGCCCACTTTATGCAAGACTTGGCCGACCAGTCTGTGTATTTCTTTGTGGCACCAGCCACTTACGATGAAAAGGGCAAGTCTAAGCAGTGGGGCCCAGGTTCCAAAGAAATTGCCTCTGCTGTTCGAAACGCTTTGGCCAACGTGGAAACTTTTACCACTCCTAACATTGAAAAGGCCTTTATGGACCTTACCGTTAGCCGTGGCTGCAAGTTGGGTGACTTGGTGGGTGCCGTTCGCTTGGCTGTGTCGGGTGTTACTGCAGGCCCTGGCCTTTGGGAACTTTTCGAAGTGGTGGGCAAGGAAGAAACTTTGCGCCGCATCGATGTGGCTCTTCCTATGATGGGTTAATAGCAAGGGAATGAAGGAGCAATTCAAATATCGATTGCTGTCGCAAAAGATGTTCTGTCGCTATTGCCGTAGTGTAACAGAGCATGGAATTTATGCGAAGGAACGCTATTCCACTTATGGTGGAATGGCTCCTCGTATACCTCTATTGTGCATTTGCGGTGTATGCGATACTTTGCTGGTTGCTTTTTCTCAGGAGTTCTATTTTTGCAGACAAATTAAGGGCGAGTATGCCAAGGTTTATGGCTATAACAGAATTATGCCAGGAAACTGGGTGTATTTTAAGGGAGATTCTAAGCCAGGGGTTGTAAAAAGCTGCTTTCAAACTTCTAATAAGGAAATTTTAGAAGTGAGTTACGACGGAGGGAGCCCCCAAAGGTTGGAATGCCCCAAGGTGAACGTTACTGTGGAAGAGGCTCCTCAGGGATACAGACTTTTGCCGGCCCAAAGCCCTTGCACCTTGATTGGCGACCATGTGTTCCATGTTCTGCGCAACATGTTTGGGGTTTCGGTTGGGCTTGTGAATGATGGGGTAAAAGACAAACTGGCGGTGCTCCTTGAAGATGGCACCATTTTGTTTATCACATTGCCTGCATTGTACCAAAATGAATCTAACGAAAAATTGGTGGAACAGGTTCGTGGCAAGTTGAACCAGGTACTGCCGGAAGATGCCAAAAAGGTTACTGTGGAGGTGGGGCAAGGCATTGTTTATTTGTCGGGATTGTCTAAAAATCTTTTAACCCGCCGCACCCTAAGGGCTTGTGCCGAAGGGGTGATGAAGGTTCGTGGCTGCGTGGATTCCTTAAAAGTGGTTACCGACGGTATTACTTCTGACCAGGATTTGGCGGAACGGCTTTATGGGGTTATTGAAAACAGTGGCTATTACCTGTTTGATATGAGTGTAAAAGTTGAAAATCTTAAGGCCGATATTCGTTTGCATTGCCTAGACAACAATATTCCTAAAGACCTTGAAAAACGCTTGGCACAAGTGCCTAGCCTGCAAGATATGAATTTTACCATGATACCTGTGGTTACGGACTCTTTAGAAAATAGTTGGCAGTGTAAGGAAATGGAACAGGACTTGGCCACGAATTCTATTACAAAAAATGCATTTGTACGAATAACTTATTTGCGAGGGAAATACCTTATTGAAGGTAGGGTCCATTCTCTTTTGCAAAAACAAGTGGTGCTGTTTTCTGTACTTAAAACCGTAAAAACAACGGCAATAGAAAATAGACTGAGGGTTTTAACATAAAAGGAGCTGATTATGGCAACTGGATACGAAAAAATCACATCGATTAAGAATAAATTAAAAAAGACACGAATGACGGTGGAACAGCTTGCGGTTGCCCTCGACTGCCAGGAACGAACCATCTACCGCCACTTGGATGCCATTCAAAAAGAAAATTGTGGCCTACACAAGATTAAGGAACAGGGCCAAACTTTTTACACCATTCAAATAGAGGAAGAAAAAGATTTCCATCAAGATGTGGTTAAGCAACTTGAAAGATTGAAAAAATCCATTGTTGGCAAATCGGCCATGGATGTAAAAAACAGCAAACTGATAGACAAGATTATAGAAATGCTGAAGGGTACCGATCCCGAACAATTTAAGGCGGAACTCCTTTCTTTTGACCCAAACTTTATAATGGATCCGGGGCCTTTTAGCGATACGTTTGAACAAGATGCCACCATCACAAAAATTTTAGAATCCATTCGAGATGGCTTTAAAATAAAGGTGTCTTACAGGCGTTCGGGGGCAGGTACTGTAGAAAGCATGGTCATTTGCCCAGTAAAACTTATTTATCGCATAGACACTCTGTATTTGGTTTATTTGGACAATGAAAACGAAGACACCTTTAAGAACATGGTGGTGAAGAATATTGAAACTTTGTCTAGAACGGAACAGACCTTTGCGTTAAAGCCTTTTTCTGCCGATGTCCACTACCGCCATGCCTTTGGAAAGTGGACCAATGCCAACGAAAAAGTTTTAGATATTTCACTTCAGGTAAATGATACCTGGCTTCAAACTCAGTTCCGCAAGTCTCATTTTTCACCCAAACAGGAAATTCGTGAGTCAAAGAACCGTTTTGTGGTTAATTTAAAATTGCGCAACACCCCCGATTTTCAGGGCTGGCTTTTTGGCATTTTGCCCCATATCGAAATTTTAAAGCCGGAATCTTTGAAGCAGGACATGATTAAAATTGCAAAAGATGCCTTAAAGAAATTGGAAGGCAAGTAAGGCGGAAAATGACCCACAGTCTATCGGACTACAATTTTGAATTTCCCATGGAGCTCATTGCCAGCCGCACTGCGGGCAAGGGCAAAACCAGAATACTCCATTGCCCCAAAAATGGAGGGCCGCGGCGTATTTTGCCAGCTCCTTCCATTGTAGATTTGTTTAGGGAAGGAGATGGATTGGTGGTAAATAACACTAAGGTTATCCCGGCGCGCTTGTTTGGCGAAACGGCTCATGGAGGTGTTGTAGAAACATTGCTGGTGCAGGCCCTGATTCCCTCTGAAAAGGGGGAGGCTCGCTTTGAAGCCAAAGTTCGGCCAGGAAAGGCTTTTCAAGTTGGCCGGGAACTGGTTGTGGCAGGTGTAAAAGTGGTGGTGGAAGAAATTCGTGAAGACGATGGCAGCCGTGTGCTCCGCTTTGAAAAAACTCCTGTAGAAATGGAAACTGTGATGAACGAGCAGGGGCATGTGCCTCTGCCTCCGTACATAAACCGCCCTGACGATGAAGAGGATAAAAAAGCCTACCAGACCATTTTTGCAAAGTATGCAGGTGCCGTGGCTGCTCCAACGGCCAGCCTCCACTTTAGCGAGCAAATGCTTAAAGACCTCAAAGACAAAGGCGTAAAGGTGGCCGAGGTAACTTTGCATGTTGGCCCTGGCACATTCCAGAATATTTCTGTAGATGACTTTACCCAGCACAAAATGCATGGGGAACATTACGAACTGACCAAAGAAAACGCCGACATAATAAACGAGGTTAAGCGCCAGGGAGGCCGAGTTGTTACTGTGGGTACCACAAGCACCCGGGTTGTTGAAACCATTGCCGATGCAAACGGATTTTTAAAGCCACAAACTGGTGTGACCCACGCCTTTTTTTACCCAGGCTACAAGTACAAGGTTGTTGATGGTCTTTTAACCAATTTTCATTGGCCAAAAAGTTCCCTCATTCTTTTGGTGTCTGCTTTTTATGGCCGTGAAAACACGCTGGAAGCCTATAAAATGGCCGTAGAGAATAAAATGAAATTATTCAGCTATGGCGATGGAATGTTGATACTGTAGTTTTTGCCGACTTACTTTGTATCTGTGGAGTCGTTTCCCAGAGTGGGAATGCGGCTTTCTTCTTGGCAAAGGTTCTCTTCGCGAATTTTAAAGGTAAAGTCTACCAGATTGTTTTCAAACATTTTTTGGTAGGGCTTTTTGGCTT
Source organism: Fibrobacteraceae bacterium (assembly GCA_021443045.1). Lineage (GTDB taxonomy): Bacteria > Fibrobacterota > Fibrobacteria > Fibrobacterales > Fibrobacteraceae > Fibrobacter. Next base: position 7,998 of record JABUUT010000045.1, read on the forward strand.
GAACGCTCTTGAGGGCGCAGGAGCAGTAACTAATGCGCTGCACCAGTTTCTTTTCATCGCTGGGAGTGCCCTTGGCAAAAACGCATTCGTGCATAATGGCGTATTCCAGGGCTCGGTCGTAGCGGTATTTGCACTTGTTCTTGGCGTCGGGAAGGGGAGCCACTGTTTCGATAATGCCTTCTGTGGGAACATTATTCATTATGGAACAGGTGATAAAGCCGGCTAAAAAAAACAGAAAAAATAAAGTGCCCTTTATGGCAAAACGCTTTGCTCTGGGCAACTTGCTGTAGCGGCGTCCCACAGCCTCGAAGGCTTGGGTCGCGTGAAGTTTAACGTCATCTAAATCATTATTACTCATATTACTTTGCAATATAGTAAAGGAGGCGCTAAAAAAGTAAAAGCGACCTTCAAAAAAGTTTGCTAAAAATAGGTCTGTCATCCAGAAGGGCCACGCCCTGAAGGATCCATGTCTGTGGACCCTAGCTGTCCTTCGGACAGTTCCGCTTGCAGCTCGGTCGAATTAGTTGTTAGTAGTCAGTTGTCAGTAGCGAGGTTCGGCGTAAACGCCTAGAGGCATGAGGTTTGAGCTCAAAGTGAGCCTCTCGGCTCGCCTAGAAATACTAACTACTAAATACTACTTACTAAACACTATGACACTCAAAGAGAGCGTAGCGAACGGCCTCATTCCTCAAAGCGACATCGTCGCGACTTCTCCGCTGATAACTAACCACCATTCACAACATTTAACTCTTGTGTCGCACCACGGCACTGCCCCGCTCAACAAGAAACTACCCAGTTTGTTATTTCGCA
>JABUUT010000045.1:9391-13227 GCA_021443045.1 Fibrobacteraceae bacterium
CGCAGGCCGAATGCAGCAAAAAAAAGCTCGCTTGTTTTTATTGCTGAGGCCCAGAGTCAAGCGCATAGCGCAATGACGGAACGGCATCACCGCTGATTACGAACCACCAACAACCAACCACCAGCCACCATTTTCCACAGGGTTTTTCAAGTTAGGAATTTTTTAGGGTCCAAATATCGGGGAGTAGGCGGTATTTGTCGCTGTAGTCAAGGCCGTAGCCTACTACAAAGAGGTCGTCAATTTCAAATCCGCAGTAGTCCGCTTCCATGTGTACCTGACGGCGGCTAGGTTTGTCGAGCAACACGCAGCTCCGGACTTCTGCGGCCCCCTGGCTTTTAATCATTCCTACCAGGGCAAGCAAGGTGCGGCCTGTATCTAAAATGTCGTCGACCAAGAGGATTTTTTTTTCTTTTAAATCCAAGGATTCCATGCCAGAAACTTTAAGTTCCCCAGAAGAAACGGTGGAGTTTCCGTAACTGGAAGCCTTGATAAAGCGGATTTCTCGTTGGGTATTTTTTTCTCCTTGAGCAAAAGCCCTGCACAAGTCGGCTGTAAAAACAAAAGAGCCTGTGAGCACACTAATGACCATGTCAAAGTCGTATTCAACAGAAATGGCTTGACCCAATTCCTGCACCCGTGCACCAATGGCTTCGGCGGTTTTTAAAGGCATTGGACTTAGTGTGTACATTAGAGGCTTTCCACTTCAAAGTTTAACCACATGAACATTTTCTTTAGGTCGCAAAGAGGCCCTTGCGGGTCTTGGGTCCATTGGCGGTACACCGGGAACACTTTGTTTTCGAGGCTGGTTTTGTCGATAAACAGTTTTAACCAGTCTGCAATGGTAATAAGGCTGGTAATGTGGCTAATGGCGTTTTGATCGGGCTTGTCGGTAACCTGCTGAATTAAGGCCACCAATTTTTTATGGAACATGCGACCGGTGCCCCCAAAGGAAAAGTTTGTTTGTAAAAATGTGGCTTCTCGAACTAAACCTTCAATTTCTATATAAAGTTCCTGGGAGGGTTCTTCCAAGTATTTTAAAGTTTGGTGGTGCAAACGGGAGTTTATTTCTAAAGAAAGAATCTTGCGCATGGTGTCGGGCAAGGTGTGGTCGGGGTCGGCCAAGCTGTCAATAGAAATGCCATGATCTAGGGCAAAATTTGAAAATGCCTTTGTAAGGGCCGACAAGTGCATGCGGGTGGAAATCTTGTTGATGCGCTGCAGGGAGTCGCTCATCAAGTTGCTCATGCGAACAACGTAGGCGGATGGGTAAAGGTGGCGAAGAGCCTCGGTGGAAATATTGGGGTTTTCCACAAAGGTAAGTCCACTTTGCGAAGCTTCGCCTTGGGCCACTACCAAATTGATGCGACCCAGGGAATCTGTAATTACCAAAATAGTGGAAACAAGATGCTCGTTGATGGAATTGTCGTCAAAGGTGGAACGCACCAAAGTTTGGCGGCGTCGGCTGCTTATTTTAGATGAAGTAAAACGCTTGTCGTAAGACTCGTCATAGCCATCTTCCAAACCCAGGTGGAAAATGGCCGCACGCTCTGCCATAAGCTTCATGGCAACAGGAATGCATTCTTCGGCAAATTCCGAAAATACCTGGGCTCCATTCATCTTGTGTTCGTTAGATGTAGCCGCAGCCAAGGTGCTTAGGAATTGGCTCTTGATGTTGTGGCCCATGGGCAAAAAGGGCTGCATCAGTTCCATGGCCCGCAGGGCGTAGCGCATGTTCTGCACAGGTTCCAAACCTTCTATGTCGTTAAAGAACCAGCCGCAGCTGGTGTAGCTGAACAAGCAGAATTTCTGAATTTCCAAAAGGCGGGTGGCCTTGGCCGCCTCATCCTGGTTTTGAGGCCTTAAAAGAATGGAATCCAGAAAATGCTTCCTGGGGTTTTCTTGCTCTGGTGCCACTAAGGTTTGAATATACTGATTGCGGGCTTCCCAGGGGTTTACTGCAGAAACCTTTTCAAATTCCCGAACAAAAATATCGTCGGCCAGGTTTTTTAACAAGTTAAAGGCTTCGCGAAGAGGGCCTCTCCACTTTTGATTCCAGTCGGGGCCTCCTCCTGTGGAACAGCCGCAATCTCTGTACCAGCGGCCCACGCCGTGAGCGCAGCTCCACGCACAGCCTTCGCTGTGGAAGTTCTTTAACAGAACTTCGTGGGCCGGCGGGAATTTTTCTAAAAACCAACCGTAGTTCACAGGAACCATGTTGTTTTCTGGAGCGTAGCGGTTGTAGAGCCAGGCGGCACACATGTCGCCAAAAGGTTCGTGGTGGCCGTAACTTTCGCCATCGGTGCCAATGCTTACCAGCTGGGCCTCTTCTCTGTTGGGGTCCCAGGCGTCGGCAATGCGCCGGCCAAAGGTTCCTGCGTCTCTGAGCAGGTGTTCAAAGCCCACCGCAGAAGATAGCCAGGGGTTGTAGAAGAAAACGTCCAGGTAGCCGTCACAAACAAGGTTGCCGTCTTTGTCTCTAGGAAAAATGCGGTAGGGGCGGGTGGTGTCTATATCGGTATTGGAACAACCCAGCCAGTGGCCCTCTTTGGCCAAACCGTTTTCGCCCAAGGCTCTAAAAGAGTCGGCCTGGGTGGGGGAGAGAATGGTAAATTTAATTCCTGCCTGAATTAATTCCACCACCGTATCCAGGTTGATGGCTGTTTCGGCTAGCCACATGGCTTCGGGCATGCGTCCAAAATGGAATTTAAAATCTTCAATGCCCCAGCGGATTTGTGTTTTTTTATCTTCCTTGCTGGCCAGGGGCATAATAATGTGGTTGTACACCTGTGCAATGGCGTTGCCGTGGCCGTTTAACCGTTCCATGCTTCGCTTGTCGGCTTCTTGTATACGCCGGTAGGTGTCGGGAACATGGGTGCGAATCCAACCCATGAGGGTGGGGCCCATGTTGAAGCTCATAAAGTCGTAGTTATTAACAATGTCTTGAATTCTACCGGTGGGGCTTAAAATGCGGCTGGCAGAATTGGGGCTGTAACACTCGCTGGCAATGCGGTCGTTCCAATCGTGAAAAGGTTTGGCACTGGGCTGGTTCTCTATGACACCAGTCCATGGGTTTTCCCGAGGGGGTTGGTAAAAATGACCGTGAATCGTAAAATAAAGGGGATGCTTAGACATGCTTTAAATGTAGCAAAAAGCCAGCAATTCGCAAAAATAGGGGAGCGCATTTACCATTGTTGCGTAAAACGCTAAAAAGGAAAGTGGCTTGCTTAATTGTTGTTTGCATCATTATTGCAAAATTAAAAGGGCACCTCTCAAAGGGGCTTCGTTTTATCCAAAATGGATAATCTAATTAGGATAATGAAAGGTGGGTAAAATTAAGGAGGTTGGGGGTGTGAAACGCCGCCTTTTGGTAAACTTCTTTTTATAGATAAATTGTCCATGGGCTGGGGTGGCGGATTTGCGCCCTTTAGTATAAATCAGTATAGATTTACCTTGGGTTTTGGTGTCTTGTGTTTGGGTAAGGAGAGATTATGGTAAAAAATTCCCATTTTTTAGTGCCCGTCTGCCTTTTGGCTATTAGCGGGATTGCCTCTGCATATACCATTTCGGGGTCTGTCACCGATGAAAAAGGCGGAGCCCTCAAAGGCGTTTCGGTGAGCCTCCTCAAAGAGGGCAAAACGGCCTCTACCGACGACCAAGGTAAATTCACCATTCACGAAGATGAAATGGATACTAGCAGCACTGCTATTGACTTGTCGTTCAAGAATGCTGTGGGCTATATAGGCGTGAACGGCGGTGTACTTTCTTATTCCCAGGGCAGCACCCAGCCGGTTCAGGTGAAAATTTTCAACTCCCTGGGTAGCCAGGTTTTTAACAAA
>JABUUT010000045.1:13545-24784 GCA_021443045.1 Fibrobacteraceae bacterium
TACGTGGAATTTGGCAAGCGCTATGCCAAGGTGATGCTGGAACACATGCAGCGTGGCCCCGCGGCTCCTCCCGAACCTTCCAAGCCCTACAAGGGAACAGCCGCTGCCATTCCCGGGAAAATTCAGGCAGAAGATTACGACATTCCAGGCGTTGGCTCCGGCAATGGTTCCTACGTCGACAACGATTCCGAAAACAAAGGCGGTGCCTATCGCGAAGACGGGGTGGATATTGAAGAATTGGCTGCCGAAAAAGGCTCCTTTGTGGTGGGCTACACCGAAAAAGGGGAATGGCTCAAGTACACTGTGAACGTGAAAACGGCCGGTGATTATCGCGTCGCAGCTCGGGTGGCTAGTGCCTCCAAGGGCAGCGCCTTCCACCTGGAAATGGATGACAAAATCATCGCGGATACCATCAAAGTAGATAGCATTGGCAGTTGGGGCGATTACAAGGAAATTGAAATCGGCGAGGCTAGTTTAGGAACTGGAGAACATGTGCTGAAACTTGTCATTGACGGCTCCTATGTGAATATCGATTGGGTTAATTTTGTGCTAAAGGTTCCTGTGCCTTGCGGTGATGAAAACTGTGGTGGTAATTTGGCTATAGGCGAGAACTTTCGCTTAAGCTACAAACAACCTGTGGATTATAAAATTTTTGACCTTAACGGAAACTTTGCGGGGGTGATTCGCACTGCTGGTGGAGCAAGTGCTGCTGATTTGCAAAATGCCCTTGCACAAATGGGATTGCACAAGGGTGTTTATATGCTCAAAGCTGCAGATAAGACTTTGCTGGTAAAAAACGGATATACCCCTTAGTTTTTTATGTGTTTACTCACATGTTTCTTGGTGTATACATATATTTTACATACTACTTGTAAAAAAACAGCTCAATAATTGTATTTTTTAAAAGTTCCCGTCTAAAAAGTTTTTAGATGGGAATGGTGTGTTTTAGTTCGTTTTTTGGAGCTGTTATGAAAGGAAAAATTTCCTATTCCGCCTGGGTGTTGGTATTAAGCTTTATTTTGGGAGCTTGTTCCGACGATTCTTCTTCTGAATCGGGAACTATTGTATCTCCAGAGCCGAATCCTAATGATTCTTTAATCGTGGATGACTCCATTCCGCAGGTCTATTCTTCTTCCTTGGAGAATCTGTTATCGTCTTCTGTGGTGGTGGAAATGTCCTCAGCCAATGTGGTGGTGTCTTCTGCCCTGGTGGATGTCTCCTCCAGTTCTATGGCTGTATTATCGTCGTCTGCAGAGGAAATTTCTTCTTCTTCCGTTGATGAACGAATTCCTGTAAGTCCAAATTATTCATTGTTGGATGTTCCCAATGGGCAGCCTAAAGTTGATGCTGTATTTTGGAAAAATGCCATTTCCAATGTTTGGAGCGGCATAAAAAAGCGTAATATAGCTCCTTTTAGTAATGGCGCTGGGCTAATTCACAGGCCAAAGAGCGAGTACCCGGGAGATGCTGTAAGTGAAGGCGTGGGATATGGAATGTTGCTTGCCTTGTATGCCAACGATCAGCAGACTTTTAACACCATGTTTGAAATGGCTAATGAAAAAATGTGGGCTGGATGCTATTACAACTGGCAAATGGGCCCTGATGGTAATATAAAAGGTACAGGTGCTGCCAGCGATGCGGAAGAAGATGTGGCTTTGGCTCTTGTATTTGCAGATAAATTAGTTGAAAAGGGTATGTGGACTGCCTACACTTCGAATAAACTTCAAAAGACCTACATGGAACAGGCCAAGAAGATTATGAGATGCATGTGGGAAACCAAGCAGATTACGGATCAGGGAAACTTGGCTCCTGGTGCGGAATGGGGTGGTGATAATTTTGTAAACCCAGGCTATTTCTCTCCTGCATGGTATCGCATATTTGCAAAAATTGATACGGAACATGATTGGAACAAAGTAATTGATAGAAGCTACCAGACGTTAGCCAATAGTCCTGGGTATAACTATGGAATGGTTCCCGACTGGATGCAGCCTGATGGTGGTTACACTGGTTCGTTGGGGTACAATGCCTATTTTGAAGGCCATGCCTTCTATAAGGATGCCATCCGCATTTTATGGCGCGTGGCTATAGATGCGGTGTGGTTTAATGAAACTCGTGCCAAAACCTTCCTGAAAAACGCCCTCAATTTTATTACAGAAAAAGGTGGGGCTGGGGCCTCCAATTTTTACCAGATGGATGGCGCTTTGCTGCCTGAATCGGATGTGTGGAAAGATTTGAATGGGGGTAAAATTTCTCGCAATCGTCGCGAACATAGTCATTTGACTACAGGCATGTGGGCTACTGCAGCTTTGGCTGTTGGTTCTGATGAAGATAAAATTTCTTTTAGCACAGAACTTGCCAAGTTCTATGAAAAAGATGATGCCGACTATTTTGGAAATGCCGTTGATCCTTTGGGCGGCACAGAAGATACCTTGCACAACGAAATGTACTTTGACCAGTTCCTAGCCTGGTTTGGCGCTTCTATGCTGAGTGGGACATTTACCAATGTGCTTTCTAACTTGGATACTCCGCAAGCCGACTCCCCAGGTATCCAATCTGAGGAACTGAAATATATTAGAAAGAAAAACTAGAGGCCTTTTAGGCAACCTCTAGTTCATGGTCATTTTCTTGTAGCTGCGGGCGTTTCCCATCCAAAGCTTTACTAAAAGTTCTTCCAAGGATTCCCTAGAAATAAATTCTGGATCGGCATCCTGAATTTCATCAGAAATCAGGTTGGCTTGGGTTAGGTTGAGCATGCCGTAGAATAATGCTTCTAGAAGCTGAGACAAAAATTCGGGAGAAATTTTTGCCACGGCTTCCATATCATTTAGGGGGGGGAGCATTTTTTTGTCTGGGGTAAACTGATCCAAGTTATCCATAGTCCACATGTCGGCGGCCTTGAATAAATCGGGCTCCAAGGAGAGTGCTTTAAGTTTGCCCCTGTACTGCTCCCATTCCGTAGAATTGGTTCTTCCTGCTTTTCGGACATTGCGGAGAAAAGAAAGCACTGTGTGGTACAGGTCTTTCTCTCTCTTGGCTTCTTCTTTTGAAGTAGGTATATTCATTAAAGTATTTTCAATTTCAAATTAGTGGCGGAAGTGGCGCATGCCGGTAAATACCATGGCAACGTCCAGCTTGTTGCAAGCTTCAATGGACAAATCGTCTTTTTTGGATCCGCCGGGTTGCACAATGTATTTTACCCCAGCCTTGGCCGCTGCTTCCACATTGTCTGGGAATGGGAAAAATGCATCGGAGCCCATAACCACTTCACCAAAGATTTTCTTTTCAAGGGCCTTCAGCTCTGTTTTAGAAAGACCTTGAGCTTTTTTCATGCGGGCTATGTTGTCGCGTACTCGTGGCTGGCAGAGGCGCAGGTTGGAGTCAATGCGGTTGGGCTGGCCTGGTCCAAGACCTAGTACCATAAAGAAACCCCGCTTGTATTCGTAGCCCATTACAATGGCGTTACTCTTAGTGTGCTTGGTTACAAGCCATGTGAAGCGAGCCAAATCTTCTTTGTTCTTTGCAAATTTTTTCTTGGTAACGCACTCGAATTTTTCGTAGGTTCCAACATCGCGGTCTTGTACCAACATACCGCCAATGACGTGTTTGTAAACCTTGCATGTGGTGGCTTTTTTAATTTCGCCAACTTCCAAAAGACGAATGTCTTTAGACTTGTTTTGCAAAAATTCCAGAGCATCCTTTTCAAAAGCAGGAGCCAAAAGAATTTCTACAAAGCGACCCTTAAGAAGCATGGCTGTTTTAAGATCCACTTTTTTGGTAACGGCAATAACAGAGCCAAATGCAGACACCGGATCGCCGGCCCAAGCGGCTTCAAAAGCTTCGGCAAGGGTTTTGCCGGTGGCAAGTCCACAAGGGTTCATGTGCTTTACAATCACAACGGCATTTTCGCCGCTAAATTCACGGGCCATTTCCAAGGCGGCATCGGCGTCTACGATATTGTTGTAAGAAAGTTCCTTACCATGGAGCTGCTTTGCTGTGGCGAGGCTTGCTTCGGTGCAGGTGGGGTCGCGGTAGAAAACGGCCGTTTGGTGGGAGTTTTCGCCATAGCGCATGGGCTGTGGGTCTACGAATGTGAGAGTGAGTTTTTTGTTTGCCATAGGTTCCTCGAAAGATGTATAAAAAATAGAAAAAATTAGGGGGTTAGAGTTTTTGGTGTGGTGTTGTCGTCTAGGCCGGGAATGTCGGCGGCGTTGGGCGGCTGGTAATTGGCCAGAGGGTCTTCCGGTTCCACAGTCAGGTTGTAGTACACATTGTTCTTGAGTTCGTCTTCAATGTAGAATAGGGTGCCGCCCATGGCGGATCCGCAACCGGCACAGGCTCCCTGATAGCGGATCTGCAACCTGTTGTCATCGGTAAGGTTGAGAATCTCCAGGTCGCCGCCGTCACCTTGGAGTGTTCCTCTCACCGTTTTGTGAAGCCACTCTTCAATGCGTTCTATGCGTTGAACTTTGGTAAGGGCGTTCCATTCTTTGTCGGCTTCGGCACGCCCTTCTGCAGTTTGTGTGCGGTAGCGTATGGCTTCCATCTGGGTGCGCACCAAAATAGCCTGCCCTTTTTTTTCGGGATATGTTTCGGCAATGCGGGCAATAAGAGTTTTCATCTGGAAAATTTCTGGAGCATTTTCCGGAATGGCTCTCACATCAGGATTGTCGCGAAGGCTTTCTTCAATATCTTCAACTTTTACCTGAGCCAACTCATCGATGGTCTTTTGTTGAATCATTCGGCAGAAAACATCGGCCAAGGCAGTAAAGATGGGGCCACCATAAGTAAAGAATCGGGTTTCCAGAACTTTGTCTGAATCTGGGTCGATCATCAGGTAAACTTTCAGGCTACCTTCCTTGCAGTCCACCAAGGCAAGCCCCTTTTCATCGGCTTCAATTTGAAAAATAGCTCCCCGATATTTTGGGGCCTTGGCTATTTCCTGAACTTTTGTAGAAAGAGTGGATGTAACTTCTTCATTCATAATTTTAATGCACGTCTATCTGAACTTTGTACATGGCTTTACCTTTGTAGCTGTTCAGAGTACCTCTTGGGGAATTTATAATTTTTAGGTTTTTCTTGGTAACACCCGGTTGCTGTTCCAATACCTTTAAAAGTTCTGCATTGCGTTTGTCGGCCAAGGCTTTTAACTCCATTTCAAGGGCTTTTGTATCTATTTTGCCTTGGTTTTCGCTGGTGTAGGCTACAAAGGCTGAATCTTTGTCGCTTATTTCTAAAATAGATTTTTCATCTAACTCATTTAGACTTTGCTTGTTGTTGGCCTGCTTGTAGAATTCTGTTTTTAGTTTTTGGTTCTTGTATTCCGTAATGGATTTTTTAAGGCTGTACATTTGGGTGAGCGTAAGGGTTAGTTTTGGGTCTTTAGCTAGAATTTCCACCATCTTCGTGGCCTTGGCATACTGTTCGCTTGTAAAAGAGGCTGTGTAGGGGTCTATGAGAATTTCGTCATTTTTACCTAAATCAAGGCCTACGGCACTTGCTCCAGTGGCGGCCACATTTCCAACGATTTTTAAAGGCGATAAAGCCACCTTAATCATCAGGTTCATCACGGTTTTCCATATAATTTTAAAATAGGAAAATTCTGGATCCTTCACGTTTCCTTTAACAGGAACGTCAAATTGTATTTTTTCATCTTTGTCTTTGAGTATGTAGAGGCCCACCTTCATGGGAACTGTAAATTCAGGGTTCACATTTGGGTCTTTGTCGTCAACATTTATGTTGTATATATCAATGGTGTTTTTACTTTCTATGTTGAAATTTTCCATTTTATTTTCGGACGCAAAAGCCAGTGTGCCTCCGCTAATGGGGTAGCCGGTGTAGTGGTGGCTGTAGTTGCTAAAGTTTTTCAGGGCCACATTTTTTACACTTAGGTATGCATCCATAGTTCCCATATTTTTGAGGGAACCACGATACTTGAGTGAAACATCTCCGCCTCCAGGCAGCGTTGCCCCCACATTTACGCTAAAGGGGCTTACAAAGTTGATGTTGCTTCCGTTAACGCTTATTCCCGAAACGGTGTAGTTAAAGGATTTTGTGATAGTAAAATCATTGGCGGTAAAAGAGGTGTTTTTAACTAAAAGTTTTGAAACTACTAGATCCATTTCTTTTGGGGTTTCGGCTTTTGGGGTGGAAACGGTGTCTGTATAGGTGGAATCGTTTTGGGGTTCTTTTGCCTTTAAAAGTACATCTATGTTGGTGTGGCCTTTTTTGTATAAATCCAAGTGGGCAAAGGCTCCGTCTACAATTAGGGAATCTACATGAAATCTATTTTTTTCGAGATTTACATTTTTTATTCCCACGCCCACATGTTTTACACCAATCGTTTTGTCATTGTTTTCTGTTAGTTGAATACTGTCGATGGCCACGGTACCGCTGATGTCGGCATTTAGAGGGCTGGCTATGTTTCCTTGAACATTGATGTGTGTATTTAAAAGGCCTCTGAAATCTTTGTAACTAATAAAATTGTTCATGTAGGGCTTGGCACAAGCTAAGGCAAACTGCTCCAAATCAACTTGAACCCCAAAGTTTTGACTCTTCATATTCATTTGTACGTTTACACCTAGCTTTCCGCCGTCTGCAAAAGTTAAATTGAGGCCAATGTCTGTATTTTTGTCGTTAAAGTAGACGGCTGGAATATTCAAAGAAAAGTCTTTTAGATGGAATTTTGATTGTACCTTTTTATCTTGATAAATTATGTTGCCGTTTTCAAACTTGATGTTTTTTACGGCAATGTTAAATCCAATATTTTTTTCGATATCCTGGGTGTTTACGCTAAGGGAGTCTTTGCCAACATCTTTTTCATCTTTTACACCCATTTCTTCTACTTTTGGCTTTGTGGTTGCCAAGGTAGAATTGGTGGCTGAGGAGTCTTGGTTAGAGAAAAATTCTAGGATGTCAGAAAAATTAAACTGACTACCGTTTTGCTCCACATTGACGAATAAACCTTTCATATAAATTTCTTCAATATTGATTTCTTTGAAAATCAAGTTGGAGGGGTTGGGGTTTATTCGAAAATGTTCAAAACCCAAAAAACGAGTGGTGTCATCGGGCTCGTAAACAGCAAGGTTCTTAATGTTTATGGTAAAAGAAAAAGGATTAAAGCCTATGCTCTCAATGGCCACTTTTCGTCCAATCAGCTCTTTGGAATGGGCCTCTACATAGCTTTTGGCAATGCTTGGGGCAAAGAAAAGAGTTAGAATAAATGTGACAAAAAATGTCGCAATAAAGAGCAGGGCTATATATCTTTTTTTCATTTTTTCTTAGATGATTTTTTTGATTCGTGCCATTCATCAAATGTAATGGAGCGGTCCAGGTAGCCGTTTGGTGTTAATTCTAGTACTCTATTTGCCACTGTTTGGGCAAATTCGTGGTCTTGAGTACAGAAAATAATGGGGCCTTGGAAAGCTTTTAAACCATTGTTCAATGCGGTAATGGCTTCCAAATCCAGGTGGGCGGTTGGTTCGTCTAGCAAGAGACAGTTTGCATTGGAAAGCATCATTTTACTAAGCATGCAGCGGACCTTTTCGCCACCGCTGAGCACGTTTGCGCTCTTGAGTGCTTCCTCACCGGTAAATAGCATACGGCCAAGGAATCCGCGGATGAAGGTTTCGTCTTGTTCGGTGCTGTATTGGCGAAGCCAGTCCACCAACGAAAAATCGTTGTTGAAAAATTTATCGTTGTTTCTTGGGAAGTAGCTAAAAGAAATGGTGTTGCCCCATTTTAGATTAGCCTCACTGGTGCTTTCGCTGGCAATGTATTCAAAGAATGCTGTTTTTAAGGTGTCGTATTCGCCTACCAAGGCGACTCTGTCTCCGCCTCCAAGAGAAAAATTCAGGTTCTTGCACACAACGCCATCGCCAGCGTCTATGGTTGCATCCTTAACTTCCAGCACAATTTTCCCTGGCTCTCTATCCATCTTAAAGTTCACCCAAGGGAACTTTCGGCTGGAGGCTGGCATTTCTTCTACAGTCATTTTGTCCAGCAATTTTTTGCGGCTGGTGGCCTGTTTTGCCTTGGCTGCATTGCTGGCAAAGCGTTGGATAAAGGCTTTTAATTCTTCAATTTTTTCTTCGGCACGGCGGTTTTGGTCTTTACGCTGCTTTTGAGCAAGCTGGCTTGCTGCATACCAGAATTCGTAGTTGCCACCATATATGTTAATTTTTCCGTAGTCGATGTCGCAAGTGTGGGTGCAAACTCGGTTTAAAAAGTGGCGGTCGTGGCTTACAACAATAATAATGTTCTCGCAGCGTTCTATGTAGTCTTCCAGCCAACTTACTGTTTCAATGTCCAAGTGGTTAGTAGGTTCGTCAAGCAAAAGAATATCGGGGTTTCCGTACAATGCTTGAGCCAAAAGAACTCGAACTTTTTGGCTACCGTCCAGTTCGCACATCAGTGTTTGGTGTAATTCCTCGGGAATGCCTAGCCCCTTAAGTAAAACGGCAGCATTGCTTTCGGCTTCGTAACCGCCAATTTCACCAAAGCGTGTTTCTATTTCCATGGCCTGCATGCCCTGTTCTTCTGTCATTTCGGGAAGGGCGTAGAGTTCGTCGCGCTTTTTACTCAACTCGTACAACTCGGGGTGACCCATCATAACCGTTTGTTGCACGGTTTTCTGCTCGTAGGCAAAGTGGTCTTGCTTCAACACGGCAATGCGTTCGCCAGGGTCTTTTGTAACATCGCCTGTGTTGGGTTCCAGTTCGCCCGAAAGGATCTTGAGAAATGTGGACTTGCCGGCACCATTAGCACCGATGACACCATAGCAGTTGCCTGGCTTAAAAGAGAGGTTTACTTCTTTAAAAAGAACTCGGCTTCCGTATTGAAGACTAACATTTGAAACATTTAACATTAAAAGAATCCCTTTTTATTTTTTGCAAGAACAACTGCAACTGTGCTGGTTGGCCTTTTCTAGTTCGCGGGCGTTGATGATTAACATCTGCAAACGGTTTTCGATGTTTGCAAAGCTGGTATCTGGGTCATAGTCCAAACTCAGCACCTGAATGTGGGGGCAACGCTCCTTCACGGCCTTGGTGAGTCCGCGGCCAGAGATGTGGTTGGCAAGGCATGCAAATGGCTGCAAGATGATGTGGCTGTTGATGCCATGCTGGGAGTTGTACAGGATTTCGCCAGGAATCAGCCAGCCTTCGCCCGTATTGTAGGTGGGGTCAATAATGTCGCCCACCAGGTGGATTAGCTCGTAGCAGTCGGCATGGTGTTCGTACAACTTAAAGTTTTCTTCCATAACTTTATTTGCGGTTTGCAAAGCATGGGTGTAAACTTTGGCTGTAATGCCTCCAACAACGCGGTCTTCAATGGGGTTCGCTGAGAATCCACGCTTTAATTTTTCTTGCTTCACAATTTCGTCAACGCGGAAGAAGTCAGTCATGCCAGGCAGGTAGACTTCCATTCCGTTGTTCATCAAATATTCTTCGATAAAACCGTTGGCACTGGGGTGGTAGTTCATGAGAATTTCACCAAGAACGGCTACGCGGGGCTTGCGGATACCTTGTTTGCGTTCGTCGGTGATTTCAACCGTGTTGAAGGCCTGGATGGTGTCACGGAACATTTCCATGACTTCTGTGGGTTTTGCCAGCTCAACCTTGCTCATTACGGCCACACGGTTCATGAGCTTTGGCATCCATTCGTCATAGACCTTCTGGGTGTCGCCCTGATGCACTTCGTAGGGGCGTAGCGCACGGTACATTATTTCGATGGCATCCATGGTCACAAGGCCCCAAAGCATATGGAGACGGAAATCTAGGCCCAACTGGAAGCCTGGGTGCATGTTTTTATTGTCGCTACCTGTGGTAATGATGGAAACATCCTTGTATCCAGCTTCGTCCAGGGCTTTGCGTGCAAGTACAGGGTACTGCACGGCGCGGCAGTTTTCGCAGTTCTTGGAAAGTCCTATAGAAATTTCGCACTGTTTTGCCTCAGGATGATCTTGGAGCCACAGCAGGTTTTCACCAATGTTCACCTGGCAGGGGAAGCAAATGTCGTTGTGGACAAACTTCTTGCCCAGTTCAATGGCGCGCTTGTCTGCAACCGGGAGCGGCTCAGCTTTGTAGCCCTTGGCACGCATATAGGCGGCGGCCAACACGCTAAAGGCGGGGGAGAGGTTCGGCACCAGAATGGTGCGCTTGGCCTTGTCTTCCTTGGTAAATGGCGTGGTAAAGAGTGGCTCGTTGCTTTCTGGCTTTTCGGGCAGGTTGGCTGCGCGGCGGGCTTTTACCGTTTCGATAAAGCTCTTGACACGAATGCCAACGGGGCCGCGGGCGTCACCTTCGTCCAGCTTGAGCATCAGCATTTCCTTGTTGGAATCGCGATGCAGCATACGCATCATTTCGTCGGTAAGGATGGAATCGTGTCCACAACCAAAACTTACGATTTGGGCCAGTTCCACGTTGGGGTCCTTGGCGGCAATCATGGTGGCACCCAGCATGCGCAAATGGAATGTGTTCTTGATTTCCACGCGGGTGGATTTTGGAACATCCTGGTCGTACACTCCGGGGAGCGATTCCGTGGTGAGCACTGGAATTCCCATTGCGGTAAAGTGGCTTGCAATATTGTGGTTGATCAGTGTATCCACATGATAGGGGCGGCCTGCAATGACAACGGCAAAACTGTTCTTGGCACGGACATCGTCAAGGATTTTTTGACCCATTTCGAGCAAGGTTGCTTTGTAGGTTGCTAAAGCCTTTTCGCCTTCGGTGATGGCCTGGTCCAGCAGTTTCTTTTCGAGTCCCCAGTTCTTGGTGAACCAGTCAATTGTCTGTGAGCGGCGGAGCTTGTTGTTGAACCAGTGGAACACGGGCTGGTCCATGGGAATGTTGAAGTTCCTGGAAGGATCGTCGGTATTCTTGCAGATGTTTGGATAGGCCTGCACCACGGGGCACACAGCGGTGGCCGTGAACTTGGTGTGGTCGCTGGGTACAGAAACCATCATAGGGAAGAAAATGCGGTCTACCTTTTTTTCAACAAGGCTAAGCACATGACCATGAACTAGTTTGGCTGGGAAACATACGGTGTCGGAAGGTACGCTATGCAAGCCTTCTTCAAACATCTTGTAGTCGCTTTGGCGGCTGACAACCACGGTGTAGCCAAGGCTGGTGAAGAAAGCCTTCCAGAAGGGGAGGCTGGCCCAGAATTCGAGTGCACGTGGAATGCCAATCGTCTTGCCGTTTTGCGGCACAAGAATCTTGGGGGCGTAATCCTTGACCAGAAG
>JABUUT010000045.1:24883-27538 GCA_021443045.1 Fibrobacteraceae bacterium
CCACGTTCGCAGCGGTTGCCCGTTACAAAGCTTTGACCGTCGCTAAAGGTGACGATGGTGCGGGAGCAGTGGTTGGTGCAGTACTGGCAGAGTTGGCCAGGCTTGTTGTCCCAGCTGAATGTTTTCATGGCTTCCAGACCAATGAAACTAGACTTCAAATCGGGGTCATTCTTGCGTTTTCCTTCCATGAATTTTTTGGTAAGGAGAGCAATACCTATAGCTCCCATTTCTCCAGGGCGTTTGGGGCGGATGGGTTTTAAGCCAGTGTATTGTTCAAAGGCTCGGAGTACGGCGTTGTTCTTGAATGTTCCTCCCTGAACAACCACCTTTTGCCCCAGGGTATTCAAGTTGCGAATGCGGATTACCTTGGTAAATACGTTATTTATAATGGAACGGCATATACCGGCTATAATGTCTTCGGGTTGTTTGCCGTCACGCTGTTCGGTAATGATGGAACTGTTCATGAACACCGTGCAGCGGCTGCCCAACTGGGACGGACTCTTGGAATTGAATGCAAGTTCCGCAATCTTTTCCATAGGGATTCCAAGCGAGCGGGCGTAAGTTTCGATGAATGAACCGCACCCCGAGGAACAGGCTTCGTTTAAAATGATGCCGGTGACCACGCCGTCCTGCACGGAAATGGCCTTCATATCCTGACCACCGATGTCGAGGATGAAACTGACATCGGGGCAGATTTTTTGGGCTGCGTTGGCATGCGCGACGGTTTCTACTGTGTGGTAGTCGGCGTGAACAGCCTTGGCGAACAGTTGTTCACCGTAACCCGTCGTACCCACGCCCAAAATGTTCAGCTTGCAGCCGTACTCTTCGTAACGGTCGGTGAGATCATTCATGGCACGTTTTAGAACGGCCAGAGGTTCACCATCGTTGCTGGCGTAGAATCCATCCACAATGTTGTCCTGTTCGTCCATGAGAACGAACTTGGTTGTGGTGGAACCCGCATCAATACCCAGATAGACATTCAGTTCTGTGCCAGAGGCGGGTTGTGGGTAAATGTTACTTGCCATCTGGTGGTCTTCAAGAAACTGCTTGTATTCGGCGTCATCCTTAAAGAATAGGTCGGCGGCAGCCTTAGCCTTGTGCTCGGCCTGGCGGGCTTCGTTAAAGTGAACTAGAGCATCCAGAGAGCCTTCTTCGCGGTAGTAGCATTCTTGGTCTGCAAACATGGAACCAAGAGATAGAGCTGCGCCAACGGCCACCAGAACTTCGGAATGTTCCGGAATAATGGCTTGTTCGTCGCTAATGCCAAGACGTTCCTTAAAGGCACGTACCAAGGTGGGGTTAAAAGTAAGAGGGCCGCCTTCAAAAATAACAGGAGGCTTGATTTCCATACCCTGGGCAAGACCGCCAATAGTCTGCTTGGCTATGGCATGGAAACTGGATAGTGCAATATCTTCCTTGGCAATGCCGTTGTTCAGCATGGGCTGGATGTCGGTCTTGGCGAACACGCCACAACGTCCAGAGATTTCATAGACCTTTTGACCGCGTTTGGCAAAGCCTTCAAAAGCTTCTGTTTTAATGCGGAGTAATTCGGCCACTTGGTCAATAAAGGCACCGGTACCGCCGGCACACACACCGTTCATGCGCATATCGCTGGCTATGAGTTTTCCGGTGGTGCGGTCTTTTTCGAAGAATACAACCTTGGCATCCTGACCACCCAGTTCAATGGCTACTCGAGTATCAGGGTAGGAGGCGCGAACAGCTAAAGCGTTGGCCACCACCTCTTGTACAAAAAAGGCATGGGTGGCATCGGCAAACGGCTGACCGCCACTACCACAGAAGGCCACCCTAAAATTTTTCCCTGGAAAAAGACCGTGGGCCTCACGCAGCACCTCATGTACCTTTTGTGCCTGCATGGCATTGTGGCGCTGGTATGTGTAATGCAAAAGTTTGGTTGTTTCTGGGTCAACAACGGCTATTTTAACTGTAGTGGAGCCTACGTCGACACCAACCCATAAATCATTCTTCAAATTACTCATAGTGGGCACAAATTTAGTAAAAATTGGGGTGGTATTCCCTTCTTTTTATCGGATTTTTCTGCAAAAAAAGCCTAAAAATGAGTGTCTTTGCTTATATGTTATGGATTGTTATTTTGTATGTATTGAGGAAGGTGTTTTTTTTATGATTTTTTTGCTTTTGTACCTTGAATTTTTTTCATTTTCTTTTATCTCTATACACATTCTTTCTATATTGTAAAAAAATGTGTTATTAAGGAGCTTTTATGGCTGTTTATGTAATGGTGAATGGCATTCCCGGCAACATGGGAAAAATTGTTGCCGAAACCTGCGTGGCACGAGGCCTGGAACTGGTGCCCTATTCCCTCACTGGAGAAATCATCGTGGAAAACGAATCCGAAGTGGCGGGAATCACGGTGCAACTTTTGAAACCCAGCAACCGCGAAGAACGCATCGGCGAAGTGATTGAAAAATACCCGAATATGATTTGCATTGACTATACCCATCCCTCGGCGGTGAACGACAACGCGGCATTCTATGTAAAGCATAAAATTCCATTCGTCATGGGCACCACCGGAGGCGACCGCGAGGCCCTTGCTAAACTGGTGGCGGGCGCAAACCACCCCAGTGTCATCGCTCCCAACATGGCAAAGCAGATTGTGGCCTTCCAGACCATGATTGA
>JABUUT010000045.1:30009-33306 GCA_021443045.1 Fibrobacteraceae bacterium
CATCAAGGAAAAGCTGGAGAAGCTGGACAAGGTGGTAAAAGTCCGCGTCATTCATTTCTGATAAGAAAACTTAGACGATATAAAAAACGGCCGGTGTTTATCGGTCGTTTTTTTTATGTTGGGCAATCCATTCCATAACAGCTTTTTCTGCAGCCGCCCCCAGAATTTCTTTTTTGTTCTTCTTCTTCATTTCTGTAAGGTGGGGTAAAAGTCCAAAATTAAAATTCATGGGCTGAAAGTCTTCGTTTTCTTCTACGAGCCTATCCATAAGGGCGCGAATGCAACTGCATACCGGCAGTGGGTCTGGAGTACCATGAACTAAGGTGTTGTACATATTCCAGGCTGCATACCAGCCTGTGGCTATGGCTTCGGTGTAGCCTTCGGAGCCGGTAATTTGCCCTGCAAACCATGTGGGTGGAATTCCCTGGGCACAGGGAAGTTCGGGCCTTAGTCGCAGTGTTGCATCTAAAAATTTAGGCGATTCAATGAATGTGTTGCGGTGCATGCAGCCGAGTCGGGCGAATTTGGCATTTTTTAAGGCGGGCACCATGGTGAAAATTTCTTTTTGTGTACCCCATTTAAGACGAGTTTGAAAACCAACCATGTTGAACAAAGTTTTTTGCTTGTTCTCGGCCCGCAGTTGAATAACGGCATGCCACTTGTGTCCGTTGTTGCCTAGGCCAAGTCCAACAGGCCGCATGGGCCCG
This sequence comes from Fibrobacteraceae bacterium, assembly GCA_021443045.1. GTDB lineage: Bacteria > Fibrobacterota > Fibrobacteria > Fibrobacterales > Fibrobacteraceae > Fibrobacter. Next base: position 30,717 of record JABUUT010000045.1, read on the forward strand.
AAACGTAGCGTTTCTGTGCCACGGCGTGCCATTTCTTCAACAGGAAGACATCCTTCAAAAAGTTCCCGCTTTTCAAAGGGGCGGGGCTCTGTTTCTTCGGCTTCCCGTAGTTTTTGTACAAAGGCATCGTAAGTTTCTTTGTCTAGGGGGCAGTTGATAAAATCGGCGGTTTCCCCTTTTTCCCATCGGTTGCGGTAAAAGGCATGCTCAAAGTCGATGGAGTCGGCTTCGACTACAGGGGCGATGGCGTCAAAAAAGTGGAGCCGGTTTCCTCCCAGACGTTTAAAGATGTCGTCTGCTAGGGCGTCGCTTGCCAAGGGGCCGGCGGCCACGAGGGTAGGCAAGTTTCCTTCCAAACTGGTTACTTCCTCGCGGTGGAGCGTGATGTTTGGAGACTTAGCTATCTTACGCTCCACAGACTCGCTAAAAATGTCTCGGTTGACGGTGAGGGAGTCGCCCGCCGGCACTGCAGCTTCTCTAGCAGAGTCTAGAAGAAAGCTTCCCAGCATGTTCAATTCGTTTTTAAGAAGCCCGTGGGGGGCGGTTTTACCTATGGCCTTAAAACTGTTGGAACATACAAGCTGGGCCAGGTGGCCGTCCCTATGGGCCGGCGTCTGTCTGTTTGGCCGCATTTCGTATAGGTCTACCAGGAACCCTCTTGAAGCCAGCTGCAAGGCGGCCTCACAGCCAGCCAAACCGCCACCAATCACTCGAACATGATAATTTTCTTTTTTTTCAGAATCCATCTTGCCCTTTATTATAAAAAAAGGCGTGGCTTTTACCAACGCCTTAGAAAAATTTGGTTCCTAGAATTAAACCTTTACAGCCTTCTTCAAAGCGGCAGCCTTGTCGGTTTTTTCCCAAGTGAAGCGCTTGCCTTCGCGACCAAAATGGCCGAGAGCAGCAGTAGCCACATAACCAGGCTTCTTCAAGTCCAGCATCTTGTTGAGGCCCGCTGGAGAAAGGTCGAAGAACTTTGGAATCAAGGCTTCGATTTCGCGGTCNACCAATAACTGAAAACCGATAACTGATAACCATTTACTCTCACCTTGGGGCGTAATCGGCTCTACGAGCCTCCAGAACCAAACGGCATTTGATTCTATCGCCTTCGTGCCTCCAGAACGACTCGCAGTCCGAATGCAGCAAAAAAAAAGCTTGCTTTTTTTTATTGCTGAGGCCCAGAGTCAGCGCGAAGCGCCATGACTCGCAGGCCGAATGCTGCAAAAACAAGCTTGCTAGTTTTTATTGCTGAGACCCAGAGTCAAGCGCATAGCGCAATGACAGGACGGCCTCATTCCTCAAAGCGACGAGGTCGCGACCTCACCGTTGACCACTGATAACCGACTACCGAAAACCAAGATTTATTTGACGCATGATTTTGCAGAAGGTCCCTTTTTTATATTGACTATATTTTTTTTGAGAACATTAAATAGTAAAAATGTTAAAAAATCTAGTAAAATTTAAAAGAAATATTGACTTTTGTTATTTTTTAAGTTATATTATTATTAAATATTTGAGAACATAGCGCAAAAAGGTTTTTTGCGTAAAACTCAAAAAAGGGATGTTTTATGAAAAATTTTAAAGTATTCGTTTCGGCGGCTGTGGCCTGTATGGGTGTGCAGGCCATGGCCCAAACTATTAACAAAGCCGAAGGCTGGCTGGAGTCCGCCTTTGTGGAATGGACTCATGTGAGTGGTGCCTCTGCCTACAACGTGTACTATTCCGGTAACGGCAAAACCAACGTGAAGGTGGATGCCCCCCTGGTTCGCAGCTACGGAAATTACATGCGTGTGGATATTCCGGGCCTCAAGGCGGGTTCTTACACCGTCAAGGTGGCCCCTGTGGTGGGTGGTTCCGAGCAGTCTGGCGTAACCACTTCCGCACTCTCTGTAAAAGCCCACGACCGCGCCGGTTTTGCCTTTAGCAATGGCCGCGTTCCTGGCGCCTACAATGCCGACGGTACGTTAAAAAGCGGAGCCGTGGTCATTTACGTTACCGAAAAAACAAAGAATACCGTGACCATGGATGTAACCACCAGCAGCAAAGGTGCTACCACCACTTGTAAAAGCTTTCAGGGCATTCTCAACTGCTACAAAAAAGGCTACGAAACCCGCCCCCTGGATTTGCGCTTCATCGGCAATGTGACCGATTCCGATTCTTTGCAGGCTGGCGACATGATGATCGACTTGGGAAAATCTGAAAAGTCTTATGTAACTGTAGAAGGAGTCGGTGCCGACGCGGTGGCCAACGGCTGGGGGATCCGCATCAAGAATGCACAGAACGTGGAAGTGAGCAATTTGGGCTTTATGAATGTGAACAGCTCCGAAGGCGACAACGTGAGCTTGCAACAGACAAACGAACACATCTGGGTTCACAACAACGACATGTTCTATGGCGATGCCGGTTCCGATGCAGACCAGGCCAAGGGCGATGGCGCATTGGACTGCAAAAAATCCACCTATGTGACTTTTAGCTACAACCACTTCTGGGATAATGGAAAGTCCAATTTGCTGGGCCTTTCCGAAGGCACAACAGATGGCCTCTACATCACTTATCACCACAACTGGTACGACCATTCCGACTCCCGCCA
>JABUUT010000045.1:33767-35352 GCA_021443045.1 Fibrobacteraceae bacterium
CGAAGAGCCTGCCGCAGCAAAGGCTTCTGTGGTGGCATACGCGGGCCGCGTTCAGGGTGGCGACTTCAAGTGGTCCTTTACCGCAGCTGACGACGAAGACTACTCCGTGAACAAAGCGCTTAAGAGTGCGCTGGTGGCCTATCAGACTAGTATCAAGAGCATCCAGGGCGAAGGCCAAATTGTGATTGTGGAAACTCCGGCAAGCTCCAGCAGCTCCAATCCGCCGGCATCCAGCAGTTCTAGCGTCGATGGCCCAACATCTTCTAGCAGCTCTGTGGAACCTCCTGCATCCTGCTCCAGCGTAGAACCAGGTTCTAGCGAAGACGGTGGTGATAATGGCGGTAATAACGGTGGTAATAACGGCGGCTCAATTTCGAAAATCGAAGGCGATGTAATCCACAACTTTACCCAGAGCGGAACCCAGAGCGAGTATTTTGAAATTGTAGGCAACCTTTCTACAAGCAAGGGTTCCGTCACCTTCGACAGCGAAACCTTGACGCAATGCCTCAAGATGGAATCTTCTACACAAATTAAATTTAATTTATCTAAATCATCTGCAATGACTCTTGTGTTGAACGGTGACTTTAATGGCAACATCAAGGTGGATGGTAAAAATGTGGAAGTGAAGAATGGCGTTGTAGTGGTGAACTTGGCTGCCGGAGATCACTCCATTACCAAGGGCGATTCTTCGAATTTGTATTTGATTGTTGTGAAATTCGATGACGGAGCCTCTGCTGGCGATATTCCTCAAATGGTGTCGAACACTTCCCCAATGGCACCCGCCATCCGCTACAACAGCGCGGAATCCCGCCTGGAAATTGGCGCCTCGGATATTCGCCGCCTCGAAATCATGGGTGTTGACGGTGGCAAAGTCCGCTTGAATGATGTGGGGAACAGTGTGGACCTGAGCCGCTTCCAGTCTGGAGTATACTTCGTCAGATTGGTGACACCGCAAAAATCCTACATCCAAAAAATTGTGAAAAAATAATTTGGTGAAATATTTTTAAATGCAAAATCCAGCCTAGTATAGGGCTGGATTTTATATTTGTAATTCATAAACTTAGAAGAAGGCTATTTGTTCACGAATTTCTATTTTTTGCTGAACAAAGATTCCTTGGAATAGTTTGTAAGTATGAATTTTTACAACATCTGCATTAAACGATGGGTTTCTTCCGGTATGGGGATGATTTTGCAGTAGTGGCGGACGTCGTCGAAGGTGAGCGTGCGGTCCTTGCGGTCTTTGAGCCACTTTTGTGCTGGCTGGTATCCGCCAATGAAAAATTCCCAGGCGATTTTCGGAACGTTTTCAAAGAATTGCTCCTTATTGATGTACACTTTGCCCTCGGATTCACTGGTGGCAACGTATTCCACTTTGTCTTTATCAACCATGTTTTGCATTTGAGCCGATAATATGCATTTATAAATGCATTTTATTGAGAAATTGCTTTCGTCCAAGAGCTTATCAGAATCATCGGTTGGTCAAATTAGAAATTTGTCGTAATTGTCGGGAGTGATTGTTGTGATGATTGCGCTCGGGTAGCGGTTTGTAAATGCCTTGGTGATGCGGCTCTTTTTATTCGGGTTC
>JABUUT010000045.1:37669-46667 GCA_021443045.1 Fibrobacteraceae bacterium
AGCACGCCTAGGCGGGCCTTGGATTTACTGGAAGTCTTTAAAAGCTTAAAACCGTTCATGGCATTCCGTTTGGTGTTTTGTTTTTACAAGATAGAATTTTTTTTATATTAAGGGCACCTCTAAAATCAGCGATGGATTCATTTCCGACAAATTTTACATTCGGCGTTTGAAGACTGGTTTTAGGTTTCCTTGATTGCGTCCAGGTAGTCTTTTTCTACAGGAGAAAATTTTTTATAGTAACGAATTTCCATGTCTAAATTGCACTCGCAATAAGGGAATCCAAACTGTATCTCCTTTATCTGATGTCCATGCAGAAAACTGGGAGATGGTGGCTGATGTTGGAGTGTAGCCGTTGCGTGCTAGGGAAGAAATTTGTGCATTGAATTTTTTTGAAAATGAGGAAACAAAATGGTTATCAAAATGCAGGCCGTAATCACCGAATTCTTGATTGCGCTCCACAGCAAGGGTTGTACCTAAAGACATCTTTTCAAATTGCTTTTGTAAGTCCTTGTTATTTAGGTAATGTCCCAAGTTTACATCGGCCAATGAGGTTTCTATGTGCATAATTTGAGGAATCGTGTTCTCGGTATTCAGCATTTTTTCGGTAAAGGAATTTAGCCATTGGGAGGGCAGTCTCTTTTTATCACCTAGAACGATAACGCTTTTCTTGGCTCTTGTAGCGGCCACATACAAAAGCCGTAGTTCTTCTTGATTGCGGGTCTCAAAATTGGCCAAGTTTAAAATCACATGGTCCCATTCCAAACCTTTGGCACTGTGCATGGTGCCCACTGATATGGGGGCCAGATTATCTTTTTGCAAATCGGCAAAGGTGAGCTCGCTTAAATGCTGTATAAATCCGCCCAAGGTTACTAATTCGTCGCTGCATTTTTTTGTTTCGTCTATGTAATCTTGTACTATAAAATCTAAAAGAGTGAAAGCGCTTTCTTTTGCGTGCTGTGAGCAGTATTCATTTTTCATGCTTGCAAAATCGCTAATGCTCCAAGAAAAATTTTCTGATGGATTTTCTTCAAGGAATTTTCGGAATCCTATAATTTCACGGATGTTATCTATGGAGCATTTGTCCTTATCCCGATTCTTTAACATCCCGAAGGGGGCTTTTAATTCTTCCAGTTTTGCTGCCGAAAGGTAGGATTCAGCGTTTTCTCGAGAAAGTATTGCGAACGATTCTCCAGGAACCCTGATGGATAATTCTTTGGCTAAGTAGGGGGCTGCAAAGGCTGCTTTTACTTTGTCTGTGTATTGATAAAAAACAAGGGTGCCTTTGGTTAAATTTCTTGCCTGTTGGGGAACACCTTCTTTAATGCGGTTCTTTAAAAGGCCTAATATGGGCGCACTGCTTTTTACAAGGTTTATGCAGGAGCGGTAATTTGTTGAGAGGTAATAAGATTTTGTTTTCTCGTAGTCGTTCTTGAACCTTTCAAAAAATTCAGAGGAGCCTCCCCTAAAGCTAAAAATATTTTGATCATCATCGCCAACCACAATAATGCGGGAGCCTTTATCGTTTAAGTCGTAAAGAGCACGCAACAGATTGTATTCTGCCAAGGATAAATCCTGAAATTCATCTACAAGTATTACAGATGGGGCTCCAACGCCTACATCTTCGCCATTTTTTAGTAAGTCGGCTGCTTTTGCAATTACATCGGAGCCACCGTCTTTATCAAGCTCGTTTTTAGAACCTTGAATCCCAAGAATGGAAAAAGCCAGTGCGTGGAAGGTGGATATGGTAACCGATTTTGCCAAGGGGCCGGCAAGGTCAATGAGCCGTTTCTTTAGCTCCCGGCAGGCGGCTCTTGTATAGGTCAAAATCAAAAGGGCGTCAGGCTTTGTTTTTTCAATCCACAATAGAGAGGCAGCCTTGTGAACTAGTAGTTTCGTCTTTCCTGAACCGGGGCCTGCTCCTACCAGAATATGCTTTTGTCGGCTTCGAATAACAGCACGCTGTTCCTCATTTACATTTTCGATATTTTTTCGCATTTCATCGGAAACAGCATCGTCATTGATATTACCCAAGAAGTATTTGAGACTAAAATCAACCTCATTTAGAATAAAGTAATCATTTAAAAATTCTTGAGCTTTTTCTTTATCTTCAAGCATTAGGTCGGCGTATTTGCCTACAATATGAATGGCTTGTGCTTTATGCTTGTAGTGGTTGTCTAATAGTTCAAAATCCTTTTCGGTAAAGACTTTTGATTTCGCATATTCGTCAAATTCTATAACCAAACCTGTGTAGAAGACTACCAAACCCTTGTCTAGAACAACGGATCCAATCAAGTGCAAAAAAAGAAGCGCATATTCAATGTGCTTTTGATACTCCAAATTTTGGGAGGCTCCCTTTCCACGAATTTTTTCGATAAGCCCACTGAGGGAAAACCAAATGATGTTCTTATCATCTTGTTCTTTTTGGTAAGCCAGCAGACCTTCGACAACGTTTTCAAAGAACGTCCATTTTTTTTCTAACTCCTTTCTTATTTCTATAGGTGATTTTAAAAATTCAATTTGATAAATCTGATGCCCTGCTTCAAGGAGGTGGATTTCTGCCACGCTTTCGTGGGCCCAGTAACGCAATATTCCGCGGAAAATCAAAAGGCTTCTTCGTGAAACACTGGCATTAGGGTGGTTGAGGGTGCTGTTCAGTTTTGAAAGGTTTAAAGAAAAACGTTCTGTCGCCCCAAATTTTTCACAATCCTTCAGCAAAACTTTTTGCAAGTCCTTTGCTTCTGCCAAAATACTTTTACTGGTCACATTCCCTTTCTTTAATCGCAAACTCCAGTCATTCTTTTCATCCAGCAAATTTTTTGCTCGCAAAAGCCGAAGGCCCACATTGGCTTCGTTTCGCGTTATTCCCAAGTTTACTACCATTTCGTCTAAGGCACATTCAGGATTTCGAGTCCAACGTTTGGATACAATTTCTCGAATAATGCGGAAGGCGAGGTTTTCTACGGTCTTGGGAACGTGGGCGTTTTCTCCCAAAGCGATGCGGGCCTTTTCTACGGAGTCTACAGAAATGGAACTGCCATACATTTGGGTCTTGTTGCGGTTTCGTTTTAAAAATCCCTGTTCTTCCAAAACGAGAATGGCCAATTTCACTTTGGTTGTAATGTCGCCTGTATTAGTCTCTTTTTCGGTCCACCCACATTTATCTGCAATTTCCACAGCGGACATGGTGACTTTTGTGCGTTGGGCTGCCTCTTTTCTAAGAACTTTCCATACGGAATTGATTTCTTGTGGGGAAAGCTTGGATTGCTGTAAAATTTGAAAGTGGGTGTTCAAATCGTTCTTGTTGTAAAGTACGGTGCATTGGGCCTGCAAATCGGGATTTCGCCCAGCACGGCCAGCTTCTTGCACATAGTTTTCTAGCGTGGAAGAAATTTCATAATGGGCAACTAGTTCCACATTGTCTTTGTCAACGCCCATTCCAAAAGCGGTGGTAGCCACAATGGTATCAACGCTTCCGTTTTGAAAATTATCTTGCACCTGCATTTTTTCTTCGGAGTCCATGGGGCCATTATAACTGGCACTCTCAAAACCATGACCTTTTAAATAATCCGACAGATGTAAGGTGGTTTTTACTTTGGACGCATAGACAATTTTTGGCCCTTGATAACCATTGAGGAGTATGCGCAGCTGGCTTTCCCGCTCCTTGCTATTTTCTGAGGCGGGAACAACAGAATAAGTTAAATTGACTCGTTTGGCGGGGCTGATGAAACGTTCCAATGTAAGGTTAAGGCGTTTCTCGAAATAGCTGCAAATGTCATCAACTACAGAAACCTTTGCTGTGGCGGTAAAACAACTGATGGGAATTTGTTCCTCTAGTTTTTTTTCTTTTTGCAAATCCAAAAGAAAATCAGCCAAGTACAAATAGTCTACACGAAAATCATGGCCCCAGCTAGAAAAACAGTGGGCTTCGTCCACCACAATGCGGGCAATGCGCCTGTGTTTTAACAAATTAAATGTGGTGTTGGAACGCAGTGATTCTGGGGAAATGTAGAGTATGTCCTTGTCTCCGTCATAAACGGCTTCGATAGCCTCCTTGCGTTCCAAGGGCGAAAGCAGGGAATTTATGTAAGTAGCCTTGCTGATGTTCCGCCTTTTTTCAAGAACATCCACCTGGTCTTTCATCAATGCCACAATGGGCGTAATCACTACCGTAAGGGCCCCCACCTGGGAACCTGCAATAAGGGCCGGCAATTGGAAAGTAAGACTCTTACCACCTCCCGTAGGGAACACCGCCAAAAATGATTTTCCTGTCATGGCGGCTTCCGCAACTTGCTGCTGCAAGGGAACCGCTTCTTCTTCACTGAATTTTCTAAAGCCTGGGAAATTAAACCACTTGTTCAGTTGCTTTACCAGATTCAGGTTTTCACTGCAATAGGGACAGTGGGTGTCTTTGCAAGGAACCATGCGCCGACGATGCAGAATATTTTCTACATGGGGGTAACGGTAGCGAACCCAGTAGGGAAGAAAATCGCTGGGCCCTTCCTCGTAGAAAAGGGTTATCAAGTAGCACCATTCTGTGCGGAATTTTACCCATTCGTCCTCAAAATTCTGATTGAGGCAAATGTTGTTTTTGAAATGTTCAATGAACCATCGCTGAATTTCTTGAATATTCTTTTTTATTGCAGCGCGTTCTTCAAAATAAACCAAATCAAAGAAGGGTGCAAAACCTGGCTCCTCTTTTAAAAACTGATAAAGGAGACTTTTCAACTGCCATGGGTAAGTGTTCCATTTTTCAACGCAGTCCTGCAGCAGTTGTTTGCAAAGTTCTGCATCCTTCAGGGGGTCCGAAGGGTTGTTTTCGTCATGGAGGTATTCCTTGCGTAACTTGTGATAGGGCTTTCTCGGAAACAGCAACGATGAAAGCATCAAGGTGTCAAGGGCTCGAACAGACGGAAATTGGATGTTAAAATTTTTCTTGATGATGGGGGCATCGTGAACAAGGATGTTGTGGCCAACAAAATATTTGGCCTTTTCTGCCGCTTCCGCCAAAACTGTAGGCTGACTACCCCGATACTGGGTATCACCAAAAGAAAATCCGTATTCGCGAATAGTCTCTGTACTTGGGTTGTACTCTATATCAAAAAAAAGGAAATCATCAAGGGCGGTCATGTAAAGAATATAAATTATTTTTGGTAAGTGGTGGAGAACCCGATTGGCACAACCCCAGGCATCGTCCGCCCCTCAAAAATGGGACAAGTCTTTTTTAAACCCTTGCCTACTGAAAGAAATAAATGTATATTAACAGCATGAAAATGTTTTTGAACACTCTACGACTACTTCTAGGAAACGCGCAAGAAGCGTGAGTCTTGTAGTTGCGGTTTGTCAAATCATTGAATTTGCCAATTTTAACTAAAACAGGCCCGCTTCTAGTTCGAAGCGGGTTTCGTTTTTTTTCTAAATTAGGTAGAGAAATATGAAAACTTTGCCCATCGAATTAGTTGCGGCAAGGAGATAAAATGGATATGGAAAATAGAAAACCCTTCTTTTATGATGTCACTCTCCGTGACGGGAATCAGGCTTTGCCAAAGCCTTGGAACAACGCTCAGAAGAAAGATGTTTACCTGCAACTTTTAAAATTGGGTGTTCAGGGTGCCGAAGTGGGGTTCCCAGCTTCTTCCGAAATGGATTTTGAATCTTGCATGGAATTGGCGAAACTTACGGCTCAATTGGCCAAAGACGGTGATGAGGTGGCTCAGAAGGTTGTGGTTTCGGGGCTGGCTCGTTGTGTAAAGAGCGATATCCAGCGTTGCTGGGAAGCGGTTCAGTACGCGCCCAATCCTCGCATCCATACATTTTTGGCCACCAGCCCTCTGTCGATGGAGCATGTGCTCCACCTGACTCCAGAGCAGGTAAAAGAAAAGGCTGTTGATTGCGTGTCTTTTGCAAAGTCCCTGGTGGGGGAACGGGGTACGGTGGAATTTAGTGCAGAACATTTTGGCGACTGCCTGGAAAACATGGATTTTGTGATTGATGTTTTAAAGGCTGTGGTGGAGGCCGGAGCTACCACTATCAATTTGCCAAATACGGTGGAGCGGTACCGCCCCATGTTGTATGTGGATCAGGTAAAGCAGGTGTATGAGGCTTTGCCTAAGAATGTGACTATCTCTGTTCACTGCCACAATGATTTGGGCATGGCTACTGCAGCAACTGTTGAAAGTTTCTTTGTGGGGGCAACACAGTTGGAAGTTGCCTTGAATGGCCTTGGTGAACGTTGCGGAAACACCAACTTTTATGAAGTGGCTGTTGGTTTACACAATTCTGGCGTGGATACGGGCCTACACATGGAACGCATCTACGAAACGGCTATTTTAATAAGTCATTGGTCTGGCATTAGCATATACAGTCGTGCGCCCCTCATTGGTGCCGAAGCGATTGTACACCGCAGTGGCATTCACCAAGATGGTGCCAGCAAAACAAAGGATATGAAGAAGGGTGCCTATCGCCCCATTGATTATTCCATTATTGGACGCAACCAGAACGATTCCCTCAGCTTTACCAGCCAGAGTGGTCGCACCGCTGTTTACGAGATTATCACAAAGTTTGGCTACAAGATGACTTTGTCTGAGGCCGCAGAACTGCAACCGATTCTTAAGTCTTGCAGTGAAAAGGAAGGCGAACTTTCTGCAGAGCGTGTGCTGGATGTATTCCGTGAACAGCTGGTGAATGTAAATGGACGGCTGATTTTCAATAATATTGAAGTGATTCCCGACGAAAACCGCTTTATCTTCCACTTTAAGAAAGATGGGGAGGCCATGGTTAAGTCTGTTACTGCCGAAGGGCCCATTGAAGCGGGTCTTATGTTGATGCGGGAAATTGGAATGCCTGTAGAATTGGTGAAGTACCGCCAGTTGGTTGTTCCTGAAACCGATAAAATGTGGGCTGGCCGCGGCCTGAGCCGCATTTTGTTGCGTGCCGGTGGTCTTGAAATCGAAGGCCGCGGTGTGTCTAGCGACACCTTGAAGGCTAACATGCGAGCCCTTTTTGGTGGTGTAAATCTTTTGTACAAGTAGGGTGTATGCCTGAAAATCAAGAAGTAAGCTTTAGTTTTAAGGTTGCAGACAAAGTATGGAACTTTGGGAAAGGTTGCTACAAAGCGGCTCGTCAGAAGGTTTCTTCTGTAAGCCCCAAGGCCAAGGAGGCATTTGAAAAGGTTGATGCTGGTCGTTCTAAATTGAAGGGCCTTTCCCATTGGCAAAAATTTTTACTTCTTACTGTAGCGGCTTGCCTTCCTGCCGGAATTCTTTTGGCGGGAATTTTGTTTGTGAAATTCAAGAAAAAGTAATTTACAGCCATGGCCCGGAAATATGTGCTTTCTTCAAGACTACCTAAGGATTTATCTCCGAGTCCTTTTTTTTGCCAGTTGGAAAAGTCTAAAAAAGAAGTGTTTTCTCTTGGGGCTGCCCCCGGTTTAATTGACCTTACTGTAAGTTCTCCCATTAAGGTGGGGCTTCCAGCAAAACTTAATTTGGCTGTAGAAAAATGCTGCAGTGAATTTGGCTCATGGGTGGCGGATGCCTCTGGCCAACTTGAAACACGAAGGGCCGTTGTTAATTACTACAAAAGGCGAGGGGGGCTTTTTACCACTGATCAGATTTTATTGACGGCGAGCACCAGCGAAGCCTATTCCATTTTGTTCAAGGTTTTTTGCAACCCAGGAGATGCTATTTTGACCCCTTTGCCGGGGTACCCTCTTTTGGATACGTTGGCGGCTTTGGAACATCTGGAATGTTATCCTTATTTTCTACAAATTCATCGTGAGCCCTCCCTTAAAAAAATGGGTGCCGAAAAGAATCGTTTTCGATTTGTATTGGATACCGACAGCTTGCTTTCGGCTCCCGAAAACGCCAAAATTCTATTGCTGGTATCGCCCCACAACCCCACAGGCCACTGTATTTCGAGGCAGGAGTGGAACCAGGTTGTAGCTTTTTGCGAAGAACGGAATTTGGTTTTGGTTGTGGATGAGGTTTTTGGGGATTATCCTTTGGGTGATGGGGTAAAACGCAGTTATGAATATTTGGAGGGAACTTCTCCAAGTTGTCCTATTTTTTGGTTGAATGGTCTTAGCAAAACGGTGGGAAGTCCCCAGTTAAAGTTGGGGTGGATGGCCATGTATATTCCCGAGGACGATTTCGAAAAGATTCACGAGGCTCTTGAATTTGTGACTGATGCCTACCTTAGTGTATCTTCTACGGCGCAGGCGCTGGCAAAACCGCTGCTTGAAGATTCCTGGGTGTACGAACAGGCGGTTTTGCAAAGAACTTCAGAAAATTACCAGTACCTCCGTTCCAAATTTTCTACCAAAGTTTGCCCCGAAGTTCTTGGCGGCTGGTACGCCGCCCTGCGCCTAGCCAATGATGATGAACAAATGACTCTGGATCTTTTACAAAAGCATCATGTATTGGTCCAGCCTGGTTTTTTCTTTGATTTTGAGGAAGATGGCTGGATTGTGATTTCTCTGCTTCAGGAACCGGAAACTTTCCGTTTAGGTGTAAATCGCATTTTTGATGCTGTTCAGTCTGTTTTTTAGGCTGGATTTTAGGCCATGGACAATTTTTCCATGAGATTTGCGGCCCGTTTAGATTTTTACTCTGTATCAAAAATATATTTATAATCATTGGTATGATACATAAGGGTGTATTATGGGACAATCTTTTTTTAAAAATCTAGTTATGGCAGGGTGTGCTCTTGTAGGTTTCGGAATTCTTCCACAGAAAATTTCTGCGGCTCCCGACCCTAATTTCCACATTTACATTGCCTTTGGTCAATCTAACATGGCGGGAGCTTCCCCTGCCCAGGAGCCCGAAACAAAGCCTTACCCTCGGTTCAAACTTTTACCTTCCATGGATTGCCCCGATAAGGGTCGCACCATGGGCGTATGGACCGATGCCACCTCGCAGCTTGCCAACTGCGACAACCCGCCCAGCATTTCGGTAGCCGACTACTTTGGCCGCACCATGGTGGATTCCCTGCCCGATGTAAC